>NZ_JBIWKI010000019.1:0-187663 GCF_044765565.1 Streptomyces sp. NPDC102437 | reverse complement strand
GGCGCACAGACCGGCCCCGGCACCGGCAACGTCCTCCAGCAAGGCGCACAGACCGGCCCCGGCACCGGCAACGTCCTCCAGCAAGGCGCACAGACCGGCCCCGGCACCGGCAACGTCCTCCAGCAAGGCGCACAGACGTGACCCTTGTCGCGTGCTGACCACGCCAAACCGACCGAACTCGGTAACGCGAACCCGCCACTGGACAGTGGCGGGTTTGCCAACTCCGCGCTATCCGCGCTAATGGGGCAGCTACGGCGATCCGCCACCGGGGCGCGACCGCTGCAGTTCGCTCACCAGCCGGCGCAGCCGCGGTGTGGGTTGGAGTCCCAGCTCGTCGCTGAGCTGCTGCTCGTAGCGTTCGAAGTCGTACAACGCCTCGGACCGGTTGTCCTCCGCGAGGTGGGCCCGGATCAGCGAAGCCTGACTGCTCTCCCGCAGCGGGTCCGCCTGGACAGCCGCATGGGCGGCTGTCACGGCCCAGGCGAACTCCTTCGTGTCGATGAAGGCTTCCGTCAGTGCCTCAAGGGCATGAAGCCGAAGCTGCCGCCATTGCTCCGCCTCAGGCAGCATCCACTCGTCGTACCAGCCGGGCAGCAGATCTGCGGACAGCTGGTCGACAGCCGCCGCGGTGAGTTTGAGCTCCTCGGCCGGGACCTGGGAATCGATGATGCGCTGGGCCAACGAGCGAGCCCGGAACAGGTCGACTTCGACCTCGCGTGCGAGACGCACCTCGGCGGGGCAGATGTTCAGCGCCTGCTTGCCGAGGTCCTGGAGACGTGACAGTGCCGACCGCAGATTCGTGTTCGCGCCCTGCTCGGTCGCTTCGGGCCAGAGACTCCCGGCGACCAGAGTTCGGGGAACAGCAGCCCGGTATTGTAGCGCGATGAACGCCAGTAGTCGCTTCGAGCCGACCGGGACGGTCACTGGTTCGTCGCCGACGACGATGTCGAAACCGCCGAGAAGAGAGATGCTCACGAACGGCCTGGGCCTGGTGGGCGGCGGCGAGAAAACGAGATCATATGAGCTCATGGCTTGTGATCGCGTAGGAGTCGGTTACCCGGCGCCCGTCGACTGGCCGCGCCGTCATTGCTGGGGGCCAGCGATCTGTACACCTCCCGAATAGCCATGCTGCTCTACCTGCCGAGAGATGTCGAATTGTCTTGAATCGGTCCGCGGAGGTGCCCTCCGGCCGTGCTCGCACGGGTATGCCGCACGGTTCCAGCCGACGGACGGTGGGCACGGTCGCCGCGCCCTGCGCGGACGGGCCGGGGTGACCATCGCACGATTCGCTCGTTCTGCTGAACGTGCGTCCACTGCCAGAAGTACCTTCCGCAGCCGCCCCGACCGACGGGAAGCAGGCCGGGGCCGCGCTCGTCGAGCACTATCCGCGGCTGGTCCGGCTCGGCTATCTCGTGCTGCCGCCGTCGCTCGGCAGCCATCGCCGGGTGCTGAAGGCGCACGCGCTGGCCCAGCGGTGTCTGCTGTCCGGGCGCCGTGCGGGGGCCGGGGGCGGCGTCCCGGTGCCGCGCGGGCCCGGCGGTGCGGCGGCGGTGGATCCGTCGTACGCGCTCGCCCGTCGACGGATGCTGCGGGCGGCCCTGGCGGCGGGCCGCCGCGCCCGCCTGCCTTCGCTCCTGCCACTCGTATGGGGGCTGCGGCTGTTCCCGCACTCCGGCGGATCGGACGGGCTCGCCCTGGAGAACGCCCTGTCGGCGCTCTCCGGTCCGGGCCGCGCCGCCCACGCCCTGCGTGGTCTGGAGGGGCTGACCGACACGGAGGCCCGGCGGGTGCTCGCGGACGCCGGGGTCGCGCACCCGTACGCGGCGCTGGCCGAGGCGGCGGGCGTCCCGGTGCCGCCCGCGCTCCTCGACTCCCCCGAGTTCGACCCCTGTTCGCTCCAGGCCCGGACGCCGGATCTGCTGCGCCGCCGCCGGCACGCGAAGGCGGCGCTGACCGCGGTCGTCGCGCTGCTGGTGTGCGGGGCGCTGCTGGGGCTGCCGGGCCACGGCTGGGGGCGCGGCGCCGTTTCCGGGCCCCGGGACGGCGGCCGGGAAACCGCCGCCGAACAGGCCCTGGATCCGGCCAGGTTGAGCCGGGTTTCCGCGACGTTCTGGCAGCGCTCGCCGCGTACCGACTTCACTTCCTGGCCCACCCGCGGCAGCCGCGCCGGGGACACCCGGCTGCTGCGCCGCGCGCTGGGAGTCTGGGCGCGTCCGGACGGTGCGGTGCGTTCGTCGGCGACCCCTGGCACCCCGGTCGGGCCTCCGATGGGGGCGCCGCAGCTGCTGTACGCGGGTGAGGTGGACCGGCTGACGGTGGTGCTGTTCTACGACGGGCTGCGCGTCGTGCGGTACGCGGAGCTCCGGGACGGCGGGCGGGGCGAGGGCGTCGCGCTCGACTTCGCCCGGGTCGACGGTGCGGACCGGGCGACGGCCGCCGCGTTGATCGTGGCGCGCGGCGGCGACCGGATCCGCTATCTCACCGCGCCGTGGGTGAGTTCGATGTCGGTGCGGGACCTGCTGGCGCCGGACGCCGGACGGCGGCCGCTGCCCCGCCGCGCCGACGGGGTGACCGCCGCGCTGACCAGTCCGGCAACGGCCCGCGACTGCCGCGCCTGGGAGGCGATCGAGGTCCGCGACGGCGGGGCGGCCCGACTGATGGCGGACCTCGGCGAACTGGTCCCGGCCCGGCTCACCTCGGGCCCGCCGTCCGCGCCGCACGATGTCGCCGGGTGGGCGGAGCGGGACAGCTGGGCGCGGACCGCCTGTCTGCTGCCCGCGGTGCGTTCGCGCGGGGTGCGGTCGGTGAACTCCTGGCAGTACGCCGAGCAGTTGCTGCCCGAGGAGGGCGGTTCGGCGCGCTGGCTCTGCACCAGGGCGGAGACCTGGCGGGGTACCGGCAGCCGGGTCCTCGCCCAGTTCCAGGCCCCGTCGGCGCCGGCCGTCGCGACGGGCGGGCCGCCCGGGGCGGTCGCGGCCAGGGCCGAGGACTCCCCGGCCTGCGGGTTGCGCGCACCCCGGGTCCTGGCCGGGGTGCTGTGGAAGTCGCAGGGCGGCCGCTGGTACGTACTGGCGGCGGGCAGTGAGCAGTTCGCCTCGCTGACCGCGTCGGGCGGGGTGGAGGCGCGTTCCGACAGCCGTCTGCTCGCCGTGCCGGCCAGGGCGGGCGACCGGGCGCGGCTGAACGGGACGCTGGCGGACGGGAGTCGGGTGGGCGCGCTGCGCTGACGCCCCGTCCTCCTGGGCTCAGGAAATCCGGAGCGTCAGGAATTCCGGAGCGTCAGGAATTCGTCGCACGCCTCTGTTCCGACGGCCTACCTCTCAGTACATTGACAATATGTCTAACACGCAGCCGGCGCCGGTCGCCTCGGAGCGGACGCGTCTCAAGGCGCGCAAGGTCTCCTTCGCCTGGGAGAAGACGCCCCTGCACTGGGTGCCGGGCGACCCGTTCACCACGCACACCATCAATGTGCTCCACCTCCTGCTGCCCGCCGGGGAACGCTGGTTCATCCACGTGTACCGGCAGGTGCTGCCGTACATCCACGACGAACAGCTGCGCCAGGACGTCATCGGCTTCATCGGCCAGGAGGCCGTGCTCTCCCAGGCGCACGACGACGTCCTGCCCCGCCTGAAGGAGCTGGGGCTCGACCCGACTCCGTACACCGCGCAGGTCGACTGGTTCTTCGAGAAGCTGCTCGGCGACCGGACGCTGCCGCCGGGGCGGGCGCGCAAGTGGTGGCTGATGGAGCGGGTGGCGCTGATCGCGGCGATCGAGCACTACACCGCCTTCCTCGGTGACTGGGTGCTGAACGCCGACGAGCTGGACCGGCGCGGCGCCGATCCGATGATGCTGGACCTGCTGCGCTGGCACGGCGCGGAGGAGGTCGAGCACCGCTCGGTCGCGTTCGAGGTGTTCATGCATGTCGACGGCGGTTACCCGCGCCGGGCGCGCACCTGGGCCACGGCATTCAGCGCGCTGGTCTTCCTCTGGCAGCGCGGCATCCGCTTCTTCATGGAGAACGACCCGAGCCTGCTCAACGGCAAGGGTTCGTTCAAGGAGTTCTACACCAGCGGCAAGCGCGGCACCCTGCCCGCCACCGGTGATCTGCTGCGTTCGGTCCCCCGCTATCTGAGCCGGGACTACCACCCCTCGCAGGAGGGCAGCACGGCCCAGGCCATCGACTATCTCGCCCACTCGCCCGCGGCGACCGCCGCCGAGGCCCGTATGACGGGAACCAGCTGAACATGCCGCTCCCCCTGCCCCGCCTGCGCACCGTCGTCCTGGTCGCGGGCGCCGCACTGCTGGCCAAGCGCGCCCTGCACCGCCGGATCCAGAACTCCCCGCTGTGGCCGCTGCCGGCCCTGGAGGAACCGATATCGGGCCATTCCGGGCGGCGCACCACGGCGACCCGCCGGCTGCTGATCACCGAGCGGACCACCCCGGCCGAGGGCGTCGTCCAGCTCCGTCTCGAAGGGTCCGCCCTGGCGCCGTGGCAGCCCGGCGCGCACCTCGACCTGCTCCTGCCCTCCGGCCTGGTCCGCCAGTACTCGCTGTGCGGGGACCCGGCCGACCCCGGCACGTACACCATCGCGACGCGGCTGGTCGAGGACGGCCGCGGCGGCTCCCTCGAGGTCCACGAGCAGCTCCACGAGGGCGAGGAGGTGGAGGTCCGCGACCCGCGCAACCGCTTCCCGCTCACCGACGCCCCCGCGTACCTGTTCGTCGCGGGCGGCATCGGCATCACCCCGATCCTGCCGATGCTGCGGTCCGTCGCCGCCTCGGGCGCCGACTGGCGGCTGCTGTACGGCGGACGGACCCGCGCGTCGATGCCGTTCCTGGACGAGATCGAGAAGCTGGGCGCGGAGGGCGGCCGGGTGACCGTCGTCGCCGAGGACGAGGCTGGCCACCCGGACGCCGCGGCGGCCCTGGCGGACACGGCGGAGGGCACCGCCGTCTACTGCTGCGGCCCCGAACCCCTGATGGACGCGGTCGCCGCCGCCCTCCCGCCCGACCGGACCCTGCATCTGGAACGCTTCACGGCGGCGGCCTCGTCGTCGGCCGGCTCGGGCCCGTTCGAGGTCGAGCTGCGCCGCTCCGGCCGTACGGTCCAGGTGGCGGCGGACCAGTCGGTGCTGGCAGCGGTGCGCGAGGAACTGAGTCACGTCTCGTACTCCTGCGAGCAGGGCTTCTGCGGTACGTGTCAGCAGCGCGTCCTGGAGGGTGAGATCGACCACCGCGACGAACTCCTGACGGACTCGGAGCGGGACGACTCGATGCTGATCTGCGTGTCCCGGTGCCGGGGCGAGCGGCTGGTGCTGGACCTCTGATGTCTTGCTGATGCCTTGCGGCGATCGGGGGTGGGGAGAGGTGCCGGGCCGCCCGCCTCCTCTCCCCCGCCGCCCCACTCGGTACGCTGTCCACCATGACGACCGGGGTGCGGCGCAGGATGGGCGTCGAGGAGCGCAGACAACAATTGATCGGTGTCGCGCTGGAGTTGTTCAGTCACCGCGCCCCGGACGAGGTGTCGATCGACGAGATCGCGGCCGCCGCGGGGATCTCGCGGCCACTGGTCTACCACTACTTCCCGGGGAAGCAGAGCCTGTACGAGGCCGCGCTGCGGCGGGCCGCCGACGAGCTGGCGGCCCGGTTCGTGGAGCCTCGCGAAGGGCCTCTCGGGGCCCGGCTGCTGCGGGTGATGGGGCGGTTCTTCGACTTCGTCGAGGAGCACGGTCCGGGGTTCTCCGCGCTGATGCGGGGCGGGCCCGCGGCGGGGTCCTCGACGGCGAACGCGATGATAGACGGGGTGCGGCAGGCCGCCTGCGAGCAGATCCTGTCCCATCTGGGGGTCGAGGATCCCCCGGCACGGCTGGAGCTGGTCGTGCGTTCCTGGGTGTCGCTGGCCGAGTCGACGGCGCTGATCTGGCTGGACGGGCGGCGGATTCCGCGCGAGGAGCTGGAGTTGCAGCTGGTGCACGACTTCGCCGCGCTGGCCGCGGTGAGCGCCGCGTACAGCAAGGAGACGGCGGGCATCGTGCTGCGGGTGCTCGGCCAGGAGCCGGCGGACGGGCCGTTCGGAGAGCTGCTGAACCGGCTCTCCGCCCTGGCCCCGGCCGTACCCGCCGTCCCTGCGCAGCGGCTGCTCTCGACCCCTACATGAGCAGTTCGCCCTGGAGCGCGGCGGCCAGGCCGACTTCCGCGTTGTCCGCCCGGCCCCGTTCGAAGGCCCGCTGGTAGGCGACGTCGCCGACGGCCTCGCGGGCCTGGCGTTCGCATGCCTCGCGCAGCGGCTCCAGTTCCGGGGTGCCGCGTTGCGGCTGGCCGACCATGCGCCAGTACACCTGTCCCGTGCCGTACACCCGGGCGGCGCGGGCGCCCGCGCCCTGGGCGGCGATCGCCGCGGCCAGGACGTCCAGGCCCAGGGCGATGCCGAAGCGGTCGCGCATGCGGTGCTTGCCCGCGAGCATCGAGCGGGCGTGGGCGGCGGACGCGTGGGCATCGCCCTGCAGCAGGGCGATCAGGGCGAGCTGGTAGTCGACGTAGCTGCGGGTCCAGCACTCGTCCTGGGCCTCGCAGACCGCGCGCAGGACCGCGGCCGCCTCGGCCGCCTCGTCCAGCCGGCCGAGCCCGGTCAGGGCGAAGACCGTGATGAGCCGGCACCGCAGCCGGTAGGCCTTCTCCAGCGGGGTGGCGGTGCCGGTCGAGCGCAGGACCCGGTCGACCTCGCGCAGGCCCTCCTCGGGGCGGCCGGTCATCAGATCCGTGAGGCCGCACAGATAGGCGGCGGCGAGGATGCCCTCGTCGGTGCCGTCGCGCGCCGCTTCCCTGGTGCACTCCCGGCCCAGGCGGCGGGCGGCCGGGTAGTCGCCCTGGAGCATGACGGTGATGCCCAGCACCCACAGGGCGCGGGTGCGGTGGGGGCCCTCGGACGGTCCGGCGGCCAGCGCGCGGCGGGCGTATTCGCGGGTCTGCGGGAGGTGGCCGCAGCAGCACCAGAAGAAGCCGATCCGTCCGGCCATCTCCTGGGCGGCCGCGGTGTCGTGGGCCAGCAGGTGGTCCAGGGCGGCGCAGAGGTCGGCGTGCGCCTCGGCGATGCGGTGGTACCAGCTGATCTGGTCGTCGCCGGTCCAGCCGGCGTGGGCGTTGCGGGCCAAGCCGAGGAAGCAGGCGGCGTGCCGGTCGGCGGCGGCCCGTTCCTCGCCGAGTTCGGCGAGCCACATCCGTCCGTACTCGCGGATGGTGTCGAGCATGCGGTGCCGTACGCCGTCCCGGCCGACGACGGACTTGGTGACCAGGCCGTTCAGCGCCCTGGTCACACCGTCCGGGGTGAGCGGCCCCCCGGCGCAGACCTCGCGGGCCGCGTCCTCGTCGAACTCGCCGCGCAGGACGGTCAGCCGGGCCCAGAGCAGCCTTTCCAGCGGGGTGCACAGCTCATGGCTCCAGCCGATGGCGGTGCGCAGGGTGCGGTGGCGCGGCGGCCAGAGCGAGGCGTCGGCGGGTACGTCGAAGCGGGTCCTGATGCGTGCGGCGACCTGTTCGACGGTGTCCCGGCCGAGGGCCCCGGCCGCGAGTTCGACGGCGAGCGGAATTCCTTCGAGGCGGCGGCAGATCTCGGCGGCGGCCTCCGCGTTCCCCGGCTCGTCGAGGGCGAGGCCCGGGGCTGCCGCTGCCGCCCGGTCCCGGAACAGCGTCAGCGCGTCGGCCGCGCCCTCGACGGGCAGCGGGTCGACCTCGACGACCTGTTCGCCCTTGATGTTCAGGGGCTGCCGGCTGGTGGCGAGCACGGTCAGGCCGGGCGATGTCGTGAGGATCTCGCCGAGCAGGTGCGCGCAGGCGGGTCGCAGGTGCTCGCAACTGTCGAGGATCAGCAGCATTTCCTTGTCGACGAGCCATTCGCACAGGGCGTCGATGGGCATGCGCAGGGTGTGGTCGGAGAGCCCCACGGCGTCGGAGACGGTCGCGATGAGCAGTCCGTCGTCGTGCAGCGGTGAGAGGTCCGCCCACCACGCGCCGTCGCGGTGTCCTGCCACCGCCTGCCGGGCGGCGCGGACCGCGAGCCGGGTCTTGCCGACGCCACCGCTGCCGATGAGTGTGGTCAGCCGGTGCGTGGCGAGGGTGTGTTCGAGCCGGGCAAGTTCCGCTTTCCGTCCGACAAAGCTCGTGGTCTCCTCGGGGATGTTGCTCGCCATGGTCACCGTCGCTGAAACAGGTGGACCGGCCGGTCCCGGACCCTGGCTCCGGTGCGGCACAGGCATGCGGAGATGCCTGTGCCGTCCGGAGAGGGGCCGGGACCGGCCGGGGGGTGGGAGGGCGCGCCAGGGGTGCGGTGCTGCGGCATTCCCCGACGGCTGCTGTCTCCCAACCTAACCCTGTCGTGGCTCAACTCAGGGAGAAAACCGCCACCGTGCGTCCCGGGACGGTGAATCTTCCCGAACTCGCCTCATACGTGGACTTCTTGACAGTAGGATCCGCGCCCGCAGCCTGGACGGGGTGCAGTGTGTACTGCTTCCCCGCCAGTTCGGCGACCGTCTGGGTCCGTGTGCCGGGGGCCGCGTTGAAGACGATCACCAGCTTTCCGAGCCGCATGGTGATCACGCCCGGGGTCTCGTCCTTCCCGGAGAGCGGGAAGGACAGGGCGGACTGCACCTGCTCGGTGGTGGAGAGGCCGAAGTCCTGTTCCGTGGAGCGGATGGTGAGCAGGTCCCGGTACACGGCGGACGCGCCGTCGATCTGTGCGCAGCCGGGGTTGATCGCGGAGGCGGCCAGCAGTGGCTTCGCGTAGGACCATTTGGACTCGTTGTCGGCGGCCGGCGGCAGCCCGCGGCCGAAGCCGTTGCCGTCGCGGCAGTCCCAGTGCAGGGCGTTGAACCAGTCGCCGCTGTCGTAGGAGTTGCGGTCCAGGGACTTGGAGCGCAGCAGGTCGGTGCCCGCCTGGGAGAGCGAGGGCCCCTGCGAGAGGGTGGCCGTCGCCATGGCCAGGACCTGCATGCGGGCCCGGTCGGCCGCCGGGGTGCCCGCCGGGAGCTTGAAGGCGAGCGCGTCGTACAGCGACTCGTTGTCGTGGGCGTCCGCGTAGGCGAGGGCGTCGCCGGGGGCGGCGGCGTATCCGGCGGGGGCGCCGTTGTAGTCGACGCCGGATCCCTTGACCGTGCGGCCCGAGGAGTCGGTGAAGGTGTAGTCGGCGAGGTTGCCGGTGAGGCCGACCTTGATCAGGTCCTGGTAGTGGAGCAGCCGGGCCTTCTGTTCGGCCTCCGTCCCTTTGGCGGCGGAGGTGTTGGGGTCGGTGTAGAGGCCGGTGGCGAAGCCCTGTACGCCCGGGTCCGCGTCGAAGGGGCTGCCGCCGCGTACGGCGTCGCGGGAGCGGTCGGAGAAGGTGGCTATGCCCGTGCCGGCCATGTTCTTCTGGGTGGCCTGGACGAAGCGGGCGTCGTCGGCGATCTCACCGAAGTTCCAGCCCTCCCCGTACAGGATGATCCTCTTGCCGTCGACGCCGTCCTTCGCCACGGTCAGCGCGTCGAGCGCCTCGCGGACGGCGAGGATGTTGGCCTTGGGATGGTGGCCCATCAGGTCGAAGCGGAAGCCGTCGACCTTGTACTCCTTGGCCCAGGTGACGACCGAGTCGACGACCAGCTTGCCCATCATGGTGTTCTCGGGCGCGGTGTTGGCACAGCAGGTGGAGGTGGCGACGGTGCCGTCGTCCAGCAGCCGCTGGTAGTAGCCGGGCACGATCCGGTCGAGCACGGACTTGCCGTCCTGGCCGGAGGCGACGGTGTGGTTGTAGACGACGTCCATGACGGTGCGCAGCCCCGCGCCGTTGAGGCCCTGCACCATCTGCCGGAACTCGACGGTGCGCTTGGTGCCCTTGGGGTCGGAGGCGTAGGAGCCCTCGGGGACGGTGTAGTGCAGCGGGTCGTAGCCCCAGTTGAACGCGTCGTTCGCGGCGGCCTTCGTCACGCAGGCCTGCTGCTCCTGTGAGTCGGGGGCGTACACGGACAGGTCGCAGGCCGGCTTCTGCTGGGCGGCCTTCTTCTCGGGGATGGTGCCGATGTCGAAGGCGGGCAGCAGATGGACGTAGCTGGTGCCGGCGTCCGCGAGCCGCTTGAGGTGCTTCATCCCGTCGGAGCCGGTGTCGGTGAAGGCCAGGTATTCGCCGGGGTGCTTCGAGGTGCGGTCCGCGATCGAGAAGTCGCGGATGTGCAGCTCCTGGATCTGGGCGTCGCGCAGCGGTACGGCGGCGGGCTTCTGCAGCCCGGACCAGCCCTTCGGCGCGAGGGCCGGGTCGTCCAGGTCGACGACGAGGCTGCGCGCGGAGTCGGTGGTCAGGGCGGTGGAGTAGGGGTCGGTGACCTGGTTGGTGACCATCTTGCCGACGGTGGGCGCCCAGACGTCCACCGTGTAGCGGTAGGGCTTGCCCTTCCAGTTCTTCGGTCCCGTGACGGACCAGACGCCGGTGCGGTCGTCGCGGCGCATCGGGATGCCGCGGCCGTCGAGTTCCAGGGCGACGGTGCGGGCGGTGGGCGCCCAGACCGAGAGGGTGGGGCGGCCCTCGCGGCCGAAGACCGGGCCGAGCGCGGCACCGGCCGCGTTCTTGCCGTACAGGTCGTCGAGCACGCCGGCGCTCTGCACGCCGGTGGCCGCGAGCAGGGCGCCGTCGGCGGCGCGCTGGGTGGCGATCAGCTGACCGCGCAGGGCCTCGCGGACCCGGTCCCGGTCCCGGGCGTCGACGGTGAACGCCGGGTAGTCCTTGAGGTTCGGGTGCTTCGCCTTCTGTGCGTCGGTCAGCGCGGCGGGGGTGAGCCGCAGCCACTGGCCCTCGTCGGAGAGCGCCCCGTCGATGACGGAGATGGAGCCGTCCTTGGCGTAGACGAGCTGCTGGCTGGTGGCGTCGGTGGCCTTCACCTTCCATACGACGGTGTCGGCGTCGATCCACTGTGCCTCGGCCCTGGAGAGGTCGGGGGTGGGTACGCCGCCGGTCTGGGGCAGCAGGTAGCCGGGCGTTGCGCCGAGCATCCAGACCGCGTGCCCGTAGGTGGCGAGGTCGAGAGACTGGTCGCTGGGGAGGTCCTTCTCGTCGCCCTTGTGCAGGATGTAGGAGAGCGAGGTGGCGCCGTCGGTGAGCGGCACCTCGAAGGTGATGCCGGAGGCGTCCTTCTTCACCGGCTGGAGGGGCTTCGCCCAGTCGGTGGGGTTCTTGGCGCCGGTCCAGGTGTGCAGCCCCCAGCCGTCGTAGTCGCCGTCGGGGCGGTAGTAGTGCAGGACGGCCTTGGTGGTGTCATGCGGCGGGTAGGCGCCGTCGGGGGCCGTGTCGGCCTGGCCGTCCTCGCCCTGCTCGATCCAGACCTGTCCGGTCCTGGCGAGTTCGACGGTGCGCTGCGTCCCGTCGGCGGTGCCGTTCTTCTCGACGGTGTACGGGACGGTGGCGGCGCCCTCGTCGAGCTTCAGCCAGGCGAAGGCCCCGTAGGCGTCGCGCCCGGTGAACTGCGCCGTGCGGTCACCGGACCTGAGCGTCCAGCCCTCGTAGTCGCCGTCCGCGCGCTTGTAGTGGACGACGGCGTGGTCGCGCTGGACGGCCACCGGCTTCGGCTCCGCCGGGGCCTGTCCGGCGGTGGTCGCGGCGAGTGCGCTCGCGGTGCGTCCGGCGCGGTCGACGACGACCGCCTTGTAGCGCAGCGGGGTGCCGGCCGCGACCTTGCCGTCCAGGTGCTGGGTGACCTTGTACGGGGCGTGGTCGGCGGAACCGAGCGTGATCCACTTGCCGTTGCCGGTCTGCGCGGCGAAGACGACGCGGTTCAGCCCGCCGCCGTCGATGTCGGCGGAGATCTCCACGGTGCCGGTGGCCCCGGCGGCGGGCGCCTTCAGGGTGATGTCCGGCTTGGTGGCGGGGGTACCCATCGGCTTCTCGGCGCGCAGCACGAGGCTGGAGAGGGCGGGGACGGTGACGGTGATCTTCTTGTCGTTGCCGCTGCGGTGAGTGGAGGAACCGCCGTACAAGGTGCTGAAGTTCATGCCGGCCGATGCGGTGGGCAGCTCGACGGTCCTCGGGGCGGTGCCGCTGTTGGTGGCGACGAGGTACTCGTAGGGCTTCTCGGGGTCCGTGCGGGAGAAGGCGTAGACGGGGCCTTGCGCGTACCGCTCGGTCTGGACGCCGTCGCGCAGTGCCGGGTTCTTCCGGGTGAGTTCGGAGAGCGCGGCGATGTTCCGGTACAGGGGGTGCTTCGGGTCGTACGCGTCGGTGGCGTGGGTGCGGTCGGTGCCCAGTTCGTCGTCGTCGAGGTAGTCGGCGGTCTTCGAGGCGAACATGGTCTGGCGGGCGTCCTTGTCGCCGCCCGCGCCGGTGAAGCCCTGCTCGTCGCCGTAGTAGACGACGGGGTTGCCCCGGCCCAGGAACATCAGCTCGTTGGCGAGTTCCGCGCGCCGGACGAGTTCCGCGTCGTCGGCCTTCGGGTTGTCCTGCTTCAGGAACGTGCCGATGCGGCCCATGTCGTGGTTGCCGAGGAAGGTCACCTGTTCGTAGGCGTTGGCCTTGTCGGTGGTGTAGCGGTAGTCGTCGCCGAAGACGGCGGCGAGCTTCGAGGCCGGGGCGCCCTGGGAGGCGTACTGGCGTGCCGCCTCCTGGAACGGGAAGTCGAGCGTCGCGTCGAGCCGGCCGCGGGTGACGTAGGGCGAGGTGACGGCGGTGTCGGCGGAGTAGACCTCGCCGAACATGAAGAAGTCCTCGCGGCCGCGCTTGGCCGCGTAGGTGTCCAGGGCGGTCGCCCACTGGGTCCAGAAGTCCAGGTCGACGTGTTTGACGGTGTCGATCCGGAAGCCGTCGATGTCGAAGTCGCGGACCCACTTCTCATAGATCTTCGCCATGCCGGTCACGACCTCGGGCCGTTCGGTCCACAGGTCGTCCAGCCCGGAGAAGTCGCCGTACTCGGCGGATTCGCCGGCGAAGGTCGAGTCGCCCCGGTTGTGGTACATCTCCGGGTCGTTGAGCCAGGCCGGGACCTTGTCGTCACCGGCGCTCTTCGGCGTGCTCGGGGTGTACGGGAACGAGTCCGCGTCCACCTTGGCCAGGCCCTTGCTGTCGTCGAACGGGCGGCCGTCCTCGTCCAGGTACGGGTAGGCGCCCTTGGGCCGGTAACCGTAGGTCTTCTCGGCGTAGTCGACGGTGTCGGCGGTGTGGTTGGTGATGACGTCGAAGAAGACCTTCATGCCCTTGGCGTGGGCCTTGTCGATCAGCTTCGCCAGGTCGGCGTTGGTCCCGAAGTGCGGGTCGACCTGGGTGAAGTCGGTGATCCAGTAGCCGTGGTAGCCGGCCGAGGCGTCCTTGCCGGTCCCCTGGACGGGACGGTTCTTGAAGATCGGGGCGAGCCAGATGGCGGTGGTGCCGAGGCCCTTGATGTAGTCGAGCCCGCTCGTCAGGCCCTTGAGGTCGCCGCCCTGGTAGAAGCCCTTGTCCGTGGGGTCGTAGCCGGTCTCCAGGCGCGAACCGGTGAGCCCGCCGCGGTCGTTGGACGTGTCGCCGTTGGCGAACCGGTCCGGCATGACGAAGTAGAACTGCTCGCGGGTCAGGTCGTGCCGGGCGGGCGCCTGGGCGAGCTTCGCGTCCGAGGGCGGGCCCGGAGGTCTCGGCGCGGCCGACGCGGTTGCCGCCGGGACGACGGGGAGGAGTGCCGCGCAGAGTGCGGCGACTGCTCCACGTCCGAGGGTGGAACGGGGCACGGGCTGGGTCTCCTTGGGTGGGGGTGATGCTCTGGGGGCGGGCGGACTTGCCGGGGGCGGGGCGGTACCTGCCCCGCCCCCGGTCGCCGCTGTCAGCCGGTGGCCGCGCAGCCGCGGGCGTTGACCTGGAGCGCCACCGCCGTGTCGGCGCCGAGCGTCGCGGTGAACTGGCCCGAGCCGTTCACCGTGACGCCCTTGCCGGACTGGATGTCGCAGTAGTCGCCGGCGGGCAGCGAGGTCTGGAACGTACGGGTCAGCGAGGAGCTCTCGTGGTTGATCGCGACGTACGCCTTGGAACCGCGGCCGAAGGCGATCTGGTCACCGCCGTTGTCCCACCAGTCGCTGACGGACTCGCCGCGCGCGGTGTTGCGGAAGCCGACCATGGAGGAGATCTCGCGCCAGGCGTGCTGGCACTTCCAGCCGTCGCTGTAACAAGCGTTCACCGTGCCGCCGTTGGGCGGGCCCGCGTCCTTGTCGGACCATTCGTAGCCGGAGTGGACGTCGGGCGAGCCGTACGGCCAGGCCAGCATGAAGACATTGGCGAGGGTGTAGTTCGCGCCGTCCTTGTAGTTCAGCGTGTCGCCGCCGCGCTCGGTGTCGTGGTTGTCGACGAAGACCGCCGCCTTCGACGAGGGCATGAAGCCCCAGCCCTCGCCGTAGTTCTTCAGATAGGCGAGGTTCTCGTTGTTGAAGACCTGCTTGAGGCTTCTGGCGTAGCGGAATTCCTGGACGTCCCCGGTGCCGGTGTACTCGTCGGGCTGGACGGCCTCGCCCGCGCCGTGGATCGCCTCCTGCTTCCAGTGGACGCCCGGGTTGCTCAGCCGCGACTTGATGTTCGCCAGGTCGGCGGCGGGCATGTGCTTGGCGGCGTCGATGCGCAGGCCGTCGACGCCCAGGGAGAGCAGGTCGTCGAGGTAGGCGGCGATCCGGCCGCGTACGTAGTCCTCGCCGGTGTCCAGGTCGGCGAGGCCGACGAGTTCGCAGTTCTGGACGTTGGCGCGGTCCTGGTAGTTGCTGATCTGCGCGGTGCAGTCGTCCATGTCGGCGGCGGAGTACACGCCGGGGTAGTCGTACTTGGTGTACGAGGAGCCGCCGGTGCCGGTGCCCGATCCGGCCGACATGTGGTTGATGACGGAGTCCGCGACGACCTTGACGCCGGCGGCGTGGCAAGTGTTGATCATGGCGGCGAAGGAGGCGCGGTCGCCGAGCCGTCCGGCGATCCTGTAGCTGACGGGCTGGTACGAGGTCCACCACTGGCCGCCCTGGATGTGCTCCTGGGGCGGCGAGACCTGTACGTAGCCGTATCCGGCCGGGCCGAGCGTGGCCGTGCATGCCTTGGCCACCGAGTCGAACTTCCACTCGAAGAGGACCGCGGTGACGTCCTTGTCACCGGGGGCGGCGGCACTGGCGGTCGCGGTCGGGGATATGAGGACGGCGGCGCCTGCTGCCAGGGCGAGCGCCGCGGACAGTGGTCTGCGTGCCATGTTTCCTCCTGCTGTGGGGGGAAATGCGGGTGACGGTGCAGCCTCACATGGCAACGCGCCCTGCCCTCAAGGCTCCTGAAGGTTCTTGCTGCAAGAATGCAAACCTTGCCGCAGCGCAGACCGTACGAGCCCATGAGGCTCCGGTCAACCCTTTGGACACCACCCGCCCACATCCATGAAATCCAGCAGTTTTCTTCCTGCAAAGACTTACGCAAAACATTGCAGCGCTGTTAAGTTTCTCCCGACTCCGGTCCGGTCGGCCGGGGGTTCCGGCGACCCCGGACCCCACGCGCCCGGCCGGCCGGGCCGGTCACGGACAAGAGAGGCACCCGGAGTCACTCACTCCCCGCAGGCCCATTCCGGGCCGACTCCCGGTGCCTCTCCTGTACGCCCGGCCCCTCGGACCTCTCAGTCGCCCCGGAGCGCCGCGGTGGATCCCCGTACCACCAGCTCCGGCTGGAACACGTACTCCGTGCGCTGCACCGGGCTGCCGCCGATCTCCTCCAGCAGGGCGCCCACCGCCGCCGCGGCCATCGCCTGGACCGGCTGGCGCACCGTCGTCAGCGGCGGATCGGTGAACGCGATCAGCTGCGAGTCGTCGAAACCCACCACCGACACGTCGCGCGGCACACCGAGCCCGCGCTCGCGGGCCGCACGCACCACGCCCAGCGCCATCAGGTCGCTGCCGCAGACGATGCCCGTGCACCCCTGGTCGAGCAGCGCACCCGCCGCGACCTGGCCGCCCTCGACGCTGAACAGCGTGGGACAGACGAGGAGTTCGGCCTCGGCGCGGTCCATTCCCAGCAGGTTCACGGCGGCGTCGACGAACCCCTCGCGCTTGCGGCGGGCCGGCACATAGCGCTGCGGCCCGATCGCCAGGCCGACCCTGCTGTGGCCGAGGTCGGCGAGGTGCCCGACGGCCATCCGCACGGCGGCGGCGTCGTCGGGCGAGACGAACGGCGCGCTGATCCGTTCGTTGTAGCCATTGATCAGGACGAACGGCACGCCGCGCTCGGTGAGCGCGGCGTACCTGGCCGGGTCGGCCGACATGTCGGCGTGCAGCCCGGAGATGAAGACGATCCCGCCGACGCCGCGCTCCACGAGCTGCTCGACGAGTTCGTCCTCGGTGGCGCCGCCGGGCATCTGGGTGCAGAGCACCGGGGTGTAACCGTGACCTGCCAGCACCTGCTCGACGGACTGCGCGAACGCCGGGAAGATCGGGTTGATGAGTTCTGGGGTCACCAGTCCGATCAGCCCGGCGCTGCGCTGCCGCAGCCGTACGGGACGTTCGTAGCCCAGGATGTCCAGCGCCGCGAGCACCCGCTGACGGGTGGTCTCCGAGACGCCCTGTTTCCCGTTGAGCACCCGGCTGACGGTCGCCTCGCTGACCGCTGCCTGGCCGGCGATGTCCGAGAGCCTCGGCGCACCGGACCCGGGGCCCTTCTTCCGGATCTTGCCGGGCTCGCGGGGGCTGGCACGCACATCTGCGGCGTTGTCGTCAGTCGCCAATGCTCCGCGTTGGCTCCCTCCTCCGCCTTGCAACTGCACGCACCAGCCCCCGCTCCCTGATCCGGCCTGATCCGGAAGAGAGGCCCCGGGCAGGGGAACCGTCACACCGTCCACCACACCGTGGTGTCCGCGGGCAGCTCGATCCCGGCGCCGTCGGTGACGACCGGGGCGCTGGACAGCAGGACGGTGCCGCGCACGGGGATGCGTACCGGGCGGCCCGTCGTGTTGACGGTGCAGACGAAGCCGGGGCGGGCGAAGATCAGCAGCCCCTCGGGGGCCTGGAGCCACTCGACCGAGGTTCCGGCGCCGAGCCCCGGGTGGGCCCGGCGGGCGGCGATCGCGGCCCGGTACAGCTCCAGGGTGGAGCCCGCCACGCCGGTCTGCGCCTCCACCGAGAGCTCGCCCCAGCCCGCGGGCTGCGGAAGCCAGCTGCCGCCGTCGCCGAAGCCGTACGAGTCGCCATCGCGGGTCCACGGGATCGGCACCCGGCAGCCGTCCCGGAAGCCGTCCTGGCCCTCGGCGCGGAAGAACGACGGGTCCTGGCGGACCTCGTCGGGCAGGTCGGTGACGTCGGGCAGGCCGAGCTCCTCGCCCTGGTAGACGTAGGCGGAGCCGGGCAGTGCCAGCATCAGCAGCGTGGCGGCGCGGGCCCGGCGCAGGCCCAGCTCGCGGTCGCCGGGGGTGCGGATCTGGGTGCCGAGGCCGGGCGGGTTGGCGAACCGGGTGGCGTGCCGGGTCACGTCGTGGTTGGAGAGCACCCAGGTGGTGGGGGCGCCGACCGGGCGCATGGCGTCGAGCGAGGTGTCGATGACCTTGCGGAGCTCGTCGGCGTCCCAGGAGGTGGAGAGGTACTGGAAGTTGAACGCCTGGTGCATCTCGTCGGGGCGCACGTAGTTGGCGGTGCGCTCGACAGTGGGGGTCCAGGCCTCGGCCACGAGGATGCGCCCGCCCGTCGCCCACCACCGCCCTTCTGACGAAGGCCCTCCGGGCCCGTTCTTCTCGGGGTACTCGTCGAGGATGGTGCGCCAGGAGCGGTAGATCTCGTGCACCCCGTCCTGGTCGAAGAAGGGCATGACGTCGTTGCCGAGCAGCTTGAGCTGGTCGTGGCTTCCGAGATCGGGCAGGCCCTCGGCCTTGACGAGACCGTGGGCGACATCGACCCGGAAGCCGTCGACGCCCATGTCGAGCCAGTAGCGCAGGATGGAGCGGAACTCGTCGGCGACGGCCGGGTGTTCCCAGTTGAAGTCGGGCTGCTCGGGCGCGAAGAGGTGGAGGTACCAGTCGCCCGGGGTACCGTCCGGGTCGGTGGTGCGGGTCCAGGCGGGACCGCCGAAGACGGACTCCCAGTCGTTGGGCGGCAATTCGCCGGCCGCGCCCTTGCCGGGGCGGAAGTGGTAGCGCTCGCGCAGGGCGGAGCCGGGGCCCTCGGCGAGGGCGCGCCGGAACCACTCGTGCCGGTCCGAGGAGTGGTTGGGCACCAGGTCCACGATGATCCGCAGGCCCAGGTCGTGGGCGTCGCGGATCAGCCCGTCGGCGTCCAGCAGGGTGCCGAACATCGGGTCGATGGCCCGGTAGTCGGCGACGTCGTAGCCCGCGTCCGCCTGCGGGGAGGCGTAGAAGGGGCTGAGCCAGACCGCGTCGACGCCGAGGCTCTTGAGGTACGGGAGTCTGCCGCGTACGCCTGCGAGATCGCCCATGCCGTCGCCGTTGCCGTCGGCGAAGCTCCGCGGATAGACCTGGTAGATCACCGCGTCCTGCCACCAGCCGGTCTGGTGGGCCGCAGCGGCGCCGGACGTGCCGGTGGAAGGGGCAGCGAGGTGCTGGGTCATGTCGTCCCTGGGGTGTCTGGGTGGGGAGCGGCGCCGGGGCCGGGTCGGGATGCCGGCGGCCGCCGTGACTGGTGCGTGCGGGTCGTGCTGCCGTCGTGGGCTCAGCCCTTGACGGCTCCGGCGGACATGCCGGTCACGAGGTGCTTCTGCGCGAACAGGAAGACCAGGGCCGCGGGTATCGCGATGAGCACGGACGCGGCGGTCATCGGCCCCCACTGGGCTCCGTACTGGTTGACGAAGAGCTGGAGTCCGCCTGCGAGGGTGAGGTTGTCCTCGCCGACCATGAAGGCGGAGGCGTACGCCACCTCGCCCCAGGCGGTGATGAAGGAGTAGAACGCGGTGACGGCGAGGCCGGGCTTGGCGAGCGGCAGGATCAGCCGCCAGAACGTGCCGAACGGGGTGAGGCCGTCGACCTGCCCCGACTCGTCGATCTCGCGCGGGATGGTGTCGAAGAAGCCCTTCATCATCCAGGCGCAGAACGGCACCGAGATGGTGAGGTAGGTGATGACGAGACCGGCGGGCTGATTCAGCAGCCCCATGCCCGCCATGATGTTGTAGATCGGCACGATGAGGACGGCGACCGGGAACATCTGGGTGATCAGCAGCGTCCACATCAGTCCGCGCTTGCCGGGGAAGCGGAAGCGGCTGACGGCGTAGCCGGTGGAGGCGGAGACGATGACGCCGAGGAGCGTGGTGAGTCCCGCGATGAGCAGGGAGTTGCCGAACCAGGTGAGGAACTTCGTGTTCTGGATCAGGTTCGTGTAGTTGTCGAACGTCGTCTCTTTGAAGAAGTCCGTGGTGGTCGCGTACGCGGCGGGCTTCAGCGAGGTGAGCAGGACCCACAGCACGGGGAAGACGGCGATCACGGACGCGACGATGAGCGTCAGGTGCAGACCGGCGGAGGCCAGCGGCGAACGCTCCCCGCGCAGCCGGACCTTGGGCGACGCGGTGGGGGTGGGTGCGGTGGTGGTCACCAGTCGTCTCCCTGGGTGCGCAGGACTCGCCGGTAGACGGCGGCGAAGATCAGCAGGAGTACGAGGATCAGTACGCCCCAGGTGGAGGACTGCGCGAAGTCGCGCGGGCTGATCTCGAAGGAGAACTTGTACGCCTGGGTGACCAGGATCTGGGTGGCCTCGCCGGGTCCGCCGCGGGTCAGCAGGAAGATCACCGGGAACATGTTGAAGGTCCAGATGGTGGAGAGCAGGATCACCGTGGTGGAGACCGGCCGCAGTCCCGGCAGGGTGATGTGGCGGAACCGCTGCCAGGCGGTGGCACCGTCCATCTCGGCGGCCTCGTAGTGCTCGCTGGGGATCGACTGCAGTCCGCCGAGCAGGGCGACCATCATGAACGGGACGCCGAGCCAGACGTTGACGGCGATGACGGAGAACTTCGCCCAGGTCGGGTCGTTCAGCCACGGGACGGCGTCGATCCCGCCGCCGGAGAGGATCTTGTTGAGCAGCCCGCGGTCCTCGTTGTAGAGGAAGCGCCAGGCGAAGACGGAGACGAAGCCGGGGATGGCCCAGGGCAGGATGAGCGCCATCCGGTAGGCGGAGCGGCCGGCGATCCTTCGGTTGAGGATGTTGGCGAGGGCCATGCCGAGGCAGAAGGTGATGGCCACGCAGGAGACCGTCCACACCAGGGTCCAGCCGAGCGTGCCGAGGAACTGGTCGCCGGTGAGGGCGTCGGTGTAGTTGTCCAGGCCCACGAACTCGTACGTGGCGGGCATGTGGTTGACACCGATGGACCGTTCGACGTTGCGCTCGTTGGCGTCGGTCATCGACAGGTAGATGCCGCGGACCAGCGGATAGCCGATGATCACGCCGATCACGACGACGACCGGGGCGACCATGGTCCAGGCGTACCAGTGGGTCGACAGGGCCCGCCGGAGCCTGCCCGGCGGCGGGGGGGTGCCAGTACCGCGGCTCCGGCCGCGGGCGACGACGTCGTCGCCCGCGGCCTTCGCCACCGACTGGCCGGTGTGGACAGCCATCAGCCGGCCTGCCTTCCTGTTACTTCCAGCCCTTGAGGAGCTTGCGATAGGAGTCGCCGGTCGTCTTCGTGGCCTTCTCCGGCGTGGTCTGGCCGGTGAGGACCTTGGTGTACTCGGTGACGAGCGGGGCGAAGAGGCTGCCGGTCTCGGGGATCCAGGGGCGCTCGACGGCCGTCTCGACGACGGGCTTGAAGAACCCGACGATCTCGTTGTCGACGACGTCCTGGCGGGCGTAGGCGGAGGTGCGGGTCGGCAGGAGGCTCAGCTCCTTGGTGACCTTGGCCTGGGTCTCGGCCGACGTCATGTAGTCGACGAAGGCGTAGGAGGCGTCCAGGTTCTTGGAGCCCGCGTAGACGGCCAGGTTGTGGCCGCCCTGCGGGGCGCCCTGCGCGGCGGAGCCGGCCGGGACCGGGGCGATGCCCAGGTTGGCCTTGTCCTTGAACTCCTTGCCGGCGTAGGTGTCGGCGACGGCCCACGGGCCGTTGATCATCATGGCGACCTTGCCGTCCTTGAAGGACGCCTGCATGTTCTCCCAGCCGTCCGTGGCATCGGTCTTGGCGGCCCCGGAGTCGACGAGGTCCTTGACGACCTTCATCGCCTTGACGCCCGCGGGGTTGTCGATGGTGACGGACTTGGTGGAGGCGTCGACCATGTCGCCGCCCTCGCCGTAGAGGAAGGAGAGGAACCAGTACGCGTCGTCGCCGCGCAGGTACATACCGGTCTTGCCGGTCTTGTCCTTGATCTTCTTGGAGACGGTCTTCAGCTCGTCGACGGTCTTGGGGACCTCGACGCCGGCCTCCTTGAAGATCTTCTTGTTGTAGAAGATGCCCATGGAGTCGATGACCTGCGGCACCGCGTACGTCTTGTCGTTGTACTTGGTGGACGCGGCGGCCTGCTTGAGGAAGTCGCCCGGGTTCTTCAGCGCGGCGGTGCCGTCGAGCGGCGCCAGGTAGCCGAGGTCGGCGAACTCGGGGGTCCAGGCGACCTCGGAGCGGATGACGTCGGGGGCGTCGGAGCCGGACTGCGCGGCGTTCTTGAACTTGTTCTGCGCGTCGCCGAAGGGGACGTTGACGTACTTGACCTTGACCTTCGGGTGCTTCTTGGTGAAGTCCTCGGCGATCTTCTTGAAGACCTTGTCCTCGCTGCCCGCGGTGGAGGTGTCCCACCACGTCACGGTGCCGGCGAGTTCACCCGAGCTCTTGCTCGTGCCCTCGGACTCGTTGTCGCTGCCGCAGGCGGTCGCCGCGAGCGCCAGGGCCGCGACCAGGGCGGTGGCCGTTATGCCACGTCGCATCTGAACTCCTTCAACTGCCGTACCGCTCCGTCGCGGCGCCGGGTCGACGAGAACGTAACAAGGATGAAAGAACGCCGAAAGAGTTTGCGGAATATTTCTGCAAGTGCCGACGATCGTTACATTCGCGTGTCCTCACGGTTGCCGTCAAGACCCTTGACGCCCGGCATCACGCCCTGGCAGTCGCAGTCCACAGCCCCCGGGCCGGGTGGTGCGACGATCCGACCGAAGCCCGCAAGCCCGGCTCGCAAGTCCTTGCAAGATGTTGCCGGGAAACCCCCGCGAACCGGCGCACGGGGGCACTCGTCGGATACATGCCCATGGTGGGCAATCCGACATACGCCCGGTACAGTCCACTTCCATGACCGCACGGCTTGCCGATATCGCAACTCAGGCGGGGGTCAGCGAAGCGACGGTCAGCCGTGTACTGAACGGCAAGCCCGGTGTTGCAGCGGCCACCCGTGAATCCGTTCTCGCCGCGCTCGACGTCCTCGGCTACGAACGGCCCGTACGGCTGCGCAGGCGCAGCGCGGGGCTGGTCGGGCTGATCACGCCCGAGCTGGAGAACCCCATCTTCCCCGCCCTGGCCCAGGTCATCGGCCAGGCGCTGACGCGGCAGGGCTACACGCCGGTGCTGGCCACCCAGACCCCGGGCGGCTCCACCGAGGACGAGTTGACCGAGATGCTGGTCGACCGCGGCGTCTCGGGCATCATCTTCGTCTCCGGTCTGCACGCGGACACCTCGGCCGATATGCAGCGCTATGAAAAACTGCGCGCCAAGGGTGTCCCGTTCGTCCTGGTCAACGGCTTCTCGCCCAAGGTCCAGGCGCCGTTCATCTCGCCGGACGACCGGGCCGCGATGCGGCTCGCGGTGACGCATCTGGTGTCGCTGGGCCATCAGCGGATCGGTCTCGCGGTCGGCCCGAAGCGGTTCGTGCCGGTCCTGCGCAAGATCGAGGGCTTCCATGCCACGATGCAGGACCAGTTGGGCCTCGCGCCGGACGCGGTGGAGGAACTGATCCAGCATTCACTGTTCACTCTTGAGGGTGGACAGGCCGCGGCGTCGGCGCTGATGGAGCGGGGCTGCACGGCGGTGGTGTGCGCGAGCGACATGATGGCGCTCGGCGCGATCCGGGCCGCCCGGCGGCTGTCGATGCAGGTGCCGCGCGATCTGTCGGTGGTCGGTTACGACGACTCGCCGCTCATAGCGTTCACCGATCCGCCGCTGACGACGATCCGTCAGCCGGTGACGGCGATGGGCCAGGCCGCCGTGCGCACGCTCCTGGAGGAGATCGGCGGCACGCCCGCCCCGCACAGCGAGTTCGTCTTCATGCCCGAACTGGTCGTTCGCGGTTCAACGGCAGCCGGCCCCGGACCCGCTCCGACCACCACCGCCTGACCACCCCAGGATCCCACGACCGCTCCTGACGCGCATTCCACCGCGCGCTCGCGCATTCCACCACGCACTGATGTGCAGCCCGGACCCGACCGGAGGATGATCGGGCGGAGGGGCAATTTCTGGCAGACTCTGTGCCTATGGGTGAATTGAGCGTGACATCGAAGGAAGGCCGGTCGAAGGCCACCCCGTCACCCATCGTGGACGAGGCGGCCCCTGCGGCGAACCCGAAGCGCAACACCGGACGGCGTGCCGGCGGCCCGGCGGGACTGCGTTCCCTGCGCTCCCCCCGACGCCCACGCATCTGGTTCGAAATCCTGCTCGTCGCGGCCAGTTACTGGGTGTACTCGCTGGTGCGCAACGCCGTCCCGGAACAGCGGACCGAGGCGCTGCGCAACGCCGACCGGATCTGGTCGGCCGAGAATCACCTGGGCATCGCCGTGGAGCAGGCGGTCAACCACGCGGTGAATTCCGCGACATGGCTGATCGTCTCGATGAACTACTACTACGCGACACTGCACTTCGTCGTCACCGTCTGTGTGCTGGTGTGGCTGTTCCGCTGCCACGCCGGCCGCTACGCGGCGGCCCGGCTGGCCCTGTTCGCGACCACGGGTGTGGCGCTGCTGGGCTACTACCTGTATCCGCTGGCACCGCCCCGTCTGATGAACGGCGGCCAATTCATCGACACCGTGCTGGTCCATCACACCTGGGGTTCGATGGCCTCGGGCAACTTCAAGAACATGTCGAACCAGTACGCGGCGATGCCGTCGATGCACATCGGCTGGTCGCTCTGGTGCGGTCTGACCGTCTTCGCGCTGACCTGCGCGCCCTGGGCACGGATCCTTGCCCTGCTCTACCCGACGCTCACCCTGGTCGTCATCGTGGCGACCGCCAACCACTTCTGGCTGGACGCGCTGGGCGGCATGGCGTGCCTCGCCTTCGGCTGCGCCGTCTCGTACGCCTGGTACGGCTCGCTGCCGCACCATCTGCCCAGGCGAGTGGCGCCACCGTGCCAGAAGGCCCGGCTGGCGGGCCTCACCGCCGCTGCGCCGCTGCGGACCCGGCGCCCGACGGCGGACGCGGCGGCGGGCCGCCGCTGAGGCCGCGCCCGCCCGCCGCCGGGGCCGCGCCGGCTCAGCCCCGGTGCGCCACACGTCCCCCGCACACCGTGAGCCGCACCGGCGCCTCGCCCAGCTCGTCCGCCGGTGCCGCCACCGGGTCCACCCCGAACGCCGTCAGATCGGCCCGGTAGCCCACCGCGATCCGGCCCGCGACCTGCTGCTCCCCGGCGGCGACCGCCGCGTGCGAGGTGCAGCCCTCCAGCGCCATCAGCCCGGTCAGCGCCTGCTCGGCGGTGACCGGCTCGGTGTCGTACGCCCCGGGCAGCCGCCGCAGCCGGGCCGTGGCCAGCACCTGCCGGACGTCGTAGTGGGCGATCGGCCAGTCGGAGCCCAGCGCCAGGTACGCCCCGGCGTCCCGCAGGTCCCGGCAGCGCCAGGCCCGTCCGGCCCGCTCGTCGCCGAGCCGCTTCGACCACTCGTCGCTGTGGTCTGCCCGGGTGTACGCGGTGTGTGTGGGCTGCATCGAGGCGATCACCCCGACCTCGGCGAACCGGGCGGCGAGGTCACCGGGCACGGTCTCGATGTGCTCGATGCGGTGGCGGAGCCGGCCGCCCTCCCCCAGCGCCTGCACCGTGTCCAGCACATGCCGCACGGCGGCGTCGCCGATGGCGTGGGTGGCGGTGCGCACCCCGGCGTGGTGCAGTTGGTGGACGGCGGCGGTGTACGCCTCGGGGTCTGGCCAGAACGCCTCGGTGCCCTCCCCGTGACAGTCGGCGTGCTCCAGCCACGCGGTGCCGCCCTCGACGGTGCCGTCCATGAAGAACTTGACACCACCGACGCGCCAGAGCCGGCCCGCCTCGCTCTGAACGCGCACCAGCTCGTCCAGGGCCTCCTTGTCGGCGCCCGGCATGCACCAGGGGGCCAGCCGCAGTCGTACCGGCAGGTCCGTCTCCTCCTCCACGGCGGCCAGCAGCTCGGGCACGGAGCCGTCGGCGAGGTCCATCACATGGGCCCCGGTGAGACCGGTGGCGGCCATCGCGGAGAGCAGCTCCACGAGGCGGGTGCGGCGCTCGGCGTACGAGGGTCTGGGCAGCCGTTCGCCGACCAGATCCATCGCGGCGTGCTCGATCAGATGCCCGGTGGGGCGGCCGTCGGGGTCGCAGACGACGGTGGAGCGCTGGACGAAGGTGCGAGGGCCGGTGATCCCGGCGCGTTCCAGGGCCGCGCCGCTGGCCAGGGCGGAGTGTCCGTCGTAGAGCCGGATGAAGGCGGGGGCGCCGCCGATGGCGTCCTCGATCAGGGCCCGGTCGACGGGCCGGCCGCCGAAGGCGTTGTGGTCCAGGCCCCAGGCGACGATCCAGTCCTCGGTCCGTTCGGCCGCGGCCAGAGCGGCGCGCAGCTGGTCGAGGTCGCGGACGGCGGTGAGGTCGGTGCCGGTGGCCATCTCCAGTCCCCAGACGGGGTGGCTGTGCGCGTCGACCAGGCCGGGCGTGAGGGTGGCCCCGGACAGGTCGATGTGCTCGGTACCGTTGCCGCGCCATTCGCGCAGCCCGGCCTCGTCGCCGACTGCGGTGATCACCCCGTCCTTGACCGCCACGGCGGTGGCTTCCGGCCGGGCCGGGTCGAGGGTGCGGACACGGGCTCCGGTGAGGAGGAGGTCGGCTGCGGGCACGGTGGGGCTCCTTAGGCGGTGGTGGTGGCAGGGGCGGGGGCGGCCTCGGCCGCGGTCTCCTGCGACGGTGGAGATGACGGCTCGGCCGCGAAACGGGCGTACACCTCGGGCTTGTCGCGCTTCAGCCGGTACGCGAGGGCCAGCCCGATCAGGAAGACCGCGGGCACCAGCGAGACGAGCACGATGTTCACCCCGGTCGAGGCGCCGGAGAACAGGTCGACATGATCGGTGACCAGGAAGAGCGCGGCTGCCAGCAGTACGGAGGCGACGACCGGTGCGACGACGGTGCGGAACCTTCCCTCGCCGTGGGCGAACCGGCGGAAGAACAGCGGTACGGCGATCGCGGCGAGCAACTGGAGCAGCATCAGGCCGAGCATTCCCGGGGTGTTGACCCAGAGCAGCAGTTGCGCGTACGGGTCGGCGCCGGCCGCCGCGAAGCCGATGACGATCACGGCTCCGAGGGCGATCTGGGCTAGCCCGGCCACGTAGGGGGAACGGTGGCGGGGGTGAATGCGGCCCAGGGCAGCGGGCAGCACCCCTTCCTCGGAGAGCGCGAGTCCGTACCGGTTGATGGCGTTGTGGAAGGCGAGCAGCGAGGCGAGGACGCTGGTGACGATCAGGATGTGCATCAGGTCCGCGGCCCAGGAGCCGACGTAGTGGGTGATGGCGGAGAAGAAGAGTCCGCCGGGGTCTGTGGTGGCTGCCCTGACGACGTCCGCGTCGCCGAACGCCTGGATGACGGTCCAGACGATGAACGCGTAGAAGAGCCCGAGGAACGCGACGGCGATATAGGTGGCGCGGGGGACTGTGCGGTCGGGGTTCCGTGCCTCGCGCCGGTAGATGACCGTGGACTCGAAGCCGGTGAAGGCGGCGAACGCGCAGGCCAGCACCGCGGCCGTGCCGGGTACGAGGGCGTTGCCCGGGGTGAAGGAGGCGAACGAGATCCCGTCGGCCCCGCCGTCCAGGAGCACTCCGCCGGCGAGCAGGACGAGGATGCCGGTCTCGGCGACGAGCAGCACCCCGAGGACCTTGGCACCGAAGTCGATGGAGCGGAAGCCGCCGTACCAGATGAGCAGCAGCCCGGCGAGAGAGATCGGCAGCCAGGGGATGTCGATGCCCCACAGGGCCTTGGCGGTGTCGGCGGTGGTGGAGCCGAGCAGCCCGTAGACGCCGATCTCCATGCCGTTGTAGCCGAGCATCGCGATCAGGGCGGAGGCGATGCCGACGGGGCGGCCGAGGCCCCGGGTGATGTAGGCGTAGAACGCGCCGCCGCTGCGGACATGGCGGCTCATGGTGGTGAACCCGATGGCGAATATCGCGAGCGTCACCCCGGCCAGCAGATAGCCGACCGGGGCGCCGATGCCGCCGAGCATGATGGCTATGGGGGCGACTCCGGCCATGACCGTGAGCGGGGCGGCCGCCGAGATGACGAAGAAGGCTATGTCGGCGGTGCCGAGGGTGCCTTTTCTGAGGGTTGGCGCATCCATGCGAAAGGGGAGCCCTTCTGCGACTGGCGGGGAGCAGGGACCGGCGACCGAAAATCTAAAGGCTTTCGGTTTCGCGCAATGTAGCCTCACCCACGGGCATCCGGGAAGACCTTCCGGTGGATACACGTCAGGAGAACCAGCCATGGGGCGGCCGCGGAAACCGCTGCTGGACCGGGAGCGCATAACCAGCACGGCGCTCGAACTCATCGACGAACAGGGCGAGTTCAGCGTCCCGCAGATTGCCCGACGGCTCGGGGTGCAGACCGGGTCGCTCTACCACCATGTGGACGGAAGGGGCGGCGTCGTCGAGCTCGTCCGGGAACGGGTGTGCGCCGCGATCGACTCCGCGGCCTTCGACGTGGAGCCCTGGGACGCGGCCATGACGGCGTGGGCCCGCTCCTACCGTGCCGCGTTCGCCGCCCACCCGCGGGCGATTCCGCTGCTGACGACGTCACCGGTGCGCGCCCCGAAGGTCCTGGACCACTACGAGCGGGCGGTCCGGCTGCTGCTGGGCGTCGGCTTCGCGATGGCCGAGGTGATGACGGTGATCACCGCGCTGGAGAACCTGGTGCTGGGCTCGGCGCTGGACCTGGCGGCCCCGGAGACTATGTGGGAGCTCCCGGACGACACCACGACGCCCCGCCTCGCCGAGGCGCTGGCCGCGGTGGGCACGGGGCGGGCGGACGCGGCGTTCGAACTGGCGCTGGGCGCGTTCATCGGGCACGCCCGCGCGCTGCTGGACGCGAAGGAGGCGTGACGGGGGCGGCCGACGGACCGTCTCGCGCCCGCATCACGCCCCGTAGAACCGCTCCTCCATCACCGCCCGCGCCCGCCGGGTGATCCGCCGGTAGTCGTCCAGCATGTCCCCGACGTGCCCCGGCTCGTACCCCAGGTACCGCCCGACCGCGAGGAGTTCACGCGGACCCGACGGGAAGGTGTCGCCCGGCCGGCCGCGCACCAGCATCACCGCGTTGCGCACCCGGGTCGCCAGCACCCATGCCTCGTCCAGTGTGGCCGCGTCCTCGCCGGAGATCAGCTCCGCCGCGCAGGCCGCGGCCAGTGCCTCACGGGTGCGGGTGGTGCGCAGCCCCGGTTCAACCCAGCCGTGCTGCATCTGCATCAGCTGGACGGTCCACTCGACATCGCTCAGCCCGCCGCGCCCCAGCTTGGTGTGGAGCGTCGGATCCGCGCCGCGCGGCAGCCGCTCGGACTCCATCCGGGCCTTCAGCCGCCGGATCTCACGGACCGCGTCGTCCCCCAGGCCCTCCATGGGATAGCGCAGCGGGTCGATCAGGTCGATGAAGTCGCGGCCCAGTTCCGCGTCGCCCGCGACCGGTACGGCGCGCAGCAGCGCCTGGCTCTCCCAGACCAGCGACCAGCGCCGGTAGTAGGCCTCGTACGACGCCAGCGAACGCACCAGGGGCCCGCTCTTGCCCTCCGGCCGCAGGTCGGCGTCGATGATCAACGGCGGGTCTGCGGTGGGCAGTTGGAGCAGCCTGCGCATCTCGGCGACCACCGCGTTCGCGGCCCGGCCGGCCTCCTGCTCGTCGACGCCCTCGCGCGGCGAGTGGACGAACAGCACATCGGCGTCGGAGCCGTAGCCGAGCTCGTGGCCGCCGAACCGGCCCACGCCGATGACCGCGAACCGGGTGGGCAGGGTGTCCCCCCACTGTTCGCGCACGGCGGCGCGCAGGGCTCCCGCGATCGTGACGGCGTTCAGATCGGTGACCGCGTTGCCGACCCGGTCGACCAGCGCCCCCGGGTCCTCCTCGGCGGGCCTGTCCTCCGTACCGTACGAGCCGATGAGGTCCGCGGCCGTGGTCCGGAACAGCTCGCGCCGCCGCACCCCGCGCACCACCGCGACCGCGGTCTCGGCGTCGTCCGCGCGCCCCACCGCGGCCAGCACCTCCTGCTCCAGGTTCTCCCGGGTGCGCGGCCGCAGCCCCTGCGGGTCGCCGAGCAGCGCCACCGCCTCCGGGGCCCGCAGCAGCAGGTCGGGGGCGAGCCGGCCGGCCGACAGGACCCGGGCGAGGTTCTCCGCCGCGGCGCCCTCGTCCCGCAGCAGCCGCAGGTACCAGGGGGTCTTGCCGAGCGCGTCGGACACCTTGCGGAAGCCGAGCAGCCCGGCGTCCGGATCGGCGGAGTCCGCGAACCAGCCGAGCAGCACCGGCAGCAGGGTGCGCTGGATGGCTGCCTTGCGGGACACCCCGGACGACAGTGCCTCCAGGTGCCGGAGCGCGGCGGCCGGATCCGCGTAGCCGAGCGCTTCGAGCCGGTGCGCGGCCGCCTTCGCGCTGAGCCGGGACTCGCCGGGCGCGAGCTGGGCGACGGCGTCGAGCAGCGGCCGGTAGAACAGCTTCTCGTGCAGCCGCCGCACCACGGAGGCGTGCCGCTTCCACGCCTGGTTGAGTTCGGTGATCGGGTCCGTGCGCATCCCGAGGGAGCGGCCGATCCGCCGCAGGCCCGGCGCGTCCTCCGGGACCAGGTGGGTGCGGCGCAGCCGGTAGAGCTGGATGCGGTGCTCCATGGCGCGCAGGAAGCGGTAGGCGTCGTCCAGTTGCGCGGCGTCCACCCGCCCCACGTAGCCGCCCTCGGCGAGGGCGCGCAGGGCCTCCAGCGTGGTGCCGCTGCGCAGGGTGGTGTCGCTGCGGCCGTGCACCAACTGGAGGAGCTGTACGGCGAATTCGACGTCCCGCAGGCCGCCGGGGCCGAGCTTGATCTCGCGGTCGACGCGGTCGGCGGGGATGTTGTCGACGACGCGGCGGCGCATCTTCTGCACGTCGGGGACGAAGTTCTCGCGGTCCGCGGCCTGCCACACGAGCGGCGAGACGGCGTCGACGTACTCCGCGCCGAGCTCGGGGTCGCCGGCCACCGGCCGGGCCTTGAGCAGCGCCTGGAATTCCCAGGTCTTGGCCCAGCGCTGGTAGTACGCCAGGTGCGAGGAGAGGGTCCGCACCAGGGGGCCGTTGCGGCCCTCGGGGCGGAGGTTGGCGTCGACGGGCCAGATGGTGCCCTCGACGGTCGTGTCGGAGCAGATCCGCATCATGTGCGCGGCCAGCCTGGTGGCGGCCTGGACGGCCTCGCTCTCCTCGTAGCCGTCGACCGGTTCCGTGACGAAGATGACGTCGACGTCGGAGACGTAGTTCAGCTCGTGCCCGCCGCACTTGCCCATCGCGATGACGGCGAGCCGGCAGCGGGCGGCGTCGGCGGGCGCCGCCGTACGGGCGATGGCGAGCGCCGCCCGCAGGGTCGCGGTGGCCAGGTCGGCCAGCTCGGCGGCGGCCTCGGCGACGTCCGTCGTACCGCACACGTCACGGGCCGCTATCGACAGCAGGCACCGGCGGTAGGAGACGCGCAGCGAGTCCGGGTCGTCGGCCCCGGCGAGCCCCTGCTCGAACTCGGCCACGCCGGGGTGGAGGTCGGTGGCCTCGTAGGTGACCAGGGCCTGCCAGTCGCGGGGGTGACGGGCGAGGTGGTCGCCGAGCGCCTCGGAGGCGCCGAGCACCCCGAGCAGCCGGTCCCGCAGCGGTTTGGCGGTGATGAGCGTGTCCAGCAGGACCTGCCGTTCGTCCGCCTCCTCGGCCTCCACCAGCCGGACGAGCCCGTTCAGCGCCAGATCCGGGTCGGCGGTGGCGCCGAGCGCTTCGAGCAGCACCGGGTCGGAGCGTACGGACGACAGATCGGGCAGGTCGAGCAGCCGCTCGGCGGCGGAGGGGTCGGTGAAGCCGTGCCGCAGCAGTCGGGTGAACGTGCTGCTCCTTCGCCCCGGCACCGTCGTCATTCCGTGCTCTCCCGCTCGCCGCCCACACACCATTCAGCGTTCCGAGCCTAGCCCGGCACCGATGAATTCGGAGCGGGTGCGCGGTCTGCACTTCGCAGGCACGATCATCTCAGGACCCGACCGAGAGGCCCCTTCATGTCCGGATTCGAACCCTACGCCGAGCTGGACGGCGACTACAGCGACAAGAACGCGACGGCCTGCCCGTGGTCGACGGCGCGGGACCTGCTGACCAGGGCGGAGCTGTACTGGCTGTCCACGGTCCGCCGGGACGGCCGCCCGCACGTCACTCCGCTGATCGGGGTGTGGGCGGACGGCGCGCTGCACTTCGCCACCGGCGCCGAGGAGCGCAAGGCCCGCAATCTGGCCGCCAACCCCGAAGTGGTGCTGACGACCGGGATCAACACCATGTCGGAGGGGCTCGACGTGGTGGTCGAGGGCAGGGCGGAACGGGTGACGGACGAGGGCCGGCTGAATCTGCTGGCCACGGTCTGGGAGGCGAAGTACGGCCCGGAGTGGCACTTCGACGTCCGGGGCGGCGCCTTCGTGCACTCGGGCCGTACGGCGCTGGTGTTCCAGGTGCGCCCCCGCAAGGCCTTCGGCTTCGGCAAGGGCGCCCGTTTCAGTCAGACCCGGTGGCGGTTCAGCTGACCGTGCCGCTCGCGGGCGGGGCGGCCGGGCCGGGTCTGGTCGCGATGACGACGGTCGCGCAGAGCTCCTCGGAGCGGACGACGCGCGGGATCAGGCCGCTGCGGGCGACGGTCTCCTCGGCCCGTGCCGCCTGCCGCTCGCTCGTCTCGACCAGCAGATGCCCACCCGGTGCCAGCCACCGCGGGGCCTCCGCGGTGACCCGGCGCAGGACGTCGAGGCCGTCCGCGCCGCCGTCGAGCGCCACCCTCGGTTCGTGGATACGGGCCTCCGGGGGGAGCAGCTCGACGTCGTCCGTGGGGACGTAGGGCACGTTGGCGAGCAGGATCTCCACCCGGCCGCGCAGCGAGGCGGGCAGCGGTTCGAAGAGGTCGCCCTCGTACACTTCGCCCGCGTCGCCGATGTTGCGGCGGGCGCACCGCACGGCGGCGGGTTCGACGTCCGCGGCGTGGAGTTCGGCCCGGCCCAGCGTCGCGGCGAGCGCGGCGCCGAGGGCTCCCGAGCCGCAGCACAGGTCGACGACGACCGCTCCGGGAGCGGTGAGGGCGGCGGCCTGCCGGACCAGGAACTCGGTGCGGCGGCGGGGCACGAAGACGCCGGGGTCGACGGCGATCCGCAGGCCGTCGAACTCGGCCCAGCCCAGGACGTGTTCCAGGGGGAGTCCGGCAACCCGCCGTTCGACCATGGCCGCGATCGCGGCGGGATCGGTGGCGGTGGCGAGGATCAGCTCCGCCTCGTCCTCGGCGAATACACAGCCGGCGGCGCGGAGCGCGGGAACGATGGCGGAGAGGGTGAGCGGTGAAGCGGTGACCGACATGAGCGGAGCCTTTCGGGAAAGCCGATGGGCGCTCCGCGGTCGACTATGCCGGGTCGACGACGCGTTCGCGGGAGCTGAGCACCCAGCCTGATACAGCGTTGATGGGTCTCACCTCCTTGGTCGGCCCCCGTGTGGGGATGCGTCACATTACACCGGCCGTGTCGTACCTGTCGCGCTCCGGACAAGGCCCGGCTCAGCCCGCCGATGCCGGGGCCGCCACCGCGACCGGCGACGACCCGCCCTGCACGGCCATGCGGGGCGCCCCCGTCCCGTCCGCGGGCACGGTCCAGATGTCGCTCCCCCGGCCACCCGTGCCCGGCAGCGCGTAGGCGAGCGTGCCGTCGCCCAGCCAGGCCGCCTGGTCGTCGACGCTGTGCTTCTCGGCGAGCGGCGTCTCACGCATGGTGCGCAGGTCGAGGACGTACAGCCGCCAGGGCGCCGCCTCGTCGTCGGAGACCTTCTTCTTGAAGGCGAGCTTGGTGTTGTCGGGCGACAGGGAGGGGCATTCGACGTTCTGCCGCAGTGCCTTCGCCGTCCAGTCCCGCATGTTCCCCTCGACGAGGTAGGTGCGGCCCTTGGTGGAGACGGTCGCGTAGAAGCGGTTGTCGTCGCGGGCGAAGGTCACGCCCCAGTAGTTGACGTCGGGGGCGTGGTAGCGGGCGCCGTCGATGGTGAGCTGGATGTTCTCCATGGACTTGATGAGGTATCCGGTGCGCTGGTCGAGGATGGCGGTGCGGGTGGAGAAGGACGTGGTGGCGTACGAGTCACCGGTCGCGAACACCGTCCAGGACAGCATCCGCCCGGAGGCGGAGACCCGGGCGCGGGTGGGTACGCCGGGCACGGTGATGCGGCGCTTCTCGCGCAACTGCCGGTCGAGGACGATCGCGTACGTCTTCGGCAGCACCCCGGGCCCGGCCCGCAGGCAGAGCGCGCCTGTGTCCGAGGCGTAGAACCGGTCGCAGGCGGGTCCGCCGCGGGTGCGGGCGCCACCGGTGCGGGCGTCGGTGGTCCGGGCGCCGCCGGTCCGGGCCTCGGTGAGCGGCTGGTGCGCGACGCGCCCGCCTGCCGTGTCCCGGAAGTACAGCGCGGGGCCGCCGAGGGTGAACGAGGCGTCGGCCTCGGCGCTTTGGCCCTTCGTCCGCTGTCCGGCGTGCATCACGTACCCGACGGAGCCGCCCGCGAGGAGCAGCACCGCGGCCACCACGACGGCGATCCTGGCGCGAGGGCCCAGCGGGGCCGCGGCTTTCGGGAACCTGGCACTCATACGGTCCGCCTTCCGGAGATCTGGGCTTGCGGTTCCCCGGGGGCCGGGGCGACGGAGGGGTTGCGCGGCAGCAGCGCCCAGCCGCCCGCGAGGGCGGCGAGCAGGGCCGAGAGAGCCGCCCACAGCGCCGGCTTCGGACCCCACAGGGTCCAGGCGGCGCCGAAGCCCGCCGCGGCGAGCATCCGGGCCAGCGCCTGTCCGGTCTGGAGCACGGCGAGTCCGCCCGCCCTGCCGTCGGCGGGCAGCACGGGCCCGGCCAGGGCCATCAGCACCCCGTCGGTGGTGGCGTAGAAGACTCCGAGCAGTACGAGGACGGGTACCAGCAGGAGCGGGGCCGGGCCGCCGGCCGGGGCGAGAAGCGCGGCGTACACGCCGAGCAGCGCGAGATGTCCGTAGAGGAACGGCAGCCGCCGGCCGACCCGGTCGGCGATCCGGCCCGCCGGGATCGCCAGCAGCAGGTAGCAGGCCGCCGCGCCGAGCGGCAGCAGCGGGAACCAGCTGACGGGGAGGTCGAGCCGGTGCTGGAGCAGGAGATAGACGAAGGCGTCGCCGACGGTGGCGGCGCCGAGCAGACAGGCCGCCGCCAGGATCCGCCGGAAGGCTGGGTCGCGGAGCGCCGCGAACGCCTTGCGTCGGCGGGGAGCCGGGGTCACCGGTTTCGGTGCCGGCTGCTGCCCGGGGACGTACAGGACGAGGAGCAGTACGCCGAGCAGGCCGACGCAGAAGCTGACGACGAACACCGCGTCGTAGGCGTCGGCGGTCGCCCAGAGCAGCGCGAACGCGGCGAGCGGGCCGAGGAGGGCGCCCGTGGTGTCCATCGCCCGGTGCACGCCGAAGGACCGGCCGAGCGCCTCGGGCGGGCTGCTCAGGGTGATCAGCGCGTCGCGGGGTGCCGTGCGGATGCCCTTGCCGACCCGGTCGGTGGCGAGGGCGGCGGCGATCTGGGCGGTGGCTCCGCCCGCGAGCAGCAGGCCGAGCCGGGAGAGGGCGGAGAGGGCGTACCCGAGCCCGGCGACCCGTTTGTGGCCGCGGCCGCGGTCGGCGGCGTACCCGCCGAGCAGTCGTACAACGGCGGCGGCGCCATTGAACAGGCCGTCCAGGAAGCCGAATTGGAGGGGTGAGAGACCGAGTCCGAGGACCAGGTAGAGCGGCAGCACCGCGGTGACCATCTCGGAGGAGACGTCGGTGACGAGGCTGACCGTGCCGAGTGCGATTACGGTGCCTGGAACGCCCCGGCCCGCCCCGCCGGAGCGGGGCCGGGCCGGTGCGTCCCGGCGGCCTGTGGTCGCCAGGTACATCAGTGGCAGGTGTACTTCGGGCTGGTGTCCTTGGTCTTGCCGTCGGTGCCGACGTAGTTCCAGCTGTAGCCGGAGTCGGTGAAGTCCAGCTTCAGGACGCCGTATTCACCGCTGATCCGCTTCTGGCTGTTGGGCTGGACCTCCTCGATGGGGTAGGGCTCGGCGCCGCCCATCCCGCCGACGATCTCGGTGATCCCGTCGGCGACGGCCTTCCCGTCGGGGTTCTGCGGGGCGAACCGCTCGTAGTGGTGGTCGTGTCCGTTGAGCACCAGGTCGGCCTTGGCCGCGTACAGGAGCTTCCAGACCGGCCTGCTGACCGGGTCGTTGCCGTGTCCACCCGAGGAGTAGAGCGGGTGGTGCCAGTAGGCGGCGACGCACGCCTTGCTGTTCTTGGCGATGTCGGCCTTGAGCCAGTCGATCTGGGCGCTGTTGTCGAAGGAGTTGGAGTCGAGGGCGATGAAGTGCCAGTTGCCCTCGTCGTAGCTGTAGTAGGTCTTGCCCTGCGGGTAGGCGATGGCGCCGAAGTACGACTTGTAGCCGGCCAGCGCCCCGGCCGGGTCGTACGTCTCGTGGTTGCCCGGCACCGGACGCGTCTTGGCCTTGAAGACACCCCATGTCTTGTCGTAGTAGGCGCGGAAGTCGGCGATCCGGGCGTCGTCGTACTGGCTGTCGCCCATCGTCAGATAGAACTTCGGGTCGATCTTCTGGGCCAGCGCCGCGGTCTTGGGGTGAGCGCAGTCGCTTTCGGAAGCGGTGCACTGGGCGGCTATGTCACCGGCGGCGACCACGGTGAAGGCGCCGGTCTGCGGCGGCTCGCTGCCGGGCGTGCCGTACACCTCCATCTCGTACAGCGAGTAGCCGTAGGCGGTGGAGCGCGCGGTGCCGTACACGCGCAGGTAGCGGCCCTTGCCGGTGAGGGAGGCCCAGTCGTCGGTGCCGCCGTCCCCGGCCGTCTCCTCGGCGAGCCGGGTCCAGGTGGTGCCATCGGCGGAGATCTCGATCCGGTACGCCTTGGCGTACGCGGCCTCCCAGCTGAGCTTGACCCGCGTGACGCCGGCGCCGGCGCCGAGGTCGACGCCCAGCCACTGCGGGTCCTTTCCCTCGACGCTCGCCCAGCGGGTGGCCGGGTCGCCGTCGAAGGCGTTCTGCGGTCCGAATTCGGAGCTTTCGTCGGAGGAGGAGGTGGCGGTCCTGCCGCCCGAGATGAGGGGGTCGGCCGCCGCGCCGGCCCGGTCGGGGTAGGCGAGCAACAGGCCGCCCACGAGGACGAGTACGGCGGCGACGACCACGCCCACCGTACGGCGCCGCGTGGGCGTGAGGGGCAGAGCTGAGCCGTTCGGGTGCATCCCTGGACTCCTGGCCTTGTGGGGGTGGCGAGAGCTGTGCATCGGTGCGTGGCCCCGCATCCGGCCCGGGTGCGGGCAGGGGGCGGGGCCGTGGTGGCCGGGCCAGAGCTCTCACTGAGCGCGTCATGCCTGCGGAAGCGGGGCACCGCGCCGAGCCACCGCCGGGAATGCTAGCGAACAGTAAACTTTCCTACCAGTCCCCCAACTGGCTTCCTTACACGGCCTGTTCGGCATTCGTGCGCTCGACATTCCAGCGTTCGGATTCCGTTCGACGGCGAGCGGCAGCCGGACGCACTCCGGGCCGGAGGCTTGCCGACTCCGGCCCGGATCGTCACCGCGTCGCCGCGACGTGGCTACAGCACCGGCAGCAGCGCCTTCAGCTCGAAGGCGGTGACCTCGCAGCGGTACTCCCCCCACTCCTGCCTTCTCGTTGCACAGGAAGTTGCGGTGGGCGGCTCACCTCCACAAAGGCGAATGACACCCTGCACCGCCAGCACTGTCACTCGAACGGCGCAACATGACGTGCCACCCACATGGGTGAAAGCCAAGCTGACTAGTGCCCCAACCGAGGTAATCCGTGAAAGGGGAACCAAATGCGCATTCGACGAATCCTCGCCGCCGTCATCGCCACGTCAGCCCTCGCCGGACTCGGCCTCACAGGCATCGCCACAGCCACCGCACAGGGCGCCCCCTCCTACGTCACCCCTTCTGAGTGCAGGCAGGGCGGCGGAACGCCCGATCTGGCGGACAACCTCTGCAAGGGCGGTATGCACAACGGGGAGCAGATCGACTGACCCCCCACGAGGCGCTCGACTGAACCCCACAAGGCGCCCCGCAGCCACGCGCCGCGGGGCGCTCCCGCGCGAGCGCAGCGAACTGCCAAGGTCCGCGCGGCCGTAGACCGCACCCGAGGGACTCCTTCGTGCAGGTCGGCGGAACGACATTCGCGCAGGCACGCCTGCGAACCGGCCCTCCTGCCCGCTTCCTGCGCCCACCGCTGATGCCTAGCCGTGAAGGACGCACGCGGAAGCCGTGGACGGCATGTACGAAGCCGTCGCTGCGGCAGCGGACGGCCCAGGGCGTCAAGAACGGCTTCGGGCCGACGGTGCGACACCGTCGGCCCGAAGCCGAGAGCACAGGCTCTATACCCTCTGGCCAGGGATCACAGCACCGGCAGCAGCGCCTTCAGCTCGAAGGCCGTGACCTCGGAGCGGTACTCCTCCCACTCCTGCTTCTTGTTGCGCAGGAAGAAGTCGAAGACGTGCTCGCCGAGCGTCTCGGCGACCAGTTCGCTCTTCTCCATCAGCGCGATCGCCTCGCCCAGGTTCTGCGGCAGCGGCTCGATGCCCATCGCGCGGCGCTCCGCGTCGGACAGCGCCCAGACGTCGTCGTCGGCGCCGGCCGGGAGTTCGTAGCCCTCCTCTATGCCCTTGAGGCCCGCGGCAAGGAGTACCGCGTACGTCAGGTAGGGGTTGGCGCCGGAATCGATGGAGCGGACCTCCACCCGGGCGGAGCCGGTCTTGCCGGGCTTGTACATCGGTACGCGGATGAGCGCGGAGCGGTTGTTGTGGCCCCAGCAGATGTACGAGGGGGCCTCGCCACCGGCGCCCGCTGCGCGGGAGGAACCGCCCCAGATGCGCTTGTAGGAGTTGACCCACTGGTTGGTGACGGCGGAGATCTCCGCGGCGTGGGTGAGCAGACCGGCGATGAAGGAGCGGCCGACCTTGGAGAGCTGGTACTCGGCGCCCGACTCGTAGAAGGCGTTGCGGTCGCCCTCGAAGAGGGAGAGGTGGGTGTGCATGCCCGAGCCGGGGTACTCGGAGAACGGCTTCGGCATGAACGTCGCCTGCACGCCCTGCTCCAGCGCGACCTGCTTCATCACCAGGCGGAAGGTCATGATGTTGTCGGCGGTGGAGAGCGCGTCCGCGTACCGCAGATCGATCTCCTGCTGGCCGGGGGCGCCCTCGTGGTGGCTGAACTCGACCGAGATCCCCATGGATTCGAGCATGGTGATCGCCTGGCGGCGGAAGTCCATGCCGACGTTCTGCGGGGTGTGGTCGAAGTAGCCGGAGCTGTCGGCGGGGGTGGGGCGGCTGCCGTCGACCGGCTTGTCCTTCAGCAGGAAGAACTCGATCTCCGGGTGGGTGTAGAAGGTGAAGCCCAGGTCGGAGGTCTTGGCGAGGATGCGCTTGAGGACGTAGCGCGGGTCGGCGAAGGACGGTGAGCCGTCGGGCATCAGGATGTCGCAGAACATCCGGGCCGTGCCGGGGGCCTCCGCCCGCCACGGCAGGATCTGGAACGTGCCCGGGTCCGGCTTGGCGATCATGTCGGACTCGTACACCCGGGCGAAGCCCTCGATGGCCGAGCCGTCGAAGCCGATGCCCTCGTCGAACGCCTGCTCCAGCTCCGCGGGGGCGACCGCGACCGATTTGAGGTAGCCGAGGACATCGGTGAACCACAGCCGTACGAAGCGGATGTCGCGCTCCTCAAGCGTCCTGAGGACGAATTCCTGCTGCTTGTCCATAGCCACATCCTTGCAGTTCAGACGGTCCGTGCACCACCGCCCGGGGTAGGGGAGAAGCTCCAGTATCACGACCCGGGATTTCACCCAGATTACGCACACGAAGTGAGATGGAGCACCCGCCCACCCACTACGATCGGCGCCCATGGCGCGCAAGGGGTGGAACGCCTTCATGACGGCCCCGCGCGCGCCGGTTCTCCCGGCCTCCGGCCCGTCCGCCCCACCCCTTCCCAGAAGGACCTGACGACATGAGCTTCGACCCCAGGACCCCCATGGCGCAGCAGCACGACGCCCACCGCGCGCGGCAGCGCCGCGACCGTGCCCTGGCCATAAGCCTGAGCGTGCTCGTGGTCGTGGGGCTGGTCGGCTTCGGCTCGTACATGGTGCTGGAGAAGTCCGAGGCGTCCGAGCAGAAGCATGCCTCCCCGGCTGCGGACGGCAAGGCCGACGACAAGGCGCCCTCGGCACAGCAGCAGCAGAAGTCCGCCGGTGGGCCGATCGAGGGGCTGCGGACCTGGGACGCGAAGAAGCTGACCCGCAACCATGTCACCGGGGCCGTCGCCTACCCGATGAAGCCGCCGGTCGGCGGCGACCACAACCCCGTATGGATGAATTGCGACGGCCGGGTCTACAAGAACGCGGTCCCCGATGTGAACGCCGTGCACGCGATGGAGCACGGAGCGGTGTGGGTGACGTACACGGGCAATGCACCGGCCGCCGATGTGGCGAAGCTCGCCGAACGGGTCGGCAGGACGCCGTACTCGCTGATGAGCCCGTACGCGGGCCAGTCCGGAACGATCATGCTGACCGCCTGGGGCAACCAGGTGACCGTGGACGGCGCCGACGACCCGCGGGTCGACCAGTTCTTCTCGAAGTTCGTGCAGGGGGCACAGACGCCCGAGCCCGGTGCGACGTGCTCGGGCGGGCTGGAGGCGCAGTGACTGCGGGGAGGCGCATCCGGCGCGTCGAGTGGGTGGCGGGCTCCGCCGTGGTGCTCGCGCTGCTGTTCGCGGGGGTGGCGACGGTCGCCTCCGCTCGCGAGGACGGGAGCGGGGCGGACCGTGTCGCGGCCGCGCCGCGCACACCGGCGGCGGACTCGGCGGACGCCGGTTTCGCCCGCGACATGGCGGTCCACCACCAGCAGGCCGTGGAGATGTCCTTCATCGTCCGTGACCGCACGAAGGACGCGGAGGTGCGCCGGCTCGCGTACGACATCGCCAATACGCAGGCCAATCAGCGCGGCATGCTGCTGGGCTGGCTGGACCTGTGGGAGCTGCCGAAGACGTCCGCCGGGCAGCCGATGGCCTGGATGGCGGCCGGGCACGAGGGCCACTCGATGAACGACATGGACGACATGGACGGGATGGACGGGATGGCGGGCACGGGGACCGGCTACCGGGCCCACGACGGCTCCCTCATGCCCGGCATGGCCACCAGGACCGAGCTGGACCGGCTCCGTTCGGCGAGCGGCAGAGCGGCAGAGGTCCAGTACCTCCGGTTGATGACCGAGCACCACAAGGGCGGCGTCGACATGGCCCGCGGCTGCGCGAAGCTGTGCACGGTGAAGGCGGAGAAGCGGCTCGCCGGCGGGATGGTCGAGGCCCAGCGCTCGGAGCTGGACGAGATGGCGGGGATGCTCGCGGCGCGAGGCTCCGCACCCCGCTCCTGAAACATTCCCCGGATCCGCAGATGCACTCGAACGGGTGGTAGCGGTCGCGACCCCCGAACGGACCCATGACGATGGGTTCGCTCGGGGACGTACGGCATGCCCATCGGCACGCAGGAGGAATCCCTCATGACCACTGCCAAGGACATCATGCACACCGGGGCCACATGGATCCCCGCGCACGAGACGCTCGACCGGGCCGCGCAGCTGATGCGTGACCACAAGGTCGGCGCGCTGCCCATCTCGGCAAGCGGCGAGAAGGACCGGATGATCGGCATCCTCACGGACCGCGACATCGTGATCGGCTGTGTGGCGATGGGCCACGATCCGTCGAAGATGACGGCGGGCGACCTCGCCCAGGGCACGCCCCGCTGGATCGACTCGGAGGCGGACGTGGACATGGTTCTGGAGGAGATGCAGACCCATCACATCCGCCGGCTCCCGGTCGTGAAGGACAAGATGCTGATCGGCATGATCAGCGAGGCCGACCTGGCGCAGCACCTCACCGCGGAGCAGATCGGCGGCTGGGCGGAGAAGGTCTACGCCCGCGGCTGACCCGCCGCACCGACCCGGCCCGGCCCGGCACCCCCGCTCTTACGGACCCCGCTGTCCGGATCCGGCCGAAGCACGGCCCGGTCCGGACGGGAGGCCCCGGGTGCCGGGCCGTTGTGCTGCCCCCCGGCCGCCCTGCGGTCCGCCCCGCCGGGCCCCGTACCAGCGGCGATACGTTTCTGCGCGCGAGGGATACCCGGCGGGGGTAGGGTGCTCGACATGACCCTGAGTGGATGTGCGAAATACGGACAGTTGTTGCTGTACGTCTCGCTGCTCATCGGGATCCTCCGCCTTCTCAGGGGCGTCGCGGCACGGGACGCACCCCGGCCGGGGCGGGATCCCCGGCCGGACATGACCCGACCGGCCCCGTTGTCGGTACTGCACATATAGAAGGGGCGCCTCCCCCCTCCCCCAGCAGACCGAAATACCGACAACACCCCGAGGTGCACCTCCGTCATGCGCACTCCACCCACCCGACGCGCCGTGCTCGGCGCCGCTGTCGCCACCGCCGGTTCGGCCGTGCTGGCCGCGTGCTCCGGCGAATCCGACACGGCCCACGGCGGCAAGAAGACCGGCAGCGCGAACGCCGGTGGCACCAGCCACGGCGGCGTGAACCACGGGGCCTCCCCCGGCGGGAAGCACGGGGTCTCGCCCCGTGCGAAGTCCGAGGGCGAGTACGTCTCCCCCCACGGGGCGGAGGTCACGGCGGCCGAGGCGAAGCGGAGCTCGGGCCCCCTGCGGAAGGTCCGCCTCGTCGCCACCCCGTCCCGGCTCGATCTGGGCGGCGGGCTCACCGTCGGCTCCTGGGCGTACGAGGCCCGGCTGCCCGGCAAGGAGCTCCGGGTCACGATGGGCGACACCCTGGCGCTCACCCTTGCCAACCACCTGCCCGCGGAAACGACTCTGCACTGGCACGGCCTCAATGTGCGCAACGACATGGACGGCGTGCCCGATCTGACGCAGGCGCCCATCAAGCCCGGCGCGGAATTCGCCTACCGGTTCAAGGTCCCGCACGCGGGGACGTACTGGTTCCACCCGCACACGGGCGTCCAGCAGGATCGCGGACTGTACGCGCCGCTGATCGTCGAGGACCCGAGGGAGCCGCTCAAGTACGACAAGGAGTGGGTCGTCGTCCTGGACGACTGGGTCGACGGGGTGGCCGGTTCGACGCCGGACTCGGTGCTGTACGAGCTCAGCGGGGGCAGGGGCAGCATGGACCACGGCAGCGGCTCGCACGGCGCCCCCGCCAAGGGCCGCACCGGCCCCACCCGGCTGATGCGGGACTCCTACAGCGAACTGCTCGACAGCCACGGGGGCGACGTCGCCTACCCGTACTACCTGATCAACGGCCGCACCCCGAAGTCCCCCACGTCCTTCACCGCGAAGCCCGGCGACCGGATCCGGCTGCGCATCATCAACGCGGGCGGCGACACCGCCTTCCGGGTGGCGCTCGGCGGCCACCGGATGACGATCACGCACACCGACGGCTACCCGGTCCGGCACACCACCACCGACGCCCTGCTGCTGGGCATGGGCGAGCGGTACGACGTGCTGGTCACCGCCGGCGACGGGGTGTTCCCGCTGACCGCGCTCGCGGAGGGCAAGCGGGCCTCGGCGCTGGCCCTGCTCCGTACCGGGAAGTGGACGGCACCCACCGCGTCCGCACGGCCCGAGGAACTGTACGGAAGGCTGGTGCAGGCTGCGGAACTCGCGCCGGACGAGTCGGTGGAGCTGTCCTCGCGCAAGCCCGACCGGACGATCCGGTTCAAGATGACCGGCAACATGCGGGACTACGACTGGGCCTTCGACCACGAGCCGTACGACCCCCACCGGCGTCGCCCGGTGGAGGCGGGCGAGCGGGTCAGGCTGGAGTTCTTCAACATCACGCAGATGTGGCACCCGATCCATCTGCACGGGCACTCGTTCGGCCTCGTGGGAGCGGCGGGGCCGGACCACCGGGCGACCCGGCGGGGACGGGCCGACTGGGCGCGCAAGGACACCGCGATCATCCGGCCGAACAGCTCGCTGGCCGTCGAGTTCGACGCCAACAACCCGGGGCTGTGGATGCTGCACTGCCACAACATCTACCACTCGGACGTGGGCATGATGACGGTCCTCGGCTACCGCCGGTAGGGCCTGTCCGGCGGATCAGGGTCGCGACCCCGGCGGTGATCCGCCGGACAGGCCCTATATCCGCCCCGGCGGGCCACGGCCATGATTCCGCGGCCCGCCAGGACATTGCGTCAGTCAGACGATTACACTGGTGCGCGTGCCTCAACTACGTCTCGCACTGAATCAGATCGACTCGACCGTCGGTGACCTCGCCGGCAACACCGAGGCGATCGTCCACTGGACCCGGCACTCCGCCGAACAGGGCGCCCACCTGGTGGCGTTCCCGGAGATGGTGCTGACCGGCTACCCCGTCGAGGACCTGGCCCTGCGCCCGTCCTTCGTCGAGGCCTCGCGGCAGGCGCTGCGCGCGCTCGCCGCCCGGCTCGATGCCGAGGGCTTCGGGGAGCTGCCGGTCGTGGTCGGCTACCTCGACCGCTCGGAGACGGCCCAGCCCCGCTACGGGCAGCCGGCCGGCTCCCCGCAGAACGCCGCCGCGGTGCTGCACCGGGGGCAGGTCGCGCTGACCTTCGCCAAGCACCACCTCCCCAACTACGGCGTCTTCGACGAGTTCCGGTACTTCGTGCCGGGCGACTCGATGCCGGTCGTACGGGTCCACGGCGTGGACGTGGCGCTCGCGATCTGCGAGGACCTCTGGCAGGACGGCGGCCGGGTGCCGGCCGCGCGGGCCGCCGGTGCGGGTCTGCTGCTGTCGATCAACGCCTCGCCGTACGAGCGGGAGAAGGACGACACCCGGCTGGAACTGGTCCGCAAGCGGGCCCAGGAGGCAGGCTGCACCACCGCGTACCTGGCGATGATCGGGGGCCAGGACGAGCTGGTCTTCGACGGCGACTCGATCGTCGTCGACCAGGACGGTGAAGTGATCGCCCGCGCCCCGCAGTTCGCCGAGGGCAGCGTCGTGCTCGACCTGGAGCTGCCGGCGGCCGCCGCCGAGCCGCCGTCCGGGGTCGCCAACGACGGACTGCGGATCGACCACGTGGTGCTCTCCGATGAGCCGCTCCCGGCGTACCCGGCGGAGCTGACCGGCGGCTACGCGGAACGGCTGGACGACGACGAGGAGCTGTACTCGGCACTGGTCGTGGGGCTGCGGGCGTACGCCGCCAAGAACGGCTTCAGCAGCGTGCTGATCGGGCTCTCCGGCGGGATCGACTCGGCGCTGGTCGCCGCGATCGCCTGCGACGCGCTGGGGGCGCAGAACGTGTACGGCATCTCGATGCCGTCGAAGTACTCCTCGGACCACTCCAAGGGCGACGCGGCCGAGCTGGCCCGCCGCACCGGGCTGAACTTCCGCACCGTGCCGATCGAGCCGATGTTCGACGCGTACATGGGCTCGCTGGGGCTCACCGGTCTCGCCGAGGAGAACCTCCAGTCGCGGCTGCGCGGCACGATGCTGATGGCCGTCTCCAACCAGGAGGGCCAGATCGTCCTCGCGCCGGGCAACAAGTCCGAGCTGGCGGTCGGCTACTCGACGCTGTACGGCGACTCGGTCGGGGCGTACGGCCCGATCAAGGACGTCTACAAGACGTCGATCTTCCGCCTGGCGAAGTGGCGCAACCGGGCCGCCGAGGAGCGCGGGCAGACCCCGCCGATCCCGGAGGCGTCCATCACCAAGCCGCCCAGCGCCGAGCTGCGCCCGGGGCAGGTCGACACGGACTCGCTGCCCGACTACGACGTACTGGACCGGATCCTGGAGCTGTACGTCGACCGGGACCAGGGTTTGGACGAGATCGTCGCGGCCGGCTACGACGCGGCGCTGGTGGCGAAGACGCTGCGGATGGTGGACACGGCGGAGTACAAGCGGCGGCAGTACCCGCCGGGCACGAAGATCTCCCCGAAGGGCTTCGGCAAGGACCGGCGGCTGCCGATCACCAACCGGTGGCGCGAGTCGGGCTGAGCGGGGCGATGGCGCGGTGGCCGGGCGGACCGGTCACCGCGCCCTCGCGTTCGGGCGCGCGTCAACGGTGGCGGAACGGCTCACCGCGTCACAGCTTCACGCGCGCCACGATCGGCAGGTGGTCGCTCTCCGTCGCGCCGAGCGTCCACGAGGACACCGGTTCGATGTCCTTCACCAGGATCTGGTCGATCCGTGCCATCGGGAACGAGGCCGGCCAGCTGAAGCCGAAGCCGTCGCCTGCCGCACCCTGGGTGGAGCGCAGCTGGGAGCTGACCGCGTTCAGGGCACGGTCGTTCATCGTGCCGTTGAGGTCGCCGAGCAGGATCACCCTGTCGAGCCGTTCGTCGGCGATGGCCTCGCCCAGGGCGTCCACGCTGTCGTCGCGCTGGTTGGCGGTGAATCCGGCATGCAGCTTCACCCGTACGGACGGCAGGTGGGCCACGTAGACGGCGACCTCGCCCTTCGGTGTCGTCACCGTGGAGCGCATCGCGCGGGTCCAGCCCATCTTGATGTCGACCGGCCTGGTGGCGCTCATCGGGTACTTGCTCCACAGGCCGACGGTGCCCTGCACCGAGTGGTACGGGTAGCGGTCGGCGAGTGCCGCCTCGTACGTCGCCACCTTGCCGTTCGGCAGCTCCTCCAGGGCGATGACGTCGGCGCCGGAGTCCGCGACCTTCCGGGCGGTGCCCTTGGGGTCGGGGTTGTCGGCGTTGACGTTGTGGGTGGCCACGGTGAGGTCGCCGCCGGTGCCGGACTTGTCGGTGAGCAGGCCGCCGAAGGCGTTGAACCAGACCACGACCGGCAGCAGCAGGGCGATCAGCGCGGTCGCCGAGCGGCGCACCAGGCCGAGGACCAGCAGCAGCGGGACGAACGCCCCGAACCACGGCAGGAACGTCTCGGAGAGGCTGCCCAGGTTGCCGATGGCGTTCGGGATCTCGGCGTGGAAGGCCATCACGAGGGTGAGGAGCACCGAGCAGAGGGCGAGGACGATGCCGCGCAGCCAGATGCCCGGGTCGCGGGTCAGCCTGTCGCGCAGGTCCCGGAAGCGGGATCCCGGCCCGACGCCCCCCGGCTCCGGTTCCGGTTCCGCACGGTCGTTCCCGGTGTCCGCTCCGTACGCCTGCACCATCGCGCTGTCCTCACTGCCTTGCCGTGCATGTCGCCGCGCCCTCGACCCTAGGCGATGGGCGGCGTGTTTCCTGCCGTCGACGACGGCCGTACTGCCACGAGGACGAAGGGCGGGGTCCGGCGGGTTCCGGCCGGGCGGGGTCTGTGGGGGCTTGTGACAGAACGCTCACACTCGGGCGGGTCCGGTTCCGCGCCCCGGTCCGGGAGTGTCGGGCGTCGCCGACCGTGTCAGCTGCCGCCCGACTGGCGGGGGGCCAGGCCCTCGACCAGGGCCTGGACGATGCGGTCGGCGAGATCATCGGGCAGCGGCGCGTCGGGCCGGTGGATGGTGCGTACGAGCATGGGCCCGAGGAACAGGTCGTCCATCAGCCCCACGTCCAGGTCCGCCCGGAGTTCGCCGGCGTCGACGGCGCGCTGGACGGCGGCCAGCATGGCGACGCGGCGGGGTGCGATGACGCTGCTGTGGTACTCCTCCCACAGCTTGGGGTGGCTCTTCATCTGCGCGAAGACGTTGTACAGCAGGGCCGAGGAGCGCTGGGCCAGGCCGCGCCTGCGCAGCGAATCCAGCAGCAGGCGCAGGTCGTCGAGCCCGGCGGTGCCCGAGACCGCGGGCTCCGGCGGCTCCATGTCCTTCAGGACGTCGACGAAGAGTTCTTCCTTGCCGCTCCACCGCCGGTAGATCGTCGCCTTGCCGACCCCCGCGGTCCGGGCTATCCGCTCGATGGACAGGACCGCCAGGGGCTCACCGGCCTCCAGCAGTCCGACGACGGCGTCCAGGATCGCCCGCTCGGCCGCCGCGCTGCGCGGCCGGCCCCGGCGCGGTTCAGGGGTCTTCCCGAGCCGCTGCCCCGGGCCCTGTGCCGGTGCCTGTGCCCGTGCGTCGGTCCACCCCTCGCTGCGGTGCCGGGTCGCCGGGGTCATCGGCCCGCTCCCGCCGCGCGTACCGGCCGGTCGCCCCGGCCGGACCCGTCGGGGCCTTTTGCGGCGGGCGGCTTCCCCGGCAGGAAGAGCGCGACCACGAGGGCGCCCACCAGGGCGATGGTCGCCGAACCGATGGCGGTGACGTGCATGGCCTTCAGGAACGCGTCGTTCGCCGAGGCGATCAGCCCGGCGCCCGCCGGGCCCAGCTTGTCCGCGATGGCGAGCGTCGCCTCGATCGACTCCCCCGCCGCGTCCCTGGCCCCGGCCGGGAGCGCGGCGAGGTGGCCCTCGATGTCGCCCCGGTAGACGGTGGAGAGCACCGAACCGAGCACGGCGACCCCGAGCGCCCCGCCGACCTGCCGGAAGGTGTTGTTGATGGCGGATCCGGAACCGGCCTTCTCCCGGGGCAGCGCCTGCATCACCGAGACGGTGACCGGTGTCATCACATGCGCCATGCCGGTGCCCTGGACGAAGAAGAGCAGGCACAGCACCCAGACCGGCGTGGTCTCGTCGAACAGCGCGAACGCCGCCAGCCCGACGGCGACCAGCAGCATGCCGACGGTGCAGGTGGCGCGGGCGCCGAAGCGGTCGACGAGCAGCCGGGCCCGGGGCGCGAAGATCACCTGAGTGGCGGCCAGCGGCAGCAGCATCAGTCCTGCCTGGAGTGCGGTCCAGCCGCGCACGCTCTGCATGTAGAAGGCGGAGAAGAAGGTCACCCCCATCAGTGCGAAGAAGACCAGCGCTATGGCGGCGACGGCCGCGGCGAACGACGGCTCCTTGAAGTACGAGATGTCGATGGCCGGGTGGGTGCTGCGCTTCTCGTGCCAGACGAACCCGGCCAGGACGAGCAGCCCGCCGAAGCTCGACAGCAGCACCACGGGGTCGGCGAAGTCGGCGAGCTGGCCACCGCGGATGATGCCGTACACCAGCAGCACCAGGCCGACGATGGAGAGCACGACGCCGAGCGGGTCGATCCGGCCCGGGTTCGGGTCCTTGGAGTCCGGCACCAGCAGGGCCATCGCGATCAGCGCCACGATCACCACAGGCACGTTGACCAGGAAGATCGAGCCCCACCAGAAGTGTTCGAGCAGCAGCCCGCCGGTGATCGGGCCGATCGCGATGGCCACGCCGACGCTGCCGGCCCATATGCCGATGGCCCTGGGCTGTTCGTCGCGCTCGAAGACGTTCACCAGGACGGCGAGGGTGGCCGGCATGACGAACGCGGCGCCGAACCCCATCAGGGCGCGCCAGGTGATCAGCTGGGCCGGCGAACCGGACATGGCGGCGAGCGCGGAGCCGGTGCCGAAGAGCAGGATGCCGAAGAGCAGCACCTTCTTGCGGCCGATGCGGTCGCCGAGCAGACCGGCGGTGAACAGGAGTCCGGCGAAGACGAGCGTGTAGGCGTTGATCGCCCACTCCAGCTGGCTCTGGGTGGCGCCCAGGCCGGTGGGTGCGGGGCTCGCGATGGTCTTGACCGCGACGTTCAGGATCGAGTTGTCCAGTACGACGATGAGCAGGCTGAACATCAGGACGACCAGGATCGCCCAGCGGCGACGGTGGACCGCCTCCGGAATCTGGGGCGCGGCGGCGCGAGCACCGGACGGCATCGACATGAAACGGAGCTTATCCGATTTCGATACGAGACCGTCTCGTATTGGAAAGCCGTTTGGGAAACCCTTTACGGGCGTGCGCGGGGCCCACTTCCCGTGGACCACCGCGGGATGCCACCATGGAACCGGTCCGGGGACGCCGTCAGGGCGCCTCGAGATGACGAAGGAGCCGTTGGCAATGTCGCTTCAGGCTGCGCAGAATCAGTCCGCAACACCTCCCGCGGGTACCCGCACCGACAGCAGCAAGGCGCTGTACGGAGGCAAGAGCACCCGCCGAATCTCCGTCCACGACATCGCCGCCGCCACCGAGCGCGGCGAGAAGTGGCCCATGCTCACCGCCTACGACGCGATGACCGCGTCCGTCTTCGACGAGGCCGGGATCCCGGTCATGCTCGTCGGCGACTCCATGGGCAACTGCCACCTCGGTTACGAGACCACCGTGCCCGTCACGATGGACGAGATCGCGATCCTCTCCGCAGCGGTCGTACGGGGCACCAAGCGTGCCCTGATCGTCGCGGACCTGCCCTTCGGGGCATACCAGGAGGGCCCCGCCCAGGCCCTGCGCAACGCCACCCGGCTGATCAAGGAGTCCGGCGTCGGCGCGGTCAAGCTGGAGGGCGGCGAGCGGAGCCACGAGCAGATCAAGCTGCTCGTCGACGCCGGCATCCCGGTCATGGCCCACATCGGTCTGACCCCGCAGTCCGTCAACGCGATGGGCTACCGGGTGCAGGGCCGCGGCGAGGAGGCCGCCCAGCAGATGCTGCGCGACGCCAAGGCCGTGCAGGACGCGGGCGCGTTCGCCGTCGTCCTGGAGCTCGTACCGGCCGAGCTGGCCGCCGAGGTCACCCGCACCCTGCACATCCCGACGGTCGGCATCGGCGCCGGGCCCGACACGGACGCCCAGGTGCTGGTCTACACCGACATGGTCGGGCTGACCGGCGGCAAGGTGCCGCGCTTCACCAAGCAGTACGCGAACCTGCGCCAGGTGCTGGGCGACGCGGCGAAGGAGTTCGCGGAAGAGGTCGTCGGAGGCGCCTTCCCGGCCGCCGAACACACCTTCCACTAACTCCACCGGTCCCACCGGTCCTGCCGGTCCCGCCGGTTCGTTCCCTCCGAACCACTGCCGGCACCACCGACAGCCCGCCGACATCCCCCATCGGCGGGCTGTCGGCCTGCTGTCGGCGGACTGTCGGTGGTGGCTGGTCCCATGGTGGGCATGACGCGAATCGACAAGAACCCCAGGAGCGGCCCGAACGCCGTCGAGGTCCGGGGGCTGGTCAAGCACTACGGCTCGACCAAGGCGCTGGACGGCGTGGACCTCGATGTCCGCGAAGGCACTGTGCTCGGTGTCCTCGGCCCCAACGGAGCGGGCAAGACCACGCTCGTACGCTGCCTGTCCACCCTGATCGTCCCCGACGCCGGACACGCCGTCGTGGCGGGCTACGACGTGGTGAAGCAGCCCCGGCAGCTGCGCCGCACCATAGGTCTGACCGGGCAGTACGCCTCGGTCGACGAGAAGCTCTCCGGCTGGGAGAACCTCTACATGATCGGGCGGCTGCTCGATCTTTCCCGCAAGGGCGCCCGGTCCCGGGCCGACGAGCTGCTGGAGCGGTTCTCGCTCACCGACGCGGCGAAGAAGGCCGCGATGGACTACTCCGGCGGCATGCGGCGCCGGCTCGACCTGGCTGCCTCGATGATCGGCAACCCGGCCGTGCTGTACCTGGACGAGCCGACGACGGGGCTGGACCCCCGGACCCGCAACGAGGTCTGGGACGAGGTGCAGCGGATGGTCGCAGAGGGGGCGACCGTGCTGCTCACCACCCAGTACATGGAAGAGGCCGAGCAGCTCGCCGGCGAGCTGACCGTCATCGACAAGGGGAAGATCATCGCCCGGGGCGGGGTCGACGAGCTGAAGGCGAAGGTCGGCGGCCGCACCCTGCAGATCCGGCCCTCCGACCCGGCGCAGCTGGCCGCGATGGCGCAGGCGATACGCGAGGCGGGGCTCGACGGGGTCTCGGGAGCGCAGGCCGTCCCGGACGAGGGACTGCTGTACGTACCGATCCTCAGCGACGAGCAGCTGACCGCCGTGATCGGCCTGCTCGGCACCCGGGGCTTCCCGCTGGCGCACGTCGCCACCGCGCTGCCCAGCCTGGACGAGGTCTTCCTCGCCATCACAGGCGAGAAGTCCGCTTCCGTCACCGACACGATCCCCGAGGAGGTCGCGGCATGAGCACGGCGACTCTGACACCCACGCCCACGCCCACCGAGTCCGCGCGGGTGAGGGCGGTCCACGACGAGGGCCGGATAGGGCTGCGGAACAACCTGCGCCACATCGGGGCGCTGGTGCGGCGCAACATGCTCCAGATCAAAAAGGATCCGGAGTCGATGTTCGACGCGCTCCTGATGCCCGTCATCTTCACGCTGCTGTTCGTGTACGTCTTCGGCGGATCGGTCGGCGGCAGCATGGGCGGCGGCCGACAGGAGTACCTGAACTACCTGATCCCCGGGCTGATGGCGATGATGGGCATGAACATCGCCATGGCGGTCGGCTCCGGCGTCAACGACGACTTCCGCAAGGGCGTCATGGACCGGTTCCGGACGATGCCGATCGCCCGTTCCTCGGTGCTCATCGCGAAGATCGTGGTCGAGCTGGGCCGGATGATGGTCGCCACCCTCATCCTGCTGGCCATGGGCTTCGCGCTCGGCATGGAGCTCCAGGAGTCGGTGCTCGGGCTGCTCGGGGCGATCGCGCTGTCGGCCGCGTTCGGCGCCGCCATCATGTGGATCTTCATCCTGCTCGGACTGACCATGAAGACGGCCCAGGCGGTTCAGGGAATGGGGATGCTCGTGCTGATGCCGCTCCAGTTCGGTTCCTCGATCTTCGCCCCGACCAGGACGATGCCCGGCTGGCTCCAGACGTTCACCGACTACAACCCGCTGTCCAATCTGGCCGACGCCGCGCGCGCCCTGATGATGGGCGGCCCGCTCGCCCACTCGGTCCTGGTGACGCTCGGCTGGACCGTGGTCATCACCGCGGTGATGGCGCCGCTCGCGGTCGCCAAGTTCCGTAAGAAGTCCTGACCGGCCGGGTCACTCCCGGTACGCGTCCACGAGTGCGGTGGCCTCCTCCAGACAGAGGCCGCCGCCCTCGGCGTACGCGCTCTCGTAGGCGGGCCGGCCGAGCACGGCGACGGCCAGTTCTTCCGCCCGTGCCCAGTCGTCGCGCTCCATCGACGTCGGTACGTGGCCCAGGGGCAGCAGTTCCCGGCCCGCCCCCAGCAGCCGGGCCGCGGTGGTGGCCCGCCGTTCGCCGCCGATGCCGGCCAGCGAGCGCGCGAGGGAGACGAGGTTGATGACGGACATCTGCGGGGCCACCAACTGCGACAGCCGGTCGTGGGACCGCTCCAGCGCCACCAGGCCCTGGGGCAGGGCGTCCGCGTACCGCCCGTCCTGGTTGTCCAGCCAGGCCATCGCGCCCAGCACGACCCCGTCGAAGATCGCCATGGTCTCGGAGTGGAACTCCTCGCGCAGTACGGTGAGTTGCTCGCGCGCCTCGCCGGTGCGGTCGGTGCGCCCCAGCCACATGGCCAGATGGAGCCGGGCGATGGACCTCGTGTCGTGCCGCCCGGCGATCACCTCGCGCAGGATCGCCTCGCCCTCGGCGCCGCGGTCCATCTCGGTGAGCACGGCCGCGTATCTGGTGCTCAGGACCGCCACCTGGGAGGCCGCGCCCAGCTCCTTCGCGTACCCGATGGCTACCTGGAAGTCCTCGGCCGCGCGGGCGTACTCGCCCCGGCGTTCGTTGGCCTCGCCCCGCGCCGAGAGCGCTTCGGCGACGCCCCAGTCGTCACCGATCCGGCCGAAGAGCTCCAGGCTCTCGTCGGCGTCCGTGCGCGCGTCGCCCGCCCACTCGGGCCGGTTGGCCAGCACGTTGGCCCGCGTCTGGAGGGCCCCGGCGAGCTCCCATTCGTAGCCGAACTCCCGGCAGGCGCGGACCGTTTCGTCCAGCAGCTCGCGCAGCCTGCCGGTCTCCCCGACGAGCATGACCGCGAAGAACCAGAGCGATGCCGGGACCCGGCAGGTCTGCGGCTGGCCGGCCCGGTAGGTGTTCGCGATGACCCGCAGCCGGGCCATGCTCGCCTCGTCGGTCCACCGCTCCGCGGCGTGGTCCATGCTGACCAGCCGGATCAGCCCCGCCTGGCGGCGTGCCTCCTGGAGCAGTTCGGGCCGCATGGGCGGCGGTGCGTCGGTGCAGCGTTCGTGGATGGAGGGCGCGGGCTCGGCGGGCGGGGCGAAGGGGTCGGGGCCCAGCGCGGCGGCGTCGGCCCAGTGCAGCGCGTCGCCGCTCAGATTGCGCATCTGCCAGTACCAGCACAGCGAGAGCACCATGCAGAGCGTCTCCTGCTCGTCGCGGGCGGCGACGGCGCAGCGCAGGGCGGTGCGGATGTTCTCGTACTCGCGCTGGAGCAGCTCGATGGCGGACCGCTGCCCGGCGCCGCGGAGCCGGGGCTCCGTGGTGCGGACCAGTTCCCGGAAGAACACCAGGTGGCGCCGGACCACGGGGTCGCGCTCCGCCGCCTCGTCGAGCCGGGCGGCGGCGTACTCTCCGACGGTCTCCAGCAGCCGGTAGCGCATCTCGCCGTCCTCGGCGGGCGCGGCGACGACGAGCGATTTGTCGACGAGGGAGCCGAGCAGCCCGGCGACCTCGCGCTCGCCCTGCGGCCCGTCCGCGCAGACCGCCTCGGCGGCGGTCAGGGTGCAGCCGCCCGCGAAGACGGAGAGCCTGCGCAGCACGGCGCGTTCGGCTTCGTCGAGCAGGTCCCAGGACCAGTCGACGACGGCGCGCAGGGTCTGCTGCCGGGGCAGTACGGTGCGGGCTCCGCTGGTGAGCAGACGGAACCGGTCGTCGAGCCGGTCGGCGATCTGGCGCGGGGTGAGCATCCGCAGCCGGGCGGCGGCGAGTTCGATGGCGAGCGGCAGTCCGTCGAGGCGGCGGCAGATCTCCGCCGAGGCGGCCGCGGTCTCCTCGTCCGTGTCGGTCCGGAAGCCCGGCCGGGCGGCGGCGCCGCGTTCGGCGAACAGGCGCAGCGCCATCGGGTCGGGCAGCGGTTCGACGGGGCGGACGAACTCGCCCGGCACGCCGAGCGGTTCACGGCTGGTCGCGAGCACGGTGAGCTGCGGGCAGTTGGCGAGCAGGTGGTCGGCGAGGGCGGCGGCCGCGTCGACGAGGTGTTCGCAGTTGTCCAGGAGCAGCAGCATGCGGCGCCGGGAACAGTGCTCGGTGAGGCGGGCGAGGGGGTTGTTCCCGCTTCCCTCGGCGACCCTGATCTCCTCGGCACCGGCGCCGCGCAGCACGGTCTCGCGGGCGCCGAGCGCGGTGAGTACGGCCTCCGGGACCGCATCGGGGTCGTCGACGGGGGCGAGTTCGGCCAGCCAGACGCCGTCCGGCCAGGCGGGCCCGGCGGATTCGGCGGCCTCCTGGGAGAGCCGGGTCTTGCCCGCGCCGCCGGGGCCCAGGAGGGTGACGAGCCGGGCGTGCGAGAGGTCCTCGCGCAGGGTCTCGATGTCGTCCTCGCGCCCGACGAAACTGGTGAGCCTGGCCCGGAGGTTGCCGTGCCGTGCGGCGGGGGGCGCGGTGCGGGGAGCTGTAAACCGCGCGGCCGGGGCGACGGGGGCGGGCGGACGGACCGGGTCCTGGCGGAGCAGTTCGGCGTGGAGCGAGCACAGTTCGGGGCCGGGGTCGGTGCCGAGGCGGTCGGCGAGCAAGGTGCGGACCTCGTCGTAGGCGGCCAGTGCCTGGGCGGTGCGCCCGGCGTCGCGCAGGGCGCGCAGCCGCAGTGCCTGGAGGGGTTCGTCGATCGGGTGCTCGGCGCACAGGGCGACCAGTTCGGGCAGGGCCTCGTCCGCTCGGCCGAGCGCCAGGACGGCACGGAGCCGGTTGCGGCGGGCATCCAGCCGCCGGGCGTCCCAGCGGGCCGAGACGGCGTCGCGGTCGGGCAGATCGGCCAGGACCGGGCCGCGCCACAGGCCGAGCGCGTCGTCGAGGACCACCTTGGCCTTCGCCGCGTCGCCCTCCTCCAGCGCCCGCGCGCCCTCCCCCGCGAGCCTTTCGAAGCGGTACAGGTCGACGGTGTCCGGCTCGGCGGCCAGCCGGTAGCCGCTCTCGGCGGAGACGACCGCGTCGTGGCCGACGGCGCGCCGGAGCCGGCCGACGAGCGCCTGGAGTGCGCCCACCGCGTCGGCGGGCGGTTCCCCGTCCCACACCTCGTCGACGAGCACGGCGGCGGGGACGGTGCGGCCGGGGCGCATCGCGAGGACGGTGAGCAGGGCGCGCAGCCGTGCCCCGCCGACGGCGACGGCCGTGCCGTCGTCGCTCAGTGCCCGGGTCGTTCCGAGGATGCAGTAGCGCACCGGCCCATTCTCCGTGACCCTGATCGGGAAACGCACACCTGTCCGCCCGTACCCCTGTGCGGCATGCTCCGGATCGCTCGTCATGCCCCCACCCTGTCCGGAACCACCGCCCCGGCGCGAGACGTTTGTGACGTGTCGGCGGTACGGTCGGGCTCACCGCCCGGCGCATTGTCCCCCTTCCGGCCGTCCGTCAGGAGTTCGCCGATGACCAGCGCAAGCGCCCGCAGCGACCGCCGGATCAGCCCGGTCTTCCTCGGGATCGCCGCCGTGACGGCGGTGTCGGGCTGGGCGGTGTGGACGGACACCGGGTATCCGTACGGGCTCGCGGTCTTCGTCTTCGTCACGGGGGCATGGGTCGTCTCGCTCTGCCTGCACGAGTACGCGCACGCCCGCACCGCGCTGCACAGCGGGGACCTCTCGGTCGGTGCCAAGGGATACCTCACCCTCAATCCGCTCGCCTACACGCACGCTGTGCTCAGCATCGTGCTGCCGGTGCTGTTCGTGATCCTGGGCGGGATCGGGCTGCCCGGCGGCGCGGTCTTCATCGAGCGGGGGCGGATCCACGGACGGTGGAAGCACAGCCTGATCTCGGCGGCGGGCCCGCTGACCAACGTGCTGTTCGCGCTGGTGTGCACGGCGCCGTTCTGGCTGCACGCGCTGGACGGTGTCCCGAGGGAGTTCCGGTACGCGCTGGCGTTCCTGGCCCTGCTCCAGGTCAGCGCGGCGATCCTGAACTTCCTGCCGGTGCCGGGGCTGGACGGGTACGGGGTGATCGAGCCCTGGCTGTCGTACCGGATCCGGCGCAAGGTGGAGCCGTTCGCGCAGTTCGGGCTGCTCGCGGTGTTCGCCGTGCTGTGGATCCCGGAGATCAACCACGTCTTCTTCGACCTGGTCCACGGGGTGCTGGACTCACTGGGCGTGAGTGGCCTGGGCACGGAGTGCGGCCGCGCCGCCTATCGGTTCTGGGAGCACTGGAACGAGGAGTATCCGGTCTGCGCCTTCGGCCGGTGACCGGCGGACCGGCGGGCCGGCGGTCTCGTCCTCAGCCCGCGCTCTGTGCGCGGTGCCGGCGCAGGTAGAACCACGCCATGTTGGACGAGAGCCCGGCCAGCAGCACCCAGACGATCCCGAGCAGGCTGCCCTGGACGAACGAGATCACGGCCGCGACGACGGCCAGGACACAGACGGTGATGGCGTAGAGAGCGAGTCGGGGCATGGGGGGCGGCTCCTGTCGGGGGCGGTGCACGGTCCCGTCCAGTGTCCCCCATGCCCCTTTTCGCGCGCCGCAGGGTGGGCCCGGAATCAGGTCGGGCCCGGACGGCCGGTAGCGGTCCGGCTCGGACGTCGGTGGCGGTCCGGCTCAGACGTCGGTCGTGCGGAGTCCCGCGTGCGCCTTGTAGCGGCGGTTCACCGAGATCAGGTTGGCGACCAGCGACTCGACCTGGTGCGCGTTGCGCAGCCGGCCGGCGAAGATGCCGCGCATGCCGGGGATCCGGCCCGCCAGCGCCTGCACGAGGTCGGTGTCGGCGCGGACCTCGCCCAGCACCAGCACATCGGTGTCGACCTCCTCGATGGACTCGTCCTGCAGCAGCACCGCCGAGAGGTGGTGGAAGGCGGCGGTGACCCGGGAATCCGGCAGCAGGGCGGCTGCCTGCTCGGCGGCGCTGCCTTCCTCGGGCTTCAGCGCGTAGGCGCCCTTCTTGTCGAAGCCGAGCGGGTTGACGCAGTCGATGACGAGCTTGCCCACGAGCTCGTCCCGCAGCGACTCCAGGGTCTTGGCGTGCCCGTCCCACGGCACGGCGACGATCACCACGTCGCTGCGACGCGCGCACTCCGCGTTGTCCGCGCCCTCGACGCCGTGGCCCAGCTCCTCGGCGGCGCTCTTCGCACGGTCGGCGGCCCGGGAGCCGATGATCACCCGCTGCCCGGCGCGGGCGAACCGGTAGGCCAGGCCGCGTCCCTGGGGTCCGGTGCCGCCGAGCACGCCGACGGTCAGCCCGGAGACGTCGGGAAGGTCCCAGGGGTCCTTGGCGGGGGGCTTGGCCGCGCTGTCACTGCCATTCGTAGTCATGGCTCCGACATTACTGCCCGCCACGGAACGGGACCCGGGGTCATCCCTTGTTCCCGTCCCGGCTCCCGTCCTGTTCCCGTCCTTGTTCCCGTTCGGCTGGTTCGGGGCCGTTCTCCGGCGCCGGACAGGGGCCCTCGGGCAGGATGCCGGCCATGGATGCCGTACGCGTCGCCCTGCTCCGTGAAGTGCTCGCCGGGACCGAGTGGCCCGCCGCGACCAGGCGATTCGCCGGGGCGCTGCGGTCGTCCGTCGTGCCGCACGGCGGCGGCCTGCTGCTGGTGGGGACCGCGGCGTACGAGCCGTGGCATCTGGCGGCCCATCTGGTCGACGAGTCCGCCTGGTCCGGGCTGCCGGAGCTGGCCCCGACCCTGGTGCGCCACCGGGTGGAGCCGGGCGGCCCCGCGCATCTGGCCGTGGGCCTCGGCCGGATCGCGGCGGCGGGGCGGGGCGAGACGCTGCTCCTGGTGGCCCCGGAGCGGCCCGGCGCGGGGCTGCTGGAGCGGGTGCACGACGCGCGGCGCGCCGGGGCCACGGTGCTCTCGCTGAGCGACGGCGATCCGGAGGTGTGCGGGCTCGCCCACGAGACGCTCGCGGTGACCGGCGCGGACGACGTGGACCTGGACACCGTGCAGCATCTGGTGAGCGCGGCAGCCGGGGAGAACAGCGCCCCCGCGCCGCGCGGCCGCCGCGGCTTCCGGGACCGGCTGTTCCGGCTCGCCGACCAGCTGACGGCGCCGCCCCCGGCCCGGTGGTGACGGGCTGCCGATCACGGGCCCCGGCGGCCTCCGCAGCCGCCGTCGCCGAAGAAATCCCGTTGCGGCACTTCCCGCGGCGCCTCAGCATGGCCTCCTGTGACCTCTGCTCCGTCCCCGGCCGCCCGGCTGGCCGCTCTGCTGCCCGACCTCACCCCTCTTCGCGCCTCCGCCGACTTCCGGCTGCTGTGGTTCCAGGGGCTGGTGACGTACTTCGGCAGCTTCATGGCGATGATCGCGCTGCCGCTCCAGATCAAGGAGCTGACGGGTTCGCCGCTGGCCGTCGGGGTGATGGGCGCGGTGGAGCTGGTGCCGCTGGTCGCCTTCGGCCTGTACGGCGGGGCGCTCGCGGACGCCGCGGACCGCCGCAAGGTGATCCTGGCCACCGAGGCCGGGCTGGGGCTGCTCGCCCTCGTACTCCTGGTGAACGCGGCGCTGCCCGGCCCGATGCTCTGGCCGCTCTACCTGGTCGCGGCCGGGGTCTCCGCGCTCGCCGGGCTCCAGCGGCCCGCGCTGGACTCCCTCATGGCCCGGATCGTGCCGCACGAGCAGCAGACCGCGGCCGCCGCGCTGAACTCGCTGCGCTGGCAGTTCGGCGCGATCACCGGTCCTGCGGTGGCGGGGCTCGTGGTGGCCTACGCCGGGCACGCCACGGCGTACGCGGTCACGGTGGCCACGTTCGCCGTCTCCGTGCTCCTGTGTCTGCGCCTCGCGCCCGCGCCGCCCGCCCGGGACAGCAAGAAGCCCTCGCTGCGCGGCATCGCCGAGGGGGCCAGGTACGCCTGGAGCCGGCCGGTGCTGCTGGGAACGTACGCGGTCGACCTGGCGGCGATGTTCTTCGCGTTCCCGAACACGATCTTCCCGTTCCTCGCGGACGACCTGGACGCCGACTGGTCGCTGGGCCTGATGTACGCGGCCGGGTCGGTCGGATCGCTGGTGCTGGGGCTGACCAGCGGCTGGACGTCACGGGTGCGGCGCCATGGGCTGTTCGTGGTGTTCGGGGCCGCGGTCTGGGGGCTGGCGATCGCGGCGGCCGGCTGGTTCGGCAACGTGTGGCTGGTGCTGGTCTGCCTGGCGGTGGCGGGCGCGGGCGACATGCTCAGCGGCCTGGGACGCTCCACGATCTGGAACCAGACGATCCCGGAGGAGCTGAGGGGCCGACTGGCGGGCATCGAGGTGCTCTCGTACAGCGTCGGCCCGCAACTGGGTCAGGTCCGGGCCGGTGCGATGGCGGGCTGGACGGGAACCCGGTCGGCGATCTGGAGCGGCGGTGTGGCGTGCGTGGCCTCGGTCGCGCTGCTCACGGCGGCGCTGCCGAAGCTGCTCACCTACGACTGCGAGACGGACGAGGACGCGCTGCGCAGGCGGGAGGCCAGGGAGGCCAGGGAAACCGCAGCCGGCGAATCCAGCCCCTCGGCCGCCTGAGGAACGCCGGGAACGGGCCCCGGGGACGGGGCCCCGGCGCCCCCGGTCATGCCTGCCGGTCGGGCGGGGTGGTGCCCCCGTCGTGCCACTTGGGGTCGTTCTCCCACTCCAGGTTCCGCTCCCGCGCGATGTCCATCGCGTGCTGCGCCTCCTCACGGGAGGTGTACGGCCCGAACCGGTCCTTGGCCGGGCACTCGGGGCCCTCCTCGACCTTGTGGTGTTCCAGGCAGTAGTACCACTCGCCCGGCTTGCCGACCGTGCGCTTCTTGAACAGGGCCATCATCGGCTCCTTCCCTCGGAGCCATGCTGCCCCAAGCTCGCTGGTTAGACTCGCTGACATGTCTGGCCAGTCGCTGCTCGTACCCGGGGAGATCACTCCCATCCGCTCCGTACCCGGAAACATCCGGCGCCCCGAATACGTGGGCAAGCCGGCCCCCACCCCGTACACCGGTCCGGAGATCCAGGACACCGACACCATCGAGCGCATGCGCATCGCCGGCCGGATCGCCGCACAGGCGATGGCGGAGGCCGCGAAGCACATCGCCCCGGGTGTCACTACGGACGAACTCGACCGGGTCGCCCATGAGTTCATGTGCGACCACGGCGCCTACCCGTCGACGCTCGGCTACCGCGGCTTCCCCAAGTCGCTCTGCACCTCGCTCAACGAGGTGATCTGCCACGGCATCCCGGACTCCACGGTGCTGCGCGACGGCGACATCGTGAACCTCGACGTCACGGCGTACATCAACGGTGTGCACGGCGACAACAACGCCACGTACCTCTGCGGCGACGTGGCCGAGGAGTCCCGGCTGCTCGTGGAGCGCACCGAGGAGTCGCTGAACCGGGCCATCAAGGCGGTCCGGCCGGGCCGGCAGGTCAATGTGATCGGGCGGGTCATCGAGTCCTACGCCAAGCGCTTCGGCTACGGCGTGGTGCGGGACTTCACCGGGCACGGGATCAACTCCTCGTTCCACTCCGGCCTGATCATTCCGCACTACGACAGCCCGCGCGCGACCACCGTGATGCAGCCCGGGATGACGTTCACCATCGAGCCGATGCTGACGCTGGGCAGCCACGACTACGACATGTGGGACGACGGCTGGACGGTGGTGACGAAGGACCGCAGGCGCACCGCCCAGTTCGAGCACACGCTGGTTGTGACGGAGACGGGCGCCGAGATCCTCACGCTCCCGTAACCGCCCGGACCGTTCCTACGCGAACGCGGCCGCTCTCCTGGGCGGCCGCTTTCGCGTATCCGCACGCGGAACCAGGCGTATCGCTTTTACCGACAGACCGTCGGGAAGCCGTTGACTCAGGTAGGCCTGAGCAAAAAAGATCGGAGTTGTCGACAGCACCACCGCTGCACGCGGTCGCTGCCGACGAGTGCAAGCGCGCGTTCGCGCTGAACACGGCGGTGTTCCGGGAGCTGGGGGAGGTGTTCCCGCTCAGCGCGTAGTGGCGCCCCGGGCCCGGTTCAGCGCCGGGCCCGTACAGCGGCCAGTGCCACCCGGCCGCCGACCTCCACCGTGCCGTCGGGCGCGGGGGCGGTGAGGATCTGGGAGCCGCGGCCCTGCCTGATGTTGAGGGCGCGCCCCAGCTCCGCGCTGAGCAGCAGCGCCGCCGCTCCGGTCGCCTCGTCCTCCAGGATGTTGTCGTCGCGCCGGGGGAACGCCCGCGCCCTGACCCGGCCGGCCGCCTCGTCCTCCCAGGCCCATACGTACAGCCAGCCCTCCCCCGGCGGCGGCCCGTCCAGCGCCTCGACCTCGGCGACGGACCCGTACCGCTCCAGCGTGCGCGGGGGTGCCCACTCGGGGCGGGCCGTGATCCAGGTGAACTCGCCGTCCTGGCGGGCGAAGACCTCCCCGACCGGAAGCTCCAGGATCTCCAGGTCGAGCAGCCAGGCCGTGCCGACGAGCGGATGCCCGGCGAACGGGAGGCGCAGTCCCGGCGTGTAGATGTCGACCTGTCCGCGTTCGGGGTCGTCGACGAACACCGTCTCGCTGAAGCCGAGCCGGCCGGCCAGCGCCTGCCGGGACGCCTCGTCCGGGTAGGTACGGCCGTCGCGCACCACGCCGAGGGCGTTGCCGTGCCGCCCGTCGGGGCCGCAGAACACGCGCAGTACGTCGATGCCCTCGGGTACGTCGAAGTCGCTGTCGCTCATTCGGGCATTCAAGCACCGCCCGGGTGGCGGCCCTTCGCCCGGTCCGCCCGGGCGGTGCCGTCATGGGACCCGAACGGGTAGTTCCACCGGCAGCCGGCGAGATGTTCCCGCATCCGCGGACCGGGGGCCCCTTGTCGTGCCGACAGAGATGCTTGACCATTGCTTGACCTTTCCATGGGGCATCCATGAGCAGTCCGTGACCAGTCCGTTCCCGAGCCTGACGGATGAGAGCTGAATCACGGCACGGGTGGGTATCGCTCAGGTAAGCCTCGGTTAAGTTAGGTCCGCCTCACCTGACTTTGTCCTGCTTCTTCTCCCGCTTCTCCTTCGTCCTCATGTGGAGCCCGTATGCGAGCCGTTCGTTTCTCCGTCGTCACCGCTGCCGCCACCGTGGCCGCTCTGACCGCCGTCACGGGCTGCGCACAGAAGAGCGACGGCAAGGGTGACGGCGCCGTCCAGGTCGTCGCGAAGGACGACTCCTGCGAGGTGTCGAAGAAGAAGCTCCCGGCCGGTCACATCGAACTGGCCGTGGAGAACAAGGGATCCAAGGTCACCGAGGTCTACGTCCTGTTCCCGGACGACCGCATCGTCGCCGAGCGCGAGAACATCGGCCCCGGCACCAAGGCCGACATCACGGCCGAGATCAAGGCCGGTTCGTACGAGATCGCCTGCAAGCCCGGCATGAAGGGCCACGGCATCCGGCAGAAGCTGGAGATCACCGGCGCCTCCGCGGCCAAGCGCAGCCCCGAGATGGACAAGGCCGTCGCGGAGTACCGCACCTACGTCCAGGCCCAGGCCGACGAGACGCTGCCGAAGGCCAAGAAGTTCACGGACGCCGTCACCGCCGGTGACACCGAGGCCGCCAAGAAGGCCTACGCCGACTCCCGGCTCGGCTGGGAGCGCACCGAGCCGGTCGCCGAGTCCTTCGGCGACATCGACCCGAAGGTCGACATCCGCGAGGACGGCCTGGAGGACGGCCAGAAGTGGACCGGCTGGCACCGCCTGGAGAAGGCGCTGTGGCAGGACAAGAAGCTGGGTGCCGAGGAGAAGGCCCTCGCTCCCGTCCTCTACAAGGACCTGCTCGACTGGCAGAAGCGGGTCGGCACCGCGGACATCACCCCGACCTCGATGGCAAACGGCGCCAAGGAGCTCCTGGACGAGGTCGCCACCGGCAAGGTCACCGGTGAGGAGGAGCGCTACAGCCACACCGACCTGGTCGACTTCAAGGGCAATGTCGAGGGCGCCGAGAAGTCCTACGAGCTGCTGAAGCCGATCGCATCGAAGAACGACGCCGCTCTGACCACCACCCTGGACAAGCGGTTCGCGGAGCTCAACACGCTGCTGGACAAGTACCGCAAGGACAAGGGCTCCTACGAGTTCACCTCGTACGAGAAGGTCTCCAAGGCGGACCGCAAGGAACTGTCGGACGCGGTCAACGCGCTGGCCGAGCCGCTGTCCCGGCTCGCCGCCGCGGTGACGAAGTAACGAGCGGAGGGCTCCGGGTCATGTCCGATCAGACACAGGCCGCCGAAACCCCGGCAGGGACCACCGGCCCCGCCCCGTCCCGCCGGGCACTGCTCGGCTGGGGCGGCGCGGGTCTCGCGCTCGGCGCCGTCGCGGCCGGTGGCGCGGTCGCCGCGGTGCGTCCGGGCAGCGACGCGGTGCCGGCCGCGGACAGCGGTGCGGCGGTGCCGTTCCACGGTGCGCACCAGGCCGGTATCGCCACCGCCGTACAGGACCGGCTGCACTTCGCCGCGTTCGACGTGACGACGAAGGACCGCGCCGAACTGATCGCGCTGCTCAAGGAGTGGACGCGGGCGGCGGAGCGGATGACGGCCGGCCACGCGGTCGGCGACGGGGCGTACGGCGGTCTCGCCGAGGCCCCGCCGGACGACACGGGCGAGGCGCTGGGGCTCAAGCCGTCCCGGCTCACCCTCACCATCGGCTTCGGGCCCTCGCTCTTCGCCAAGGGCCGGTTCGGCCTGGAGGACAAGCGGCCCGAGGCGCTCGTCGACCTGCCGAAGTTCCCCGGCGACAACCTCGACGCGGCGCGCAGCGGCGGCGACCTCTGCGTCCAGGCGTGTGCGGACGACCCGCAGGTCGCGGTGCACGCCATCCGCAACCTCGCCAGGATCGGCATGGGCCGCACCGCGATCCGCTGGTCCCAGCTGGGCTTCGGCAAGACGTCCTCGACGACGCCGGACGCGCAGACCCCGCGCAACATGTTCGGCTTCAAGGACGGCACCCGGAACATCTCCGGCACCGACACCGCCGCGCTGGACAAGCATGTGTGGGTCGGCGGGAAGGACGACGCGGGCTGGATGACCGGGGGTTCGTACCTGGTGGCCCGGCGCATCCGGATGCACATCGAGACCTGGGACCGCACCTCGCTCCAGGAGCAGGAGGACGTCTTCGGCCGCGACAAGGGCGAGGGAGCCGCGGTCGGCAAGTCCAAGGAGCACGACGAGCCGTTCCTGAAGGCGATGCTGCCGACCGCGCACGTGCGCCTCGCCCACCCGGACAGCAACGACGGGGCGACGATCCTGCGCCGCGGCTACTCGTTCACCGACGGTACGGACGGCCTCGGCCGGCTCGACGCCGGGCTGTTCTTCATCGCCTACCAGCGCGATGTCCGCAAGGCGTTCATTCCGTTGCAGCGGCGCCTCGCGGCGCACGACGCACTCAACGAGTACATCCAGCACGTGGGTTCGGCGCACTTCGCCGTCCCGCCGGGCGTCCGTGACAAGGACGACTGGTGGGGCCGGGCGCTGTTCTCGTAACGGGACTCGAAGCAGAAAAGGAGAACCGAGACGTGTTCAGCAACTTCCTGATCGGCCTGCGTGAGGGCCTTGAGGCCAGCCTGGTCGTCTGCATCCTCATCGCCTATCTGGTGAAGACCGGCAACAAGGACAAGCTGGTGCCGATCTGGACCGGCGTCGGGATCGCGATCGTCGTCAGCCTGGCCTTCGGCGCCGGGCTCGAATTCGGTTCGCAGGAGATGACGTTCAAGGCCCAGGAGGCGCTGGGCGGTTCGCTGTCGATCGTCTCCGTCGGTCTGGTCACCTGGATGGTCTTCTGGATGCGGCGCACCGCGCGGCACCTGAAGACGGAGCTGCACGGCAAGCTCGACGCGGCGCTCGCGATGGGGACCGGCGCGCTGGTCGCCACGGCGCTGCTCGCGGTGGGCCGGGAGGGTCTGGAGACCTCGCTGTTCGTGTGGCGTGCGGTGCACGCGGCGGACGACGGCTGGCACCCGATGATCGGCGCGCTCCTCGGGATCGCGGCCGCCGTCGTGCTGGGCTGGCTGTTCTACCGCGGTGCGCTGAAGATCAACCTGTCGAAGTTCTTCACCTGGACCGGCGGCATGCTGGTGATCGTCGCCGCGGGCGTGCTCGCGTACGGCGTCCACGACCTCCAGGAAGCGGAGTTCATCGGCGGACTCCACAACCGGGCGTTCGACATCAGCGCCACGATCCCGCCGGACAGCTGGTACGGCACGCTGCTGAAGGGCACGTTCAACTTCCAGCCCGACCCGACCGTTCTCCAGATCACGGTGTGGGCGCTGTATTTGATCCCCACCCTCGCGCTGTTCCTCGCCCCGGTAGGGTTCGGACGGTCAGGAGGGGCCCTCTCGCGAGGGGCGACGGATCAGAAGGCGCGGAAAGCAACGGATGAGAAGTCTGAGGCCGGTTCGGCTGGCGACGGGGCTCGCGACGGCGACGGTGCTGTCGATGACGGCGAGCGGTTGCGTGACGGTGCACGGCGAGCTGGCAGTGGTACCGGCGGCAACCAGGTCTGAGGCCGCTCAGGCCCTGAAGGCATTCACCTCCGCGTACAACGCGGCGGACAAGGCCTACGACCCGGCCCTGGACGCGGACCGGGTCACCGGTCCGCTCGGTGCGATCAACCAGGCCGGGCTGAAGGCGCGGCAGAAGAACCATCCGGACGGCAACCCGAACCATTCGCCACTGGAACTGACCGACGCCGACTACCTCATCCCCAAGAAGGCCGGCTGGCCGCGGTGGTTCCTCGCGGACACCGACTCCAACCGCGACCAGGACGACGGGAAGCTGGACACCCGTTGGCTGGTGGTCTTCGTCAAGGCCGGGCCCGGCGCCGGGTGGAAGGCGTCCTACCTGTCGGTCGTAGCCCCCTCCCGGCTGCCCGCCCTCGCGAAGGACGACGACGGCCGGGCCAGGCCGGTGGCCGCGGACAGCAGCACTCTGGCCGTGGCGCCGAAGGACCTGAGCACCCAGTACACCCAGTACCTGCAAAAGGGCGCCCCGGACGTCTTCGCCCCCGGCTCCGCCACCTCGGGCTGGCGGGAGGCGCGCCGGACCACCCGGCGGGCGGGCTTCTCGTACCAGTACATCGACCAGCCGCTGGACAGCGGTACGTACGGCCCGCTCGCCCTGGAGACGGACGACGGCGGGGCGCTGGTCTTCTTCAGCAGCAAGCACTTCGAGCGGCAGACCGCGGCGAAGGGGCTGCGCCCGCCGCTCAACGCCGACGTGGAGGCGCTGCTGACCGGTGAGGTGAAGTCCACCCTCACCAAGGAGCGGGTCTCCAGCCAGCTGGTGTACGTCCCGAAGAAGGGCTCGACGAAGGCCGGCGGCAAGGTCGTCCTGCTGAACAGGCTGCCGGGCCTGACGGCGGCGAAGGGCTCGTGACGGAACCGGGGCCGCCCGCGGGCGGCCCCGGTCTTCCGCGGGACGGTGTCCTGCGGACAATGCCTAACGGCTCAGCGGCCAGGCCACCGAGTCATGGTCGAGATCGCTCTGGTCCGCCGCGTCCGCGTACTGCGCGCACGCGTCGGTGAGCGTCTCCAGCAGGGTCAGCGGGTCGGGCAGCGGGTTCTCCGGCCCACGCACCCACCGCACGTCCAGTTCGCCGGGGAGCAGGGCCGGCGGCAGGAGCACATAGCTGCCCCTGCAGTGCCACCGCAGCCCCGGATGTTCGTCCATGGTCTCGGGATGGCAGTCGAGCTCGCACGGCCACCATTCGTCCTCGTCCTCGGGCGTACCCCGGGTGGCGGTGAAGAAGAGCATCCGGTCGTCGCCGGAGCGGGCGACAGGGCCGACGTCGATGCCGGCGGCGAGAAGGCGTTCCAGGGCCTGGGTGCCCGCGGACAGCGGCACGTCGAGCACGTCGTGGATCATGCCGGTCGCGGTGATGAAGTTGGCCTGCGGCTGGCTGCGGGCCCAGCGCTCGATCTGGGCCCGGTCGGTGGTGGACTGCGTCTGCCAGGCGAAGGAGATCGGGTGCCGGGCGGGGGTGGGACAGCCGATGCGTTCGCACGAACATCGGTATCCGGCCGGATGGGCGGCGGGCGCGATCGGCATTCCGGCCTCGGCGACGGCCAGGAGCAGCGCCTCCCGGGCGGTGTCGTCGACCGCGCTCTGCTGCGGTTTGGGTCGGCGTCGCAGCCATTGGGAAAATTTGCTCTCTGAGCCGCGATAGCGGCCGAAATCGGCGCCCATCTATCCCCTTACCTCTGCGTTGCCCCTGCCCATGGTCCCACCATCCTGCGCCCCGGGTGGCCGGACTCCCGAAGCGGGGTACGGGCGACGATGCCGCGAGCTGGGCACTATGACACTTCTTGTCATGAAATGACGGGTGCGTCTCAGGGCCCCGGTCCCTACACCGGGCGTCGGTGCACCGGCCCGCGCACGACATGGCCGGCGGCGGCGAACCACCCGATCGGATCACTGTGCGCGGGGCCCGGGAGAGCGGACCATGGGCTCACGCACACACCCGTGCGATGCCCCCGGCAGGCAACCCCTGCCTTTTCGTGAGGAGCCTCCGTTGCCTCGTGAAGCTCGTGAAGCCACAGCCCGCCGCTACCTGATGTGCGCGCCCACGCATTTCAGGGTGACGTACTCCATCAATCCCTGGATGGACCCCAGCAAGCCCGTGGATCTCCCCCTGGCCCAGACCCAGTGGGAGGACCTGCGCGACCGGTACCGCGCCCTCGGGCACACCGTGGAGCTGATCGCCCCCCGCCCCGAGCTGCCCGACATGGTGTTCGCCGCCAACGGCGCCACCGTCATCGACGGGCGGGTGCTGGGCGCCCGCTTCGCGTACCGGGAGCGGTACGAGGAGGCCGGGGCCCACCGCGAGTGGTTCCGGGCCAACGGCTTCACCGAGATCCATGAGCCGGACCACGTCAACGAGGGCGAGGGCGACTTCGCGGTCACCGCGTCGTACGTGCTGGCCGGGCGGGGCTTCCGGTCCAGTCCGCTCTCGCACGGCGAGGCCCAGGAGTTCTTCGGGCGCCCGGTGATCGGGCTCGATCTGGTCGACCCGCGCTACTACCACCTGGACACGGCACTGTCCGTGCTCGACGACGCGGGCGACGAGATCATGTACTACCCGGGGGCGTTCTCGCCGGGCAGCCGGTCGGTGCTGGCCCGGCTCTTCCCCGACGCGCTGATCGCCGAGGAGGCGGAGGCCGCGGCGCTCGGCCTGAACGCGGTGAGCGACGGGCTCCATGTGCTGCTGCCGCAGGCCGCGACGGGGCTCTTCGATCCGCTGCGGGCGCGGGGCTTCGAACCGGTGCCGATGGACCTGGGCGAGCTGCTCAAGGGCGGCGGCAGTGTGAAGTGCTGCACGCAGGAGCTGCGGGGGTAGGGCCTGGCGGCCGTCAGCCGTCCTCCCCGGGGGGCGGCCACTCGTCGCCCCACGCGATGTCCCGGGCGGCCCGGTACAGCTCGCCGTGCCGCTTGGTGACCGTGGCTCGCCGCAGGGCCTCGTCGCGGGTGCACAGGTCCAGCAGCACCTGCCCCTTGCGGATCTGCGGCTTGCGGGTGATCCGCGCCGCCACGGGCTGTGTCCCGAAGCGGGTCGCCACCACGTAGCTGAACTTCTCGTCCTCGTACGGCAGCGAGCCGCCCTTGACCTGGCGGTGGAGCGAGGAGCGGCTGACCCGGGCCGAGAAGTGGCACCAGTCGGTGCCCGGCTCGATCGGGCAGGCCGCGCTGTGCGGGCAGGGCGCGGCGACCGTCAGCCCGGCGGCGATCAGCCGGTCGCGGGCCTCGATGATCCGGGCGTAGCCGTCGGGCGTGCCCGGTTCGACGACCACGACCGCCTGCGCCGCCGCGGCGGCGGTGTCCACGAGGGCGGCGCGGACGTCCGCGGTCAGCTCGTTGAGTACGTAGGAGACGGTGACCAGGTCCGTGCGGGCGAGTTCGAGGCCCGCGCCGATCCGGGCCCGGCGCCACTCGGCTGCGCGCAGGGCGGGGATGGCGGAGAGCTCCGCCAGTTCACGGCCGAGGGCGAGTGCGGGCTCGGCCCAGTCCAGCACGGTGGTGCGCGGTTCCTCCCCCTCCCAGGCCCCGGCCACGGCCCAGCTCGCCGCTCCGGTGCCGCCGCCGACGTCGGTGTGCGTGACGGGCGCCCAGTCCGGGGCGGCCTCCCGGAGCGCGTCGAGGGCGGACCGTACCGCTTCGAAGGTGGCGGGCATCCGGTACGCGGCGTACGCGGCGACGTCGGAGCGGTCGCGGAGCACCGGCGCGTCGGTCGGGGTGGTCCCGCGGTAGTTGGCGATGAGCCGTTCGACGGCCTGGGCGGCCTGCTTGGGCGGCAGTCCGTCGAGCAGTCCGGCGAGCGTCGCGCGCAGGACTTCCGCGCAGGGGAGGGTGGCGTTCACCGACGAATTGTAGGCAAAGCCGACGGACCCGCCTCCGCCCCGGTATCCGCGCGGAACTGCACGGAATCCGAACTGCCGCGATGCCCACGCAAGTTGCTACGCTGACCGCCGCGTCGGGATTGCCCATCGAGGGGAACCATGAGACAGAAGATCGTGCGCCTGGTTCTGGTCGGCGGAGTGCTCGTGCTGGCCATGCTTCTTCTGCTCGCCACCTGCGGCAGCGGTGAGAAGGACACGGACGAGCCGGAGAAGCAGGCCAAGAAGAAGAGTCCGTCCGAGGTGACACAGCTCACCGTCCCCTCCGCGTACGCGCCCGAGCGCGGCTGGGAACTCATCGGTACCTCGCCCGACTACGCGATCTCCCGGACCACGGGCCGCCTCGCCTACCTGGTACGGGAGTCGGAGACCAAGTACCAGCTGCGGACCATCGACTCCAGGACGGGGGAGACCGGCTGGCACGGCGAGAGCTGGCGGCCCCCGTCGCCGCACCAGTTCCCGAAGCTCCTGGCGGTGACCGTCGACGACCACGAGTACTTCGTGACCTGGGCGTACGGGAAGGTCGGCGAGAACGCGCTGACCCCGGCCGACACGATCGTCTCGCTGGATGTCTACGACGTGGAGGACGGCTACCGGCGGCGCGTCGAGGTGCCGTGGAACTCGGTCCCGACGGTCTCCACCACCGGACCCGGCATCCTCATCAGCGACGGCCGGACGAACAGCGCGGTGGTCGACCCGGTGACCGGCCGGGTGTCCAAGGTCACGGCGTCCGCGCTCAATTACCCGAAGGGCTGCAAGACCTGCAAACAGCTCACCGAGGTGCGCGGGCTGACGCAGAAGGGCCTGCTGGTCAGCGGGTCGAAGGAATTCTGGGTGCAGGGCGGCTGGTTCAGCCGCAATGTCGCCCCCAAGGGCACGGACAAGTTCAGCGGGATCCCGACGTCGGTGGTCCCGGGCCTGATCCTGGCGAAGTGGCAGCTGGACAAGAAGGCGAAGCGCGCCGCCACCCACGACATGTGGGTGGTGCACGACGTGGAGACGGGCAAGCCGCTGGCCTCGGTGGAGTGCAGCAAGCCCGCGATAAAGCCGGGCCAGTACCCGCAGCTCGTCGCCGCGCCCTCGGGTTCCTACCTGGTGGCCGGGCCGCTCGCGTTCGACCTGGCCACGAAGCGGGGGTTCTGCTTCGAGGGTGCGGACGGCACGAAGCCGCTGACCCTGGCCTCGGTGAACGACGAGGGCACCGCGTACGGCGCGGCGAGCGCGCGCAACGCGGCCGACGTCCTGGCCGGCGGCGGCGCCCCGGTCGCGGTCGCCGTCCGCAGCGGTTCCACGGGCGCCCTGCCCTCGAACGTGCGCGTCCCGGGCATGGAGACCGCGGACGGTGTCGGACTGTTCCGCTGGACGGACGAGAAGGACCGCCCGCACCTGATCGGGTACCCGAGGTCTTCGTAACGGCGTGGGGTGCCGGGGCGGAAACTCGTTCGCCCCGGCTCGAACCCCGCTGTCGAAAGTGGGACATGGGAATCTGGACCGACGCCTTCATCGCGCCCCCGAAACCCGTTCTCCTGCGGCCGGAGGCGTTCGGCAGCCTCGCGGTCGAGCTGGCGCGCGAGCGTGTGGCCCGCACGCCGTGGGCGCTCCTCGCGGGGAAGCTCCGCGTCAACGCCAGTCTCATTCCGCAGCACCGGCCGCTGTCCGCCGATCACTGCGGGAATCCCGGCGGGCCCACGCATCCGGTGCGGACCTGCGTGGTCCACACCTTCAAGCACTCCATGGCGGAGGGACCGGTACCGGCACTCGCCTCCGTCGCCTCGCGCTGCTTCGGGCCGGACATGATCAGCGGCGATACCTGGGGCTGAACCCCGGCACGGCCCCACCGCCCGGCGTCGGTGGCGTGCTCGTCACGCCGCCCGTCGCCAGGGCCGGCACAGCCCCAGGAAGCAGGCCATCGCGCCCACCGCGCACACCAGCTGCACGACGGCCATCGGTACGGCCGTGCCCTCGCCCGCGATCCCGACGAGCGGCGAGGCGATGGCGCCGATCAGGAAGGACGAGGTGCCGAGCAGCGCGGAGGCGGAGCCTGCCGCGTGCTTCGTACGCATCAGTGCCTGTGCGTTCGTGTTCGGCATCGCCATCCCCATCGCCGACATCAGCACGAACAGCCCGGCGGCGACGGGGAACAGGCCCACGTCTCCGAAGACCCCGGTCGTCATCAGCAGCAGTGCGGCCGCGGCGAGTGTGATGACCGAGAGCCCGACGGCGAGCGCCTTGTCCAGGCTGACCCGGCCGACCAGGATCTTGCCGTTGATCTGGCCCACGATGATCAGGCCGACCGAGTTGATGCCGAAGAGCAGGCTGAACGTCTGCGGCGAGGCGCCGTAGATCTCCTGCATGACGAACGGCGATGCGCTCACGTACGAGAAGAGGGCGGCGAAGGCGAGGCTGCCCGCGATCATGTAGCCGGTGAAGACCCGGTCGGCGAGCAGTCCGCGCATGGTGCGCAGCGCGTCGCCGAGGCCGCCGGTGTGCCGCTCCCGCGGCGGCAGGGTCTCGCCCAGCCACTTCCAGACGACGAGGGTGAGCACCAGGCCGACGACGGTGAGGACGGCGAAGATCCCGCGCCAGTCGGTGAACCGCAGCACCTGGCCGCCGATCAGCGGGGCGACGATCGGCGCGACGCCGGAGATGAGCATCAGGGTGGAGAAGAACCTGGCCATCTCCACGCCGTCGTACATGTCGCGCACCACGGCACGGGCGATGACGATGCCCGCCGCACCGGCCAGGCCCTGGAGCAGGCGGAAGCCGATGAGGAGCCCGGTGGTGGGCGCGAAGACGCAGAGCGCGGTGGCGACGACGTAGATCATCATGCCGATGAGCAGCGGCCTGCGCCTCCCCCACCGGTCGCTCAGCGGGCCGACGACGACCTGTCCGAGCGCCAGGCCGGTCAGGCAGGCGGTGAGGGTGAGCTGGACGGTGGCGGCGGGCGCGTGCAGGGAGTCGGTGACCGCGGGCAGGGCGGGGAGGTACATGTCCATGGAGAGCGGCGGAACCGCGGTGAGGCCGCCGAGGACGAGGGTGACGAGGAGTCCGGTGCGCCTGGCCGCTTCGACAGCGGCCGGCTTTCCGGGGGTGGTGCCGGTGACTCCGGGCTCTGTGGCCCCGGTTCCGGCGGTCGATATGTGTGTGCGTTCCTGCTGGGCCCGGCTTGCGCCGCTCTCCGGCATTTCCATCTCCATGTCGTTGAATCCGCATCTATGCTCTCAGCTCAGCCGGACTGGTCGAGACCTCTTGGGGAGCAGGCATGACAGGCATGAGCGGCACGGTGCGGTGGGGTGTGCTGGCGACCGGCGGTATCGCCACGGCGTTCGCCGAGGATCTCCGGTCGATGCCGGACACGGAAGTGGTGGCCGTCGCGTCTCGGACGGACGCCTCGGCGCAGGCGTTCGCCGAGCGGTTCGGGATACCCCGGGCGTACGGCAGCTGGGCCGCGCTCGCCGCCGACGACGAGGTCGATGTGGTGTACGTCGCCACGCCGCACTCCGCGCACCGGGAGGCGGCGGCGCTCTGTCTGGAGGCCGGGAAGCACGTGCTGTGCGAGAAGGCGTTCACGCTCAACGCCCGGGAGGCGGACGAGCTGGTGAAGCTCGCCCGGGACCGGGGGCTCTTCCTCATGGAGGCCATGTGGACGTACTGCAACCCGGTCATCCGGCGCATGACGGAGCTGGTGCGGGACGGCGCCATCGGTGAGATCCGCACCGTGCAGGCCGACTTCGGGCTCGCGGGCCCGTTCGGGCCCGAGCACCGGTTGCGTGACCGGGCGCTGGGCGGCGGCGCGCTGCTGGACCTCGGGGTCTATCCGGTGTCGTTCGCGCAGCTGCTGCTGGGCGAGCCGGACCGGGTGCAGGCCGACGCCGTGCTCTCCCCCGAGGGCGTCGATCTGCACACCGCGATGCTGCTGGGCTGGTCGGAGGCGGGCGCCTCGGGGCTGCTGAACTGCTCGATCGTCGCGGACACCCCGCAGACCGCGGCGGTCACTGGCACGACGGGCCGGATCGAGTTCCCGCGCGGCTTCTTCTACCCGGAGCTGTTCGTGCTGCACCGGGCGGGACACGAGCCCGAGGAGTTCACCGCCAAAGCCGGGGGGCTGCGCGGGATGCAGTTCGAACAGGCCGAGGTGATGCGGGCGCTGCGGGCGGGTGAGACGGAGTCGCCGCTGGTGCCGCTGGACGGGTCACTGGCCGTGATGCGGACGCTCGACGCGGTGCGTGACCGCATCGGCGTCCGCTACGCGGCGGACGGCGTCACGCAGGGGTGAGGCCCTGGTTGCCCACCTCCGTGACGAACGAGGCGGCCGTCGCGAGGGGCGCGCCGGGGGTGGTGACGGCGGACACCGTGCGGTAGTCGGCGCGCGCGTGCTCCCGGCCCAGGGTGACGACGGCGTACCCGCGGCGGCCGTTGAAGAACTTCATGTGCGGGTTGGCCCGCATCTGGTTGTTCCAGCTGCCGGGCTTGTCCGAGCCGTCCTTGCCGCTGGTGATGGAGGTGGCGACGATCTCCGTACCGAGGGTGCGCGAGGCGGGGTCGTCGAAGTCCTTCTTCAGGTCGAAGCCGTAGCCGACGTGCACATCGCCGGTCAGCACCATCAGGTTGTCGACCCCGGCGGCCGCGGCGCCCTTCAGGATGCGGCCCCGGGAGGCGGGGTAGCCGTCCCACGCGTCCATGGACAGCTTGAAGGCGTCGGTGGGGACGTCGCGCCGCTGGGCGAAGGTGACCTGCTGCGGTACGACGTTCCAGGTCGCCCGCGAGGCGTGCCAGCCGTCGATCAGCCAGCGTTCCTGGGTTGCGCCGGTCATGGTGCGCGACGGGTCCTCGGACTCCGGTCCGGGCGTCTGCCAGCCGTCGCCGTACGCCTGGTCGCTGCGGTACTGGCGGGTGTCGAGGATGTCGAACTGGGCCAGCCGGCCGAACCGCAGGCGCCGGTAGAGCCTCATGTCGGGGCCGGTGGGCCGCTGCGGGGCGCGCAGCGGCTGGTTCTCCCAGTAGGCGCGGTACGCGGCGGCCCGGCGCAGCAGGAACTCCTCCGGCGGGACGTCGTTCTCGGGGGTCCCGCCCGCGTAGTTGTTCTCGGTCTCGTGGTCGTCCCAGGTGACGACGAAGGGGTGTGCGGCGTGGGCGGCGCGCAGATCGGGGTCGGACTTGTAGAGGCCGTACCGCAGCCGGTAGTCCTCCAGCGTGACCGTCTCCCGGTTGTAGTGGGCGGGGAGCCTGCGGTCGGTGTAGTTGCGGGCGCCGCCGGTCGCGTTGACGGCGTACTCGTAGAGGTAGTCGCCGAGGTGGAAGACGACGTCGACGTCCTCCTGGACGAGGTGCTTGTACGCGGTGAAGTAGCCGTCGTGGTACGCCTGGCAGGAGACGGCGGCCAGGCTCAGCGAGCTGTTGCGGGCGCCGCGGGCGGGCGCGGTGCGGGTCCGGCCGACGGGGCTGGTCCACGTTCCGGTGCGGAAGCGGTAGTAGAGCACGCGGTCGGCTTCCAGGCCCTTGACCTCGACGTGGACGCTGTGGTCGAACTCCGGGTGGGCGGTGGCCGATCCGCGCCGCACGACGCGGGAGAACCGCTCGTCGCGGGCGAGTTCCCAGCGCACCTGCACCCGGGCCCGGGGCAGTCCGCTGCCGGGCTCGTAGGGGCGCGGTGCGAGTCTCGTCCACAGCAGGACCGAGTCGGGAAGCGGGTCGCCGGAGGCGACGCCGAGGGTGAACGGGTCGTCGCCGATCTTCTTCGCGTCCAGTTCGGCGGCGCTCGCGGTGCCCGCGGCGGGCAGGTTGACCGAGAAGGCGAGCGCGGCGGCCGCGCCGGTGACGGTGAGGAAACGGCGGCGCCCGACCTGCCTGGCGGCGTCGCGCATCTCCTGCTGGTGCGATGAGTGTGTCATCTGTCCCTCCCCTGGCTGGTGATGTACTGCGGCAGTTCACCGGCCCAGCGCATCGGGCGGCTGTCGTGTTCGCGTCGCCCGGGCGTCGGGGGGATGAGGAGTGCGGCAGCAATGGTCCCCGGGGACAAAGCACGCATCCCATGTGCCTCCTCGGCCGCGGGCGACCCTGGGCGGCCTCGCGCACCCTCGGGGCGGCAGGGCGTACGCTGCGGCGTCATGAGCAACAAACTGTTGAATTCCGACCCGGAGCCCGGCCCGGAGTCCGGTCCGAAGACGGCGGTCGTGACGGGCGCGGGCTCCGGCATCGGCCGCGCGGTGGCGCTCGCTCTGACCGGTGCCGGCTGGTCGGTGGCGCTCGCGGGCCGGCGGCCCGGACCGCTCGCCGAGACGGCCGCGCTGGCCGGGGAGCACGCCCGGGTGATCACCGTCCCCGCCGACGTGTCCCGCCCCGAGGACGTGACCGCGCTCTTCTCCTCGGTACGGGAGTGCTTCGGCCGCCTCGGTCTGCTCTTCAACAACGCGGGTACGTTCGGCCCGCGTTCGGTCCCCGTGGAGGACCTCTCGGTGGCGGACTGGCGAGCGGTGGTGGACGTGAACGTGACGGGCGCGTTCCTGTGCGCGCAGGCGGCGTACCGGCTGATGAAGGAGCAGGACCCGGAGGGCGGCCGGATCATCAACAACGGCTCGATCTCCGCCCATGCGCCGCGCCCGCACTCGGTCGCCTACACCACGACCAAGCACGCGATGACGGGGCTGACGAAGTCGCTGTCGCTGGACGGGCGTCCGCACCGGATCGCCTGCGGGCAGATCGACATCGGCAACGCGGCGACGGACATGACCGAGCAGATGCGGACCGGCATCCTCCAGGCCAACGGCGAACTCGCGGTCGAGCCGGTGATGGCGGCGGCGGACGTGGCCCGGACGGTGCTCCACATGGCGGAGCTGCCCCTGGAGGCGAACATGCAGTTCGCGACGGTACTGGCGACGGCGATGCCGTACGTGGGGCGCGGCTGACGGGGCGTCCCCGACAAGCAGCCCACGAAGGGCAGTTGCCCCGCCGCCCGAAGGGGCGATTCCGCTCCGGCCGTCCGGGGCGGGAATGCCCCGGGCCGCGACACGGTTGACCAGCGGCATGAGCCGTCATCCGGACACCCAGGTCCTTCGCTACACCGCGTTCTCCGCCGACCCCGAGGGCGGCAATCCCGCCGGGGTGGTCCTCGACGCGTCCGGACTCGACGGCGCCGCCATGCTGGCCGTCGCTGCGGAGCTGGGGTACAGCGAGTCGGCGTTCCTGACCGGGCGGGGAGAGCCGGCCGGTGCCGGGGCGCCGGGCGCCCGGGAATACACCATCCGCTACTTCAGCCCGAAGGCCGAGGTCCCGTTCTGCGGCCACGCCACCGTCGCGACGGCCCTCGCGCTGGCCGAGCGCGACGGCCCCGGCGACCTGGTGTTCAACACGCTCGCGGGCACGGTCCCGGTCACCGTCACCCGGGAGGGTGCCGAGCTCCGCGCCACGCTCACCAGCGTCGAACCGGACGTCATGGACATCGCTCCCGACGACCTGGCCGAGGCGCTCGCCGCGCTGGACTGGCCGGCCGCCGGTCTCGACCCGGCCCTGCCGCCCCGGATCGCCTTCGCGGGCGCCCGCCACCTGGTGCTGGCCGCCGCGACCCGTGAACGTCTCGCCGACCTCTCCTACGACTTCGCGCGCCTCGAAGCGCTGATGCACCGGCTGGACCTGACGACCCTGCAACTGGTGTGGCGGGCCGCACCGGACGTCTTCCACGTCCGCGACCCGTTCCCGGTCGGCGGCGTCGTCGAGGACCCCGCCACGGGCGCGGCGGCGGCCGCCTTCGGCGCCTATCTCCGCGACCAGGGCCTCGTTCCCGAGGCTGTCGTCCTCACCCTCCACCAGGGCGAGGACATGGGCCGCCCCGGCACACTCACGGTCGAACTGCGGGCGGACGACGCCCGGGTACAGGTGAGCGGAACCGGAACCCGCATCGGGGGCTGACCGGTCCTGGCAGGCTGGGCACCATGGACCAGCAGAGCAGCCACGCCCACGAGGACCACGACCGCGAGGACCGGAGCCCCGGCACCTGGCGGACGATCGACGAGCTGCACGACTGGCTCGACGCGGAAACCGGCATCCCGCCCGAGCAGGATCTGCTGCTGAGGATGCTGAAGCTGTCCGAGGAGGTGGGCGAGGTCGCCCAGGCCGTCATCGGGGCGGTCGGCCAGAACCCGCGCAAGGGCGTCGGCCATTCCTGGCAGGACGTGGAGGCCGAGCTCTGCGACGTCATCGTGACGGCGATGGTGGCCCTGCGCACCCTCACCCCCGACGCGGCAGCCGTCTTCGACCGGCATGTGCGACGCGTCGCGACACGTCCGCGCGCCCCGCTCGCCCCGTCCCCGCAGCCCCCCGGCACCGCGTCCTGACCAAGGGTCACGGGGCATGGCGGGGCGGCAACAGGTGGCTGAACAACGGGCGACCAGCTCTGGGGGCTACGATCGCGGGCACCGGAGCGAGACCAGGAGTGCCGACCGTGTCCGAACCACGCATCGCCGTATCCGTCATCACCATGGGCGATCGCCCGAAGGAGGTCGAGGCCCTGCTGGCCTCGGTGGCCGGCCAGGACGTCCGTCCACACCGGCTCGTCGTGGTGGGCAACGGGTCGCCCCTCCCCGACTTCAGCACGCTTCCCGGCCTGTCCGATCTGTCCGGCGGGGTGACCACGATCGAGCTGCCCGAGAACCTGGGCTGCCCCGGAGGCCGCAACGTCGCCCTGCAGAGGCTGGCGGAGTTCGGCGACGTGGATGTCGTCATCGAACTCGACGACGACGGGCTCCTGGTCGACAACGGGGTGTTCCGCAAGGTCCGGGAGCTGTTCGCCGCCGACCCGCGGCTCGGCATCGTCGGCTTCCGGATCGCCGACGAGCACGGCGAGACCCAGCGCCGCCACGTGCCCCGGCTGCGCGCCACCGACCCGATGCGGGGCGGCCCGGTCACCGCGTTCCTGGGCGGCGGCCACGCCTTCTCCATGAAGATGCTCGCCCAGACCGGCCCCTGGCCCGCGGAGTTCTTCTTCACCCACGAGGAGACGGACCTGTCCTGGCGAGCGCTCGACGCGGGCTGGAAGATCCTCTACGAGCCCGATCTGCTGCTCCAGCACCCCAAGACCTCCCCGGCCAGGCACTCCGTCTACTACCGGATGACGGCCCGCAACCGGGTCTGGCTGGCCCGCCGGAACCTGCCCCTCCCGCTGGTCCCGGCCTACCTGGGCACCTGGACCCTCCTCACCGTGGCCCGCACCCGCTCGGCGACGGGTCTGCGCGCCTGGGCCGGCGGCTTCGCGGAGGGTGTCCGTACCCCGTGCGGGCGAAGGCAGCCGATGCGCTGGCGCACGGTGTGGCGGATGACGAAGCTGGGACGGCCGCCGGTCATCTGAACCGTCGGCCCCGCGGCCGGATCACGACGCCCGGATCCGCGTCCCGGCCCATGGTGCGGCTCCGAGTTCGGCATCATGGGCCGCTGCTCCGGTCGTCTTCGTACGGGAGGATCTGCCGCAGCAGGCCCCTGGGGTGACCGCGTCTGCGCCATTCCCTCGGGTATCCGACGGAGACCTCTTCGAAGCGCACCCCGTCGTACCAGGTAGTACGGGGTATGTGCAGATGGCCGTAGACCACCGCCGCCACGTCGAACGACCGCCGGTGCCAGTCGGCGGTGAGCCGGGTGCCGCACCACTGGGCGAACTCGGGGTACCGCAGGACGTCCATCGGTTCGCGCACCAGCGGCCAGTGGCCGGCGAGGACCAGCGGGATCCCGGGATCGTGTGCCGCCAGCCGCTTCTCCGTCTCCGCCACCCGCTCCCGGCACCAGGCGTCACGGCTCGGGTAAGGGTCCGGGTGCAGCAGGAACTCGTCGGTGCACACCACCCCCGTCCGGTACGCGTAGGCGAGGGACTCCTCCTTGGTCGCCGTGCCCGGCGCCCGGAAGCTGTAGTCGTACAGCACGAACACCGGCCCGACGGCCACCGGGCCGTCGGGCCCGGACCACAGCGGATACGGATCCTCCGGGGTGACCACCCCGAGGCTCCGGCAGAACCCGACCAGGTGCTCGTACCGCTCCTGGCCCCGCAGCCGGACCGGATCGCTCTCGGGCGTCCACAGCTCATGGTTCCCCGGGGTCCAGATCACCCACTTGAACCGGCCCGCGAGCAGCCGTAACGCCCACTCCACGTCCGCCATGCGCTCCGCCACGTCACCGGCGACGATGAGCCAGTCGTCGTCCGAGCCGGGCCGCAGGGACTCGGCGAGGGAGCGATTGTCCGCCATCCCCACGTGCAGGTCGCTCACCGCCAGCAGAGAACCGCGGCTTCCATCGGTGCGATCGGACATGCAGAACCCTCCCACGCAGTGACTGAACGAATAGTGCCCCAGCGCGGACCGACCCGGCCGGTGGCGGCCGGAACCGGGCTGCCGGAACTGGCGACCGGAACGAGCCGAGGGATGATGGAGACGTCCGTGGACGCGGCGCGGGACCGTCGGCAGGGCAGGGCCGGTAGAGGGAGCTGAGTACGAGGTGGACGGCATGACCCTCCCGGGCGCCCCCGGGCACAACGGGCTCCCGTTCGCGGACGGCGCGGCCGGGGCCCTGCTCGACGGGGACGGACTGATCATCGGCTGGACACCCGCGGCGGAGGAGCTGTTCTCGCTCCCCGCCGACCAGGCCTGCGGCCGTTCCGCCATGGAGCTGCTCGCGGATCCGGACGGCTGGCCCGAACCGCCCGGCGAGTACCGGACGAGCTCCTGGTACGGCGAGACCACGGTGCGTACCGGCCGGGGCGAGGAGCTGGGCATCGCCTACCAGGTGCTCCCGCTGACGGGCGACGGCACCGGGACGTCCGCGGGCGCGGCCCGGTTCTTCGTGCTGTGGGCGCCCGCCGGGACGGTCGCCCGGTGGCAGCAGGACCAGGCGTTCACCCGGGAGCTGTTCCTGCAGGACCGGCTGGGTCTCGCCGTGTTCGACGCGGAACTGCGGCTGGTCAGGACCAACACCCATCTGATGCCGTACTCCGGCCTCCTGCCGGATCTGCGCAACCATCGGCTGGGGGACTTCCTGGAGGCGCCGGGCGCGGCGGCGATCGAGCTGCGGCTGCGCGAGGTGCTGCGGACCGGCCGCCCGCTGATCCTGGCGGAGGAGACCGTACGGACCATCGAGGATCCCGGCGGCGGGGTGGTGATGGCCGTCTCGGCGTTCCGGCTCCAGGCGCCGGACGGGCAGGTCTTCGGCGTCACCGCGCTGTTCACGGACATCACCGAGCAGCGCCGCTCCGACGAGCGCCTGGCGATCCTGCACCGCGCCACCGCCGCCGTCGGCGGATCGCTGTCCGTCACCGGCACCGGAGAGGAACTGGCCGCCGTGCTGGTGCCCGGCCTGGCCGACCTCGCCGTGGTGGAGATCGCCCGAGCGGTGTTCACGGGCGAGGAGCCGGCTCCCGGCAAGGACGGGACGGTGCCCCTCCGGCTGACCGCGGCGGCCGGGGAACGGGCCGGGGAGGTGGCGACCGGCACCGTGGTCCCGGCCGATGCCCGCTGTGCCCCGGCCGTCGGAGAGTCCCCGGTGTCGATGACAGCCCCACTGCGGGCCCGGGGCAGTTTCCTCGGCCGGGTGACCGTACGACGCGGCCCCGACCGGCCCGACTACGCGGCGGCCGACCTGGACCTCCTGTGCGAGATCGCCGCCCGCGCGGCCCTCGCCCTGGACAACGCCCGCCGCTACACCCGGGAACACCGGGCCGCCATCGGCCTGCAGCGCAGCCTGCTGCCGCCCGCGCAGGCCGAGACCGTCGCGGTGACGACCTCCGGCTTCTACCTGCCGGCCGACACCGCCAGAGGCGTCGGCGGCGACTGGTTCGACGTGATCCCGCTGTCCTCCGCCCGGGTCGCCCTGGTCGCCGGGGATGTGATCGGCCACGGTCTGGGGGCCACCGCCACCATGGGGCGGCTCCGTACCGCCGTCCGCACCCTCGCCGATCTCGATCTGGAGCCGGACGAGCTGATGGTGCACCTCGACGACCTGGTCTCCCAGCTCCGAGACGAGCCCGGACAGCCGGACGAGCTGGACGAGCTGGACGAGCTGGACGGACTGGACGGACTGGACGGACTGGATGAAGCCGTCGGATCAGACGGATCGGGTGGACCAGGTGGACAGGGTGCGTCCGGCCGGTACGACGGACCTGATCGGCCCAGCCCGGTCACCCCACCGGACGAAAGCGGGTCGCACAGCGGTCTTCTCCGGGCCGACCCGGTCGGCGCCACCTGCCTGTACGCCGTCTACGACCCGGTGTCACGGCGCTGCGCGATGGTCTCCGCCGGACACCCCCCGCCCGCCGTCGTGGACCCGGACGGGACCGTCTCGTACGTGCCCCTCAACCCCGGGCCGCCGCTGGGCGTCAACGGTCTGCCCTTCGAGGTGACCGAGGTGGAACTGGCGCCCGGCAGCCTGCTCGCGCTCTACACCGACGGGCTGATCGAGGGCCGCGACAGCGACCTCGACGAGGGCATGGCCGAACTGAGCCGCCGGCTGGCCCGCCCCGGCGCCGCCACCGCACCGTTGCGCGAACTCGGCCAGGAGATCATCTCCGCCCGGCCCGCACACCAACTCGCCGACGACGTGACCCTGCTGCTCGCCCGCACCCATGCGGTGCCGCCCGGCAACACGTCCGCCTGGCCCGTGGCCGCCGACCCGGCCGCCGTCGCCCAGGTCCGGCAGGACGCGGCCCAGCAGCTGCGCGAGTGGGGGCTGGAGGAGCTCGTCTTCACCACCGAGCTGGTGCTGAGCGAGCTGGTCACCAACGCCATCCGGCACGCCGGCGGCCCGGTCGAGGTGCGGCTGATCCGTGCCGGGCAGCTGACCTGTGAAGTCTCCGACCCCAGCGCCACGCAGCCCCGCATGCGCCGGGCCCTGCTCACGGACGAGGGCGGCCGCGGCCTGTATCTGGTCGCGCAGCTCACCACGCGCTGGGGCAGCCGCTACACCCGGCGCGGCAAGACGATCTGGGCCGAGCAGCCGATCCCGGACGCCGTGGACGCCGAAACCATCTGACCGGCCCGTCACCTCCGTACCGGCTGAACGGGCCGAACCGGCCGCACGCCCGAACTGGCCAATCCGGCCGCACGCCCGAACCGGCCGATCCGCTTCCCGTCACGTCGGCCCGCCTCCGCCGCCCGCCGTACCGGCTCACTGAACTCCCGTACGCCAGCAGCCGGTTACCCGCCTTTGACGTCCGGCCCACCCATCGGACGGCTTCCGTCGGCGTGCACGACCCCGGCGCGCATCGCCCCCGCCGGGCCGTACGGCGACCCGGACGACCTCTTGAGTACCCCAACGCCCCCATGCTAGAAAACGCTTACCACGCTGGCATTCCCGCACTGGCTCACTCTCCCCCGGAGCTTCGATGACAACTGCATGGTCCCGTCGTGCCCTGCTGGCCACGGGCGGCGGTGCGGCGCTCGCCCTCGGCCTGCCGACCGCCGCGTCCGCCACCGGCTCCGCAGCCCTCCCCGCTTCCGCCACCACCACCGCCGACGCCGCCGACGAGTTCGCCGCCCTGCGTGCGAAGTGGCGCGATCTGTACCTGGGAACCGGCTTCAGCCCGACCGCCGAGCCCTTCAAGTCCAAGCTCGCCGACCTCGGCACCCAGGCAAGCGGTTTCCTTTCCACGATGGCCCCCGCGCGCGGCTCCCTCTGGCCGGACCTGGTCTATCTCGACCCCGAACCGGACACCGACACCGAGTCGTTCAACTTCTCCGCCAACATGAACACCGGTTACAACCGGCTGCGCACCATGGCGGAGGCGTACGCCCAGCCCGGCACCGGCGTCACCGGCGACACCGGCCTCAGGGACGCGGTCATCACCGGCCTCGACCACCTGTACGCCGACGTCTTCAACGAGTCGACCGCCCGTTACGGGAACTGGTGGAACTGGCAGATCGGCGCGCCCCAGGCCCTCATGGACACCTGCGTGCTGCTGTATGACGCCCTGTCGGACGCCCAGCGCGCCAACTACTGCAATGCCGTGGACAAGTTCCTGCCCGACTCCGCCGTCGGCTCGTACACCGGCACCAGCACCGGCGCCAACCGCGTCGACCTGTGCCGCGGCATGATCCTGCGCGGCATCGTCGGTGCCAACGCCGCCAAGGTAGCGCTCGCGGTCGCCGCGCTCTCGCCGGTCTTCCCGTACGTCACGACCGGCGACGGCTTCTACCCGGACGGTTCGTTCGTCCAGCACACCTCCATCCCGTACATCGGTGGCTACGGCGCGGTCCTCAACGACGGTCTCGGCCGGCTGTTCGCCCTGCTGCGCGGTTCGGCCTGGGAGATCACCGATCCGGGCAGCCGGCAGTTCCTCGACACCATCGACGCGGCCATCGCCCCGTTCATCTACGACGGCCTGATGATGGACAACGTCTCGGGCCGCGGCATCACCCGCGCCGGCACCAGCGACCACACCCGTGCCCACGGCGTGATGGCCTCCATCGTGCTGCTCGGCATGGGCGCCGGCCCCGAGGAGAACGCCCGCTGGCGGGCCATGGTCAAGGGCTGGCTGCAGCGCGACTACTACGCCCCGGCACTCAAGGCCGGCTCACTGAGCCTGGTCAACACCGCCCGGCTGCAGACCCTGTTGGACGACACCGCCGTCACCGCGTCGCCGGAACCGGCCGCGCACCGGGCCTTCCACAACATGGACCGGGCCACCCACCGCCGCCGCGGCTGGGGCGCCGGTCTCTCGATGGCCTCCGAGCGGATCGCCCACTACGAGTTCGGCAACGGGGAGAACAAGCGCGGCTGGCACACCGGCGCGGGCTGGCTGCAGTGGTGGGGCGACGGCGCGGGTCTCGAACAGTACTCGGACGCGTACTGGCCGACCGTCGACCCGTACCGGCTGCCCGGCATCACCGTCTCCCGGAAGAAGCTCGCCGACGGGCAGGGCGGCGCCTGGGCCAACCCGAAGCCGGGCACGAAGTGGGTCGGCGGCACCGGCGACGGCGAGTTCGGCACCACCGGCCAGCACCTCCAGGGCCTGGCGAGCACGATGCGCGCACGCAAGTCGTGGTTCTGGCTCGACGACTGCGTGGTCTGCCTCGGCTCCGGCATCACCTCCGCCGACGGCGCGGCCGTCGAGACGGTCATCGACAACCGCTGCCTCGGCGCGAGCGGCACACAGCGGCTGCTGCTCGACGGCGTGGCCCAGCCCGCCACCCAGGGCTGGACCACCACCCGCACCACCACCTGGGCCCATCTCGACCGGCATGCCGGATACGTCTTCCCCGGCGGCACCGAACTGCACGCGCTGCGCGAGGAGCGCACCGGCGCCTGGAAGGACATCAACGACGGCGGCACGACCACGCCCAACTCCCGCCGGTACGTGACCCTTTGGAAGGATCACGGCACCGACCCGGCGGACAGCTCCTACGCGTACATCCTGATGCCCGGCGCGAGCAGCAAGCGCACCGCCGATCGCGCCGCGGACACCGGCTGGCTGCAGATCCTCGCCAATGACGCCGGACGCACCGGCATCCGCGTTCCCTCCCTCGGCTTCACCGGCGTCAACTTCTGGGCGGCGGGCACGGCGGGCAAGGTCACGGCGAGTGCGCCGGTCTGCGTGCAGATCCACGAGAAGCGCGACGGCACCGCCACGATCAGCGTCTCCGACCCGTCCCGCACCGTCACCGGCCTCACCCTCACCTGGAAGCGGCCCGTCAAGTCCGTCCTGTCCAAGGCGGAGACGGTCACCGGCGTCCAGACCGGCTCGTCGGTGACCATGACCTTCGGCGACCTGAGCCGGAGCCGCGGCGCCACGCACACGGTGCGCGTCCGGGTGCAGTGACCACGGGCCTGATGCGGTGACCACGGGATGGCCCGGCGTGCCCTTCGGGTGCCGCCGGGCCATCCTGGGCTCCGGGATTGCGGGGCTCCGTGGCTTCGGGATTGCGGTTGCCGCAGGGCTTCGGGGTTGCGATTGCCGCAGCGGCAGCTTCTACCGTCCTGACCAGGGCCGGAAAGACCGGCCCGGTGAGGTGGTCGTGAGGGGCGGCGATGGTCTGGCCGATCGCGGAGGTCGCCCGGATGTCCGGTGTGACGGGCGAAGGTGCCGCCTGCCCCGGCTCACTCGGTTTCCGCCCGCCCCGGCTCACTGGCGGCATCGCCCGGCCCGCGCCGGAGGGCCGCGTCGAGCAGGGTCACCAGTTGCCCGACCCGTTCCTGTGCCTGCTGCCGGTCGTGCGCACCGGTCATGAGCAGGTGGTGGACGGTCCCCACCAGGGCGAGGGCCGCGGCGGCGGTGTCGGCCCGTTCCGCGATCCGGCCGCCCCGCCGTTCCGCGTCCAGGTAGCCGGTGATCGCGTCCTGGACCGTGTCGAAGCCCGGCGCACCGCCCGCCAGGGCCTCGCGGATGTGCGAGGAAGCCCCGGGGCGGGTGAGCGCCAGCCCGGCGACGGTGGGGCCGGCCGAGGACAGCAGCGCGAGAGCGGTGCCGTGGAGGTTCTCCGCGACGGTGCCCTGCCCCACCCGCCCCCGGAGCTCCTCGGCGTGCCGGGCCACCCGCGCGAACCGGTCCAGGACCAACTCCGCGACGAACTGGTCCAGTCCGCGGAAGTGGGCGTGCAGAAGGCCCTTCGCGCAACCCGCCTCACCGGTGATCGCCCTGCTCGTCAGGGCGCCCGGCCCGTCCCGCTCCAGCACCCGCTCCGCAGCGGCGAACAGCCGCTCGCGGACGTCCGGAGTCGTCACACCACGCGGTGACACGGCGTCCCTCCCTCTCAGCCCGTTTACAGTATGGGCGATTGCCCATACCTTGAATGGGCGCCCGCCCATACTAGTTGCTCCGAGGCCCGCGGGCGCCTGAATCCAGGGGAGATCCGCGTGCGCCACATCGCCAACAAGGAGCAGGACCAGGCATGGAACGGTTACGAGGGGAGCTACTGGGCCGCCAACCAGGACCGCTGGGACGGTGTGAACGGAGGGTTCGACGAGCCCCTGCTCGCTGCCGCGGCCATCACCGCACAGGACCGCGCCCTCGACATCGGCTGCGGTGCGGGGCGCACCACCCGGCTCGCCGCGCGCCGGGCGAGCGGCGGGCAGGCGCTGGGCCTGGATCTGTCGGCCCCGATGCTGGCCCGTGCGCGGGAGTCCGCGCGGCGCGAGGGGATCGGCAATGTCGCGTTCGAGCAGGCGGACGCCCAGGTCCATCCGTTCGGGCCCGTGCTCTTCGACGTCGCGATCAGCCGCTTCGGGGTGATGTTCTTCGCCGATCCCGTCGCCGCCTTCGCCAACATCGGGCGAGCGCTGCGCCCCGGCGGCCGTATCGCCTTCGTCTGCACCGCGCGGGCTGACCGGAACGAGTGGCTCCAGGCCATTCGGGGGCTGGACGGCCTCCTGCCCTCCGGCGGGCTGGGCGCCCCGGGCCCCGGCATGTTCTCGCTGGCGGACCCGGAGGCCGTGCGTGACGTACTGTCCCGCGCCGGGTACGAGGCCATCGCCTCGACGCCGGTCGAGGCGTACGGGACCTGGGGGCGGGACGCCGCCGACGCCGCCGCCTTCCTGCTGGGCTCCGGCCCCGGCCGGCATCTGATGAGCCGGGCCGGGGAGGACGACCGGGACCGGGCCCGGCGGCGGCTCGTCGCCCTCCTGCGGCCCCATGAGCGGGAAGGCGCAATCCGGTTGCGCAGTGCCGCCCGGTTGGTCACCGCACGACGGCCCGGGTGAAACGAGGGGCGGCGTCCGCCGCCGGGGCGGACGCCCACCCCCGGCAGCGGGCGCCGCCCGGCCGCAGTCGTCGAGGAGCACCCGCCCCTTTCAGGCCGTGGCCTTTTCCGGCCGGTCACCACTGCCCACAGCCTCACCCGAGTCCCCGGCGGCGGGTGCGGTACGCAGGGTCAGCAGGGCGGCGAGAGCGCCGACCACCGCGAGGGCCGCGGCGCCGAGGAAGGCGGCGGAGAAGCCGTCGGTGAGCGCCACCGGGTTTCCCTGCTCACCGGCGCCGTGCGCGGCGGCCAGTGCCGTCATGGCGGCGAGCCCCAGTGCGGAGCCGACCTGGTAGCTGGTGTTGACGATCCCCGAGGCGAGACCGCCCTCCTCCGGACGGGCGCTGGAGAGCGCGGTGCCGAGCGACGGGATGAACGCCAGCGACATACCCACCGCCGAGAGCAGGGAGGCGGGCAGCACGTCGACGAGGAAGTTCCCGTCCGGGCGGGCGAGCGAGAGCCAGAACATGCCCGCCCCGAGCGCGAACAGCCCCAGGACGATGAGGGGCTTGGGCCCGAACCGGGAGATCAGCCGCGGCGCCAGGACGATCATCATGATCATGATGGCGACGGTCATCGGCAGCAGCGCCGAGCCGGAGGCGAAGGCGCCCAGCCCCAGAACCTGCTGGAGGTAGAGGTTGAGGAAGAACCACATGGGGATCCACGCGGCGGCCATGAGCAGCTGGGCGATGTTGGCGCCGGCCAGGTTGGGCGCCCGCCAGATGCCCAGCCGCATCAGCGGTTCGCGCCGCTTGGCCTGGATCGCGACGAACGCGGCGATCAGGGCCGCACCGGCCAGGAGGACCCGCCAGGTCTCGGCCGAACCCCAACCGGTCTCGGGAGCACGGACGATGGCGTAGACGGCCGCGGCAAGACCCGCCGTGACGGTGACCGCGCCGGCCAGATCGATCGAGCCGCGCCGCCCCGCTCCCGAAGGCATGACGGCGGGCGTGGCGATCAGGACGACGAGGGCGACGGGGATGTTGATGTAGAACACCCAGGGCCAGCTGGCGTACTGGGTGACGACCCCGCCGAGGAAGACTCCTGCGGTACCGCCGGCCGGGGCGGCCGCGCCGTACAGCGCGAAGGCCTTCCCCAGTTCCTGGGGTCGCGAGCCGAAGAGGGTCATCAGCAGGGTGAGGGCGGACGGCGCGATCAGCGCGGCACCCACACCCTGCAGGGCCCGCCCGGTCAGCTCGACCCAGACCTCACCCGCGAGGCCCGCGGTCAGGGACCCCGCGGCGAGGACGACCCATCCGACGCTGAACAGGCGCCTGGCGCCGAGCAGGTCCGAGAGCCGCCCGCCGAGCAGCAACAGCCCGCCGAAGGCGACGACGTAGGCGTTGAACACCCACGACAGGTTCTCCTGGGAGAACCCCAGGTCGGCCTGCATCTCGGGCAGGGCCACGCCGATGATCGACGTATCCATGATGACGATGAACTGGGCCAGGGCGATCAGCGCGAGCGCGGACCATCTCCGCGAATCGGTTGACGCGTTCGGTGATGCCGACATGGTCATAGCGAGCACTCCTATACGGGAGGGGGGTATCTACGCGTCGTGAATATACCCCCCCGGGGTATCAATGACCAGCGCCTGGCGACACGGGACGGCCGACGGGTTCCACTCGCAGCCGGGCCGGTGGCCGTCAACACGGCGTACCAGGTACTCACGGACCTCGGGCTGAAGTCCGGGGAGACCGTGGTCGTGGACGGGGCCGCCGGTTGGTGTCGGGTCCGTGGCCGTGCAGCTCGCCAGGCATCTCGCCGCGACCGTGATCGGTACGGCGAGCGAGCGCAACCACGCGTACCTGCGCGCACTCGGCGCCGAACCCGTGACGTACGGCGAGGGGTTCGCCGAGCGGGTCCGCGCCGTCGCCGCGAAACGCGTGGACGCGGCGTTCGACGCTGCCGGGAAGGGCTCGCTGCCGCCCCTCGTCGAACTCGTCGGCGGCCCGGACCGCGTGGTCACCATCGCCGATCACCGGGCGGCGGAGCACGGCGTACGTTTCGCGTCCGCCGGCCCCGACGCGATCCGTGAGCGCCTTGAGCAGGCGGCCGCGCCGGTCGTGAGCGGCGGACTCACCCCGTCCGTGGCGAGGACGCACTCCCTGTCCCGGGCCACCGACGCCCACCGGGAGAGTGCGGGCGGCCATGTACGCGGCAAGCTGATCATCACGCCGAACTGACGGAAGGAGCCGCCCCACCGGCAGGCTGCGACCATCACGCCTATCGTTAAAAGATGAGTAAAGCCGAGCATGAGACCGGTCCCCAAGGGGCGCTTGTCTGCCCGGTCTGCAAGCAGCCCGTGACCGCGGTTGTGAAGAGACGGCACAAGAGTCTCGGAATCTTCGTACCCGTGTGGCACCCCGGCCCCTGCCACAACCCCGAATGCCCCGAATACCTGGAGGCCCCGGCCCCGGAGCAACCTGACCACCAGGACACCTGACACGGCCGAGTCCGGCGAGTCGCCCGCCTCCCGGCGTGCGGCTCATCGGGCGCGCCGCGAATGCGGCCGCAGGCGCTCCTCCCTCACATCGAAGCAAGCTCTCCACGAATCCACTAATTGCGAAATTCTGCAATTAACTACATGCTGTATTGACCGTGCCCGTAGGCAGCCGCGCGCACGGCCGACGGAGCACCCCGAGACATCGGGGTGGTGAAGGGAGTCCGAAGACCGTGCCGGTTCCGCTGTACCAGGCCAAGGCCGAGTTCTTCCGGATGCTCGGGCACCCGGTCCGCATACGCGTGCTGGAGCTGTTGCAGGACGGGCCGAAGCCGGTAAGGGATCTGCTCGCCTCGATCGAGGTGGAGCCGTCGGCGCTGTCCCAGCAGCTGGCGGTGTTGCGCCGCTCCGGCATCGTCACCTCGGCCAGGGAGGGCTCGACCGTTGTGTACGAGCTGTCCGGTGGGGACGTGGCGGAGCTGATGCGCGCCGCGCGCCGGATCCTGACCGAGATGCTGGCCGGGCAGAACGAACTCCTGACCGAGCTGCGGGAAGCCGAGGTCTCGGCGGAGTGAGTACCGTGCTCGCCCGGTCCTGGGGCCGGGTCGCCTCCCTGCTGCCGGCCCGCGCCGACTTCGCGGCCATGGGCCGCAACCCGCGTCGCGATCTGCTCGCCGGTCTGACCGTCGCGATCGTCGCGCTGCCGCTCGCGCTGGGCTTCGGCGTCTCCTCCGGGCTCGGCGCCGAGGCCGGACTGGCGACCGCCGTGGTGGCGGGCGCGCTGGCAGCGCTGTTCGGTGGCTCCAACCTCCAGGTGTCCGGGCCGACCGGAGCGATGACGGTGGTGCTGGTGCCGATCGTGGCCCGGTACGGACCGGGCGGGGTGCTGACGGTGGGGCTGATGGCCGGCGTGCTGCTGATCACGCTCGCGCTGCTGAAGGCCGGCCGCTGCATGCGCCTCATACCGGCGCCGGTGGTGGAGGGCTTCACGCTCGGCATCGCGTGCGTCATCGGACTCCAGCAGGTGCCGAACGCGCTGGGGGTGGCCAAGCCGGAGGGCGACAAGGTCCTGGTGGTGACCTGGCGCGCGGTCGAGGAGTTCGTACGGACCCCGAACTGGACCGCCGTCGCCCTCGCGGTGGGTGTGGCGGCCGTGATGCTGCTGGGTGCCCGGTGGCGGCCCGCCGTCCCGTTCTCCGTCGTCGCGGTGATCGCCGCCACCCTCGCGGCTCAGCTGCTCCACCTGGACGCGGCCGCTCCGATCGGCGACCTGCCCTCCGGGCTGCCCGCGCCCTCCCTCGGCTTCCTCGACCCGTCCGCGCTGGGATCGCTGCTCGCCCCGGCCGTCGCGGTCGCGGCGCTGGCCGCGTTGGAGTCGCTGCTGTCGGCGACCGTCGCGGACGGCATGACGGTGGGCCAGCAGCACGACCCGGACAAGGAGTTGTTCGGGCAGGGCATCGCGAACCTGGCGGCCCCGCTGTTCGGCGGAGTCCCCGCCACCGCGGCGATCGCCCGTACCGCCGTCAACGTCCGGACCGGCGCGGGCTCACGGCTCGCCGCCCTCACCCATGCCGCCGTCCTCGCCGTGATCGTCTTCGCCGCCGCCCCGCTCGTCTCCAGGATCCCGCTGGCCGCACTCGCCGGGGTGCTGCTGGCGACCGCGATCCGGATGGTGGAGGTCGGTGCGCTGCGGGCGATGGCCCGCGCGACCCGCTCCGACGCGATCGTGCTGGCACTGACCGCCGTCGCCACACTCGTGCTCGACCTGGTCTACGCGGTGATCATCGGCCTGGTCGTGGCGGGAGCCCTGGCGCTGCGGGCGGTCGCCGGTCAGGCCCGGATGGATCAGGTCGACTTCAGAGCGGACCTGCCCGGCGAGCACAGCGACGAGGAGCACGCACTGCTGGCCGAGCACATCGTCGCGTACCGGATCGACGGGCCGCTGTTCTTCGCCGGCGCCCACCGCTTCCTCCTGGAGCTGAGCGAGGTCGCCGACGTCCGGGTGGTGATCCTGCGGATGTCGCGGGTGTCGACGATGGACGCCACCGGCGCCCTGGTCCTCAAGGACGCCGTGGAGAAGCTGAACCGGCGCGGCATCGCCGTGCTGACCTCCGGGGTGCGCCCCGCCCAGCGCCGAACCCTGGAGTCGGTCGGCGCGCTGGATCTGCTCCGGCGGGAGGGCCGGGAGTACGCCACCACTCCCGAGGCCATCGCCGGAGCCCGTGCCCACCTGCACCGGGCCGGAGTCCTGCCCGCCGCCCCCGAGACCTCCGGGGCCGTCCGGTGAGCGCCCAGCCCGACGCCCTGCCCCTGCGGCACGTCCTGACCCTGCCCGCGATGGGCTCGGCCGTGCGGATCGCCCGCGAGACCACCGAGCAGGTCCTCGCGGAGTGGGGCATCGGCCCACGCCATCCCGCCGCCGATCCCGCGCTGTTGATCATTTCCGAGCTGGTCACCAACAGCGTCCGGCACGCGGCCCCGCTGTCCCCGAACCTCACCGTGATCTACGCGGCCGGCCAGGACACGTTCGCTTTCGGCGTCCACGACCGCCATCCGTACCAGCCCCCGCTCATCCAGGCAGTCACCGGGGCCGGCAGCGGCGGCGGACTGGGCACCATCATGGAACTCACCCTCGGCCTGGGCGGCACCGCGGTCGTCCGGGGCGACGCGGACGCCGGAGGCAAAAGCATCTGGATCACCCTCCCCCTGCGAAAACCCCCGCACGAAACCTGACGCAAGCAATGCCCGGAACAGACAAACAGACAACACACGAACGAACGAGGCAAGGAAAGACCATGAGCGATACGACCGAGGCACTGCCGCCGTGCCCCGAGTGCTCCGGTGTGTACACCTACGAGACGGGTGCACTCCTCACCTGCCCCGAGTGCGGCCATGAGTGGTCGCCCGCCTCCGCCGAGCCTGCCGGCGAAGGCGCGGCCGGAGGGATCAAGGACGCGGTCGGCAACGTGCTCGCCGACGGCGACACCGTCACCGTGATCAAGACCCTGAAGGTCAAGGGCAGCCCGAGCGGCATCAAGGCCGGCACCAAGGTGCGCAACATCCGCCTCGTGGACGGTGTGGACGGCCACGACATCGACTGCAGGATCGACGGGTTCGGCTCCATGCAGCTCAAGTCCAGCGTGGTCAAGAAGGCCTGACCCGCGCTTTTGGCCTCCCCCGGCCGCGCCCCGCCCGGGGCCGCGGCCGGGGGGCGACGAACGTCCCGCTCGCGCCTCCCTCGTTGCTAACCTTGGCAATTCCTGAAGTCATCACATCGGTGTGAGGGCGCGAGGATGTCCTCATGGTGAAGAGTTTTGGGTGGATGCGATGCGCGGTGCACGCACGACAGCGGCCGTCCGGCATCCCGGCGGCCCCTCTGGGCGCGGGAAGGGCGCGGTGAGCGCCCCGCTGTACCAGCTGAAGGCCGAGTTCTTCAAAACGCTCGGCCACCCGGTACGGATCAGGGTGCTCGAGCTCCTGAGCGAGCGGGAGCACGCGGTCTCCGAAATGCTGACCGAGATCGGCGTGGAGGCGGCCCACCTCTCCCAGCAGTTGGCCGTCCTGCGCCGGGCCAACCTCGTCGTCCCCCGCAGGGAGGGCTCGGCCGTCTACTACTCCCTGGTCAATCCACAGATCGCGGAGCTGCTGCGGGTCGCCCGGAGCATCCTGTCCGGCGTACTGGCCGGCCAGGCGGAGCTGCTCGCCGACCTCAAGGCCGCCGAATCCGGCACCACCACGCCCAGACACCGCAAGCCGTCCTAGGGCCTGCCTGGATCCGGCGTGCGGGCCGATCAGGACGCGAACCGAAAGAAACGCGGCCAGGCCGATCACAGCCTCTGCATAGTGCATGAGCTGGTCGACGGCGCGCCCGTGGACGGCGAGGTTGATCGTGGGCGGCTGATTATCACCGTAAGGTTCACCGATCTCTTCGAAGCCGCAGGCACCACATTGCCCGAGGCCGGAAAAGGTCTGCATCCGTGCAGTGGTAGCGGGGCATTACCCGCCGACCCTTATGGGCAAAGCCCACGGTTCCTCGGACACTTGAGGTCACGGATCGTATCGAGCAACCGGAAAGCGCACTCGGACCGGTTTCGGCTGCGGCCTCAACCCCGTGGTCGCCTGACCCCGCTCGAGGCGGCCGACGGTCCGGAAAGTACGAAGCATCCGCTGGAGCCAGGGCGTTGAGCATGCCACACGCTGAACGCAGCTCGGAGTCGGCCAGTTGACGCCGGGCGCAGGTCCGCCAGACCTGAAGTCGTTCCGGTAGCGCGGAAACAGGTGTGGACAGTACGTGCGGCGCAAGCACCGCCTCCCACGTCGGGTCCGGCGACTTCATCAGCTGCACACGACGAAAATCCAGGTCTGCGAAGTGGATGCGTAAGACTCCGGCCATGGACCAAGGCCGGCTCCGCTGAGGGTCCGACCAGCTGGGCCGGCACAAACACCCGGGTTCATCTCTCCGGCCGTGAGCCGTTGCAGGAGATTCGGCCCGGGTCGACGCTCGCGCGATGCCGCACCGTGACACCGACCAGCTCGGTGAGGACCGCAGGCACGACAGCCACTTCCTCAAGGACCACGCCGATACCCACGGAGCAACAGCCACCGGCCCGACAGCGTGGGCGAAGACGCCGGTCGTGCGCCACGCGGCGTGCCAATCCCGCGGCCACCTGTACGCGCTCACGGCGAGTGTCCCCCGATCCAACGGAAAAGGGCCCCTGGCCAGGAAATTCACTGGCCGGGGCCCCTGTGGCAGACGAGTCGGGCTGTACGCCGGGTTCTGTCGCCCGGTCGCCTCGCGGCGGCCGGGGAGACGGCCATCCATCTAGGACCGGCATTGCTGCCGGCCTCGTGCGGTCTACCCGCGAACTCGGGCGGGCCGCCCTCGATCATTCGCGCAGGGCCGTCTTGCGACGGCCCCTCTTGACCTTGCTCCGGGTGGGGTTTACCTAGCCGCCTGAGTCACCTCAGGCGCTGGTGGTCTCTTACACCACCGTTTCACCCTTACCGAGGACCGAGGTCCCCGGCGGTCTGTTTTCTGTGGCACTGTCCCGCGGGTCACCCCGGGTGGCCGTTAGCCATCACCCTGCCCTGTGGAGCCCGGACGTTCCTCGGGGAGATCCGAGGATCCCCACGCGGCCGTCCGCCCGGCTCGTCTGCCGTGCCGACCATGCTACCCGTCCGCCGGAGGCCGCCGACCAGGCCCGGGTTCAGATTAGTTCCCCGGTCTGCAGATCAAAGGCGAACGGCGCCGGGAGCGTGAGCCGCTTGCCGAACGGGATCGTGCGGTGCTGGCGGTAGTCGTCGCCCTCCGGGTCGCTGAACAGCGTCAGCGAGGACTGCTCCCGGTCCACCAGGAGGTAGAGCGGGATGGGTCCGCGGGCGTAGCAGTGACGCTTGTCGGTGCGGTCCGCCCGGGGCTTGGTCGAGGTGACCTCTACGACGAGCGCCACCCCCTCGCACGGCATCCAGGGGTCGCCTCCCCGGTACAGACGCAGTTCGGTGGGGGCGAAGGTGCCACCGGGAATGACGTGGTTCTTGGGACAGCGCCCGCCGCTGCTCAGCTTCAGCCCTTTGTTCCCGGAAAAGTCCATGTCGGTCCGGGCCGGCCTGATGACCCGCTTCATGATCAAGCTGATGTAGTCCTCGTGGTCCTTCCTCGGTCGCTCGCCAGATTGGGACATCGATGGACCCGCCGTCCGTGAGACGGGAGTAGGTCCCTCGATCGTGGCACGGGCGGGTCCGGTACGGAGGGGTGCGCGGCGAGCGCTTGACCTTGCCGCAGCGTCAAGGTTTCTACTGGAGCCATGCGCATCGGAGAGCTAGCCGCGCTCGTCGGGGTCACCTCGCGGGCGGTCCGGCACTACCACCACATCGGTCTGCTTCCCGAGCCCGTGCGCCGGGCCAACGGCTACCGCGTCTACAGCGTGCGGGACGCCGTGGTGCTGGCCCGGGTCCGGCGGCTCACCGAGCTCGGGCTCGGGCTGGACGAGGTGCGGGACGTGCTCGCCGATGCGAAGGGGCACGAGCTCATGGAGGTACTGGCCGGGCTGGACGCGGATCTGGCCCGGCAGGAGAGCGAGATCCGGGAGCGGCGGCGTCGGCTGGCCCGGCTGCTGGACGGGCCGGTCTCCGCCGAGGAGCCCGTGTCGCCGGCCCTCGCCGAGCTGCTGGGTACGGTCCCGACGACCGGCTCCCCCATGGCCGCCAAGGACCGCGAGCATCTCGTGCTGCTGGACACCACGGGCGCCGGCGGCGAGATCCACGCCGCGCTGGCGCCGCTGGCCGAGGAGCCGGCCATGCACGCGCTGTACGAGAGGCTGGACGCGCTGGCCGGGGCGGCCGTGGACGATGCCCGGATTCCCCCGCTCGCCGCCGAACTGGCGGCTGCCGTGCCGGACGGGGTGCTGGCGGCGATCCCCTCGGAGGGGCCGGCCATGACGGGGCTCGGCGAGGCGCTGCTCGACGACTTCGCGCCCGCGCAGGCCGAGGTGGTGCGCCAGGTGATGGCGGCCCTGGCGGAGCGCGTGGCGGGGGAACGCGCGGGCGGTCCGGTTCCACGCGGATGATCCGCCGGCCGCCGTGGCCGCGCTCACGCAGGGGCGAAGAGCACCTTGGACGAACCAGGATCCGCCCGGTCCAGCCTGACCCGTAGCCGCTCCCCCAGCGGGAGCTTCGCGTCGCCGCTCTCGATCCGGGCGACAACGGCCGGTTCTTCGATGTGGACGGTGCCTGTGGTGGGTTGCTGTTCCGAGACGTCGACCACGTACGCGTCGAAGACCTCGCCGATCCGGTCCTTGAGCAGCGCGGCCTCGACCAGGTCGACGCACTCGCGCTCGACGGTGTTGGCACGCCTGGTTCCGTCCGCCATCTCCTTCGCCAGGCCCGGCAGCGCGGCACGGACCCACTCGGGCGGGTCCTGTTCCGCGACGGCGGCGAGGCACAGCTCGGCGGCGTAACGGTCGACGAGGCGCCGCAGCGGGGCGGTGCAGTGCGTGTAGAGGTCGGCGACGGCGGCGTGGACGGCGCGGGTGGGGAGTTCGCCGTGTTCGAAGACGGTGTAGCCGGCGCCGCGCAGGAGGGTGGTGCACTCCTGGAGGAACGCGGCGTGGCCGACCTTCCTCGGGTCCAGGGAGCGGACGACCTGGGCGTACGGGACGTGGTGCGGCCAGTCGATGTGCAGCGCCTCGGCGGAGCGGCGGAGCCGGGCCACGGCGCCGTCCGGAGCGACCGGGAGGGTCCGCAGGATGCCGGTTCCGGTCTCGGCCATGAGGTGGGCGGCGGCCATGCCGGTCAGCAGGGAGATCTGGGCGTTCCAGCCGTTCGCGGGCAGCGGGGCGCGGTATTCGAGGCCGTAGCCGCCGTCGCGTTCGACGATCTCCTGCTCGGGCACGTTGAGGGAGATGCCGCCGCGGGCGACCTCCTGCTCCTCGCGGAGCCGTCCGATGTCGCGGAGCAGGGCCACGGACTCCTCGGCGGTGCCGGAGTCGATCTGGCGCTGGACTCCCGCGTAGCCGAGCTTGGCGCGGCTGCGGACGAGGGCCCGGCGCACCGAGGTGGCGACGACCGCGCCCTCGTTGTCGAGGTCGATCCGCCAGAGCGCGGCGGGGCGGGTCCGACCCGGCAGGAGGCTGGCGGCGCCCTCGGAGAGCGAGGTGGGGTGGAGCGGCACTTTGCCGTCGGGGAAGTAGAGGGTCGTCACCCGGCGGTGGGCCTCGGTGTCGAGCGCTCCGCCGGGGCGTACGAAGGCCGCGACGTCGGCGATGGCGTAGTGCACCCGGTAGCCGCGTCGGCGGCGTTCGAGGTGCATGGCCTGGTCGAGGTCGGTAGAGGTGGGCGGGTCGATGGTGAGGAACGGCAGGTCCGTCGCGTCCTCGTGTGCCGATACCGCCGGGTCCTTCGCCGCCTGTACCGCTTCGGCGAGGACCTCGGCCGGGAAGTCGTCGGGAAGGTCGAGCTCGGTGCGCAGTTTGCGCAGGGACGCCCCCAGCGGGGTGTCGGCCGGCCCGGTCATACGCAGATGGCGGCGGGGCATGGACCGAGCGTATGGCGGGGCGGGGCGGGCGGCATCCCGGGTGGCGGGCCGGACGGTGCCGGCGGGGCCGGGTGGCGGCCGGACGGCCGCGGGCGTGGCCGGGCTGCGGACGGGACGGCTCCGCGGTCCCCGTACGCTGGCGCCAGGGGGGCTGGTCCCGTCGCCCCGACCGTGCGTACGAAGGAGAACCGCCGTGCTCGTGCTGTTGCCGCCCTCCGAAGGCAAGGCCGCCTCGGGGCGCGGTGCTCCGCTGAAGCCGGAGTCGCTGTCGCTGCCGGGGCTGGCCGAGGCGCGGGCGGCGGTGCTCGACGAGTTGGTCGAGCTGTGCACGGCGGACGAGGAGAAGGCCCGTGAGGTGCTCGGGCTGAGCGAGGGACTGCGCGGCGAGATCGCGAAGAACGTGGAGCTCCGGACGGCCGGGACGCGTCCGGCCGGGGAGATCTACACGGGCGTGCTGTACGACGCGCTGGACCTGGCCTCCCTGGACGCGGCGGCCAAGCGGCGGGCCGGGAAGTCGCTTCTGGTCTTCTCCGGGCTGTGGGGCGCCGTGCGGGTGGGCGACCGGATTCCGACGTACCGCTGCTCGATGGGCGTGAAGCTGCCGGGCCTGGGCGCGCTCGGGGCGTACTGGCGCGACCCGATGGCGCGGGTGATGCCGGAGGCCGCCGGGGACGGGCTCGTCCTGGACCTGCGGTCCTCGGCCTACACCGCGGCCTGGAAGCCGAAGGGCGAAGTGGCCCGGCGCACGGCGAGCGTGCGGGTGCTGCACTCCCAGCTGGTGGACGGGGTCGAGAAGCGGTCGGTGGTCAGCCACTTCAACAAGGCGACGAAGGGGCGGATGGTCCGCGATCTGCTGGTCTGCGGTGCGCGGCCGAAGGGGCCTGCGGAGCTGGTGGAGACGTTGCGCGGGCTCGGGTACGTGGTGGAGGCCGAGGCTCCGGCACGGGCCGGGCGGGCGTGGTCGCTCGATGTCGTGGTGACGGAGATTCACTGAGCCGCAGACCGCCCGGGGATGGGGCCACCGGCGATCGCGTGTTGCATCATGTGCAACGCTCGTTGCGTACGATGATGCTGTCGCGCAAGATGAGCGCATGACCTCCTCTGTGCTGGACCTTGCCCCCGTCGTGCCCGTAGTCGTCCTGGAGGACGCCGCCGACGCGGTGCCGCTCGCACGGGCCCTGGTCGCGGGCGGGCTCCCGGCCATCGAGGTGACGCTGCGCACCGCCGCCGCGCTGGACGCGATCGGGGCGATCGCTGCCGAGGTGCCGGACGCGGTGGTCGGGGCAGGCACGGTGATCTCCGTACGGAATGTCGCCGACACCGTCGCCGCGGGGGCCCGGTTCCTGGTCAGCCCCGGCTGGACGGACCGGCTGCTGGACGCGATGAAGGCGTCGGGGGTGCCGTTCCTGCCGGGTGTCTCCACGACGTCCGAGGCGGTCGCGTTGCTTGAGCGCGGGGTCACCGAGATGAAGTTCTTCCCGGCCGAGGCGGCCGGCGGCACGGCGTATCTGAAGGCGCTCTCCGCGCCGCTGCCGCAGGCCCGGTTCTGCCCGACCGGCGGCATCTCGCTCGCCTCCGCGCCGTCGTATCTTGCGCTGCCCAACGTCGGCTGCGTGGGCGGAAGCTGGATGGTTCCGGCAGATGCCGTCGCGGCGAAGGACTGGGCGCGGGTGGAGCGGCTGGCCGGCGAGGCGGCCGCGCTGCGCGGCTGATCTCCCCTGGGATGCGGGGGCCCCGCCCCCGCCCCCGCCTCACCGCAAGTGCGATGTGTCGTTCAGCAGTCGGACCGACGCGTTGCCGTCCGCGTAGTACGCCACCGCCGAGACCGAGGCCGCCGAGAGTTCCATCCGGAACATGGCCTCCGGCGGGGCGCCGAGTGCCAGTCGGATCAGGGTCTTGATCGGGGTCACATGCGTGACCAGGAGGACCGTGCGGCCCGCGTAGCGGGTGGTGAGGCGCTCGCGGGTGGCCGACACGCGGCGGGTGACCTCGGCGAAGCTCTCGCCGCCGCCGGTGGGGGCCGCCTTCGCGGAAGCCAGCCAGGCGTCCAGGTCGGGGCCGTAGCGCTCACGCACCTCGGCGAAGGTCAGGCCCTCCCACGCTCCGAAGTCCGTCTCGCGCAGGCCCTCCTCGATCCGGACCTCCAGACCGAGCCGGGCGGCCACCACGGCCGCCGTTTCGCGGCAGCGGCGCAGCGGGGAGCTGACGATCTCCTCGACCGTGCCGCGGGCGGCCAGGGACCGGGCGATGCACTCGGCCTGGTGGCGGCCGGCCGCCGAGAGCTCGGGATCGCTGCCGCCGCTGCCCGAGAACCGCTTCTCGGGGGTGAGGGCGGTCTCGCCGTGCCGGAGCAGTACGAAGGTGGCGGGCGTCCCCAGATCGGGTGCCGCGGCCCAGCCGACCTGGGGGGCCGACGGGGAGGCCGCGGCCGGCCGGGAGGCCAGGGCCGCGCGGGCCTTCGCCGCGCCCGCCGCCGCGTCACCGGGCGGGCCGGAGACCGGCGGCAGCGCGGAGACCCCCGAGGACCGGGTGGTGTCGAGGGCGGCCGTCGACGCCGACGGCTCCCACTGCTTGCCGCGCTTGCCCGCGTCCATCGCCTCGTTGGCGAGCCGGTCGGCGTGCTTGTTCTTCTCGCGCGGGATCCACTCGTACGTGACGGCGGAGGCCGGCAGGATCCTGGCGGCCTCCGCCGCGAGCGGCTTCATGTCGGGGTGCTTGATCTTCCAGCGGCCCGACATCTGTTCCACGACCAGCTTGGAGTCCATCCGGACCCGCACCTGGACCGCGCCGTCCGCCGAGTCCGGCACCAGCGCCTTCGCCGCCTTCAGGCCCGCGATGAGGCCCTTGTACTCGGCGACGTTGTTCGTCGCGACACCTATGTACTCGGCGGCCTCGGCGAGGGTCTCCCCCGTCACCGGATCGATGACGACCGCCCCGTAACCGGCGGGCCCGGGGTTGCCCCGGGATCCGCCGTCGGCCTCGATGACGAACTCGCGCGGCTGGGTCATTACAGGCCCGACTCCGCCGTACGGACCAGGATGCGGTGGCAGTTCTCGCAGCGCAGGACGGTGTCCGGGGAGGCCGCCTTCACGTCGTTGACCTCGGTGATGTTCAGTTCGAGGCGGCAGCCCTCGCAGCGGCGCTGGTAGAGGCGGGCGGCACCGACCCCGCCCTGCTGGGCGCGGAGCTTGTCGTACAGCTTCATCAGGTCCGCGGGGACGGAACCGGCGACGACCTCGCGCTCCTTGGTGACGGTCGCGGCCTCCTCGTCGAGCTCCTTGGTCGCGGCGTCGCGGCGGGCGGTCGCGTCGTCGGCCTTGGCCTGGACGGCGGAGACCCGGTCGGACAGCTCGGTGACGCGCTCCTGGGCGGACTCGCGGCGCTCCATCACTTCGAGGACGATGTCCTCCAGGTCGCCCTGGCGCTTGGCCAGCGAGGTGATCTCGCGCTGGAGGCTCTCCAGGTCCTTCGGCGAGGTGACCGCGCCGGAGTCGAGACGCTGCTGGTCGCGGGCGGCGCGCTGGCGCACCTGGTCGACGTCCTGCTCGGCCTTGGTCTGCTCGCGGGCGGTGTCGCTCTCCTCGGTCTGCGAGGCGACCAGCAGGTCACGCAGTTGCGCGAGGTCGTTGGTGAGCGAATCGATCTCGGCGTGCTCGGGCAGCGACTTGCGCCGGTGCGCGAGCTGCGACAGGCGTACGTCGAGGGCCTGGACGTCGAGGAGTCGGATCTGGTCGGCGGGCGCGGCGTTCAGTTGGGGGCTCCAGAAGAGTGGTGGGTGGTGGTGGTCCAGGGGTCGGTGACCTGCTTCGAGACGTGGACCCGCAGGTCCCATCCGTGGCGGTCGGAAATCGCGTCGAGCTGTGCCGCGGCCTGTTCGCACCAGGGCCATTCGGTGGCCCAGTGGGCGGCGTCGATCAGACCGAGCGGGGAGTGCTGGACGGCTTCGGAGGCCGGGTGGTGGCGCAGGTCGGCGGTGAGGAAGGCGTCGACCCCCGCGGCGCGCACCGCGTCGAAGAGGCTGTCGCCGGAGCCGCCGCTCACCGCGACGGTGCGCACCGTTGCCGCCGGGTCGCCGGCGAGCCGGATTCCCTGCGCGGTGGCGGGCAGCCGGGCGGCCGCGCGGGCGGCGAAGTCGGCCAGGGTCTCGGGGCGGTCGAGCACGCAAATCCGGCCGAGGCCGCGCCGCCCCTTGGGGTCGGACGGGTCCGGCACGAGGGGGCCTTCGACGCGCAGGTCGAGCGCACCGGCCAGGGCGTCGGAGACGCCCGGGTCGGCGGTGTCGGCGTTGGTGTGGGCGACGTGCAGCGCGATGTCGCGCTTGATGAGGGTGTGTACGACCCGGCCCTTGAAGGTGTCGGCCGCGACCGTCGTCGTACCCCGCAGATAGAGCGGGTGGTGGGTGACGATCAGCTGGGCGCCGAGCCGGATCGCCTCGTCGGCGATCGCGTGGACGGGGTCGACGGCGAAGAGCACGCGGTCGACGGGGGCGTCCGGGTCTCCGCAGACGGTGCCGACCGCGTCCCAGCTTTCGGCCCGCTCGGGCGGCCAGAGAGCGTCGAGCTCGGCGAGGACATCAGACAGACGGGGCACAAGCAAAGGCTACCTGCCCTCCGTGCCCCGTCGCCCAGGGCTGCGGCGGTCCGTGCGGACCGCCACATACTGCTCGGTAACCGTTACTTCACGAGGTCGGCGCGGAGGTCGTCGAGGACCAGGTTCGCGGCGGTGACACCGAGGCCGAGGTACCAGGTCTCGTCGGAGACGTTCTTGGCCCGGCCCTCCTTGACGGCCTTCAGGTTCTTCCACAGCGGGTTGGCCTGGGTGGTGTCGCGCTTGGTGGCCTTCACGTCGCCGTAGACACCGGTGAAGATCCAGTCGGCGTCGGCCTCGTCGATCTTCTCCGGGCTGATCTCGGCGGCGAGGTCGTCGATCTGCTGGTTCTTGGGCCGCGGCAGGCCGGTGTCGTCGAGGATGGTGCCGATGAAGGACGCCTTGGCGTAGAGGCGGATGCGGTCCGGCAGGTAGCGGACCATGGAGATGGTCGGCTTGTCGGGGCCGATGTCCTCGCCCAGCTTCTTCGCCTTCGCCTCATAGGCGCCGAGCTCGCTCTTCGCCTTGGCCGTCTTGTCCAGCGCGGCGGCGTTGAGGAGGTAGTTCTCCTTCCAGGTGAAGCCCGGACGGATGGAGAACACGGTCGGCGCGATCTTGGAGAGCGCGTCGTACTTGTCGGCGGCGCGCAGCTGGCTGCCGAGGATCAGGTCCGGCTTCAGGCCGGCGATCGCCTCAAGGTTGAGGTTGTTGATCGTGCCGACGTTCTTCGGGTTGCCCGCGTCCTTCTTCAGGTACGAGGGGATGGCCGCGTCGCCCTCGGAGGGGGCGTAGCCGACCGGCTTCACACCCAGCGACACGACGTTGTCGAACTCGCCGACGTCCAGCACCACGACGCGCTCGGGGGCGGACTTGATCTCCGTCTTGCCCATGGCGTGGGTGAGCGTCCGGGGGAACTCGCCGGCCTTGGCGTCCGTCCCGTACTCCGCCGTCTTCTTCGCGGCGTCACCGAAGTCCTTGCCGCCCGTGGCGACGGCCGCCTTCTTGTCGCCGCCGTCCGACTTGGCCGAGCCGCCCGACTTTCCGTCGTCGCTCCCGCAGGCCGAGAGGGAAAGGGCGGCGGCCACCACCAGGCCGACTGCGGCGGTGCCGCGGCGACGAAGGGACATCACTTGCTCCAGATGTAAGGGACAAACGGGCGTTTCTTAGGGCTGCCTAACCTTACCCACCCGCCTCGGGCGCAGCACAGCCGCCCCCTCCCCTTCAGGCGAATCCGGTCATCACCACCCTTATGTGTGAAGAGGTGGGTCTCGTGTTGTTCGGCAGGAAGTGCGAAAACTAGCTTCGGTTGCCGGAGGTGACCAGCCCATGACTTTCTGTGCAACCGGGAACGGGGCCGCGGAGGCGACCGGGGCCGCCGGAGACGCCGAGGTCCCGAGGGAAACGGTCCTGGAGGACAGCGCGCCTGACGACCCGCCGGACGGGGCCGGCGGACCGGGCGGCGCGCCCATCGGATCGCCCCCCGCCGCGCTGCCCGTCGCGCCCGCGTTCACGATCTCCGCGGACGGTTCGTACGCGGCCCGGCTCGCGCTCGCGAAAGTGGCGGCCGATCCGCCCGGCGGGGCCGACGGGGCGGGCGAGGCGTGGTTCGTGGAGCGCTGGACGCTCGACGGGCCCGAGCCGTACGCCGTGCCGCTCCCCCTCGACCAGCCGGAGGAGCCGGACGCCGAGGTGCTGCCGCTGGCCGACGGGCGGGTGCTGATCCGGCGCCGGGTCGCGGACCGGCACACGGTGTCGCTGCTCTATCCCACCGGCCCCGGGACCGGTGAACTTCCGCTCGGCACCATCGAATCCGCGGAGCTGACCCTGCTGCCTCCCTCACCGGACGGCGCGAGCGCGTACGCGCTGTCGGCCGGTGCGCGCGCCACCTCCGTCTGGCTGGTGGCGGGCGGCGCTTTCGGCCCCGAGCTGGTCGCGGAGGTTCCGGGGCGCTGCTCCGGCGGCGTCTGGCTGGACCGGGCGGGCCGGATGCTGGCCCTGGACCGGGAGATGCCGGGCGGCGGCCCGGTCAAGGCGGTCGCCGTGGACCTGGAGCGGGGCGGCGAAGTGACGCCGCTGCTGCAGATCGCCCCGGAAAGCAATGACCGGCTGCTGCTCGCCGACCCGGACAGCGGGCTGCTGCTGATCCGCTCGGACGCACCGGGGCACGACCGGCTGGGGTGGGGGGTGCTCGGCAGCTGTCTGCCGGTGCGCTTCCCGGAGTGCCTGCGCCCGGCCGATGCGGCGGTGACACCGTTCGCCGTGCAGCCGGGCCAGATGCTGATGCCGGAGAGCTGCGCGGTGGCGCTGCGGATCGACGGCGCGGCGGGCAGCTGGGTCGGGGTGTGGCGCCCGGCCGGGCGCCGGCTGCACCAACTCGCCGCCCCCGAGGGATGGCAGGCCGGCCACGGGGTGTGGTCCCGGGACGGTGTGCTCGGACTTCCGTACGCCGACGGGGACGTGGCGTGCGGGGTGGCCCTGCTGGAAGCTCCGGCGGACGACGGACGCGGGGTGTGGCCGTCGTCGGCGACCGGCGCGGGAAGCGGTACGCAACCCTCCGCCGACGTCGCGCCTCTACCCGTGTGCAAGCCGGTTCCACTGGGGCAGGCGGCTCTCACGGGGCGCCTGGTGCCTGGTTAAGATCTGGGGCCCGGGCTGCGCAGCCGTGTCCGACGGTCGCCGACGGTGACCGTGCCGGGGCTCGGCCGGCGCGATCGGCCCTGGTGACACACATATGCAAGCGATCACAACGGGGTGACTTCCCACATGTCTGAAGCCCGAACCGATGCGACCCAGACGCGTCCGGCCGACGCCGACCGGGCCGAAGCCGACGGCTCCGGAAAACACCGAGGGGGTGAGTCGGTGGACGACGCCTCCGCGGAGCCGCACGGCCGCCACCGTCGCCCCGCCGAGGGGGACAGCCGGGCGGCCTGACCGCGCGGAACATCGACGAGGAGGACGAGGCACGGGTGGGCCCCGGCAGCCGCTTGGCTGCCGGGGCCCACCCCTTCCCCCGTTCGACGTCGTCAGCCCCGCTTCAGGCCGAGCACCTCCGCCGCGGCGAAGGTCTCGTTCGGCGGGCGGTCCTCGTAGTACGGCGAGATCAGCTCGTCCAGTTCATCGAAGGAGAACGTCTCCTTCGAGGAGTCGAACTTCGCCGCCACCCTGGGGCGTTCGACGATCGCGACCATCCCGCCGTGCACCACGAGCAGCTGCCCGTTGACCTTGGCAGCGGCCGGCGAGGCCAGATAGCCGACCAGCGGCGCGACATGCTCGGGGGCGAGCGCGTCCAGCCGGCCGTCCGTCGGTTCCTGGAAGCCGGCGAAGACGTCCTCGGTCATCCGGGTGCGGGCCCGCGGGCAGATGGCGTTGGCGGTGACGCCGTACCTGGCCAGGGCCAGGGCCGTGGAGGTGGTGAGGCCGACGATGCCGCCCTTGGCCGCCGCGTAGTTCGGCTGGCCCGCCGAACCGGCCAGGAACGCCTCGGACGAGGTGTTGATGATCCGTCCGTGGACCGGGCCGCCGGACTCCTTGGAGCGGGTGCGCCAGTGCGCGGCGGCGAAGTGCGTGGTGTTGAAGTGACCCTTGAGGTGCACCCTGATGACCGAGTCCCACTCGTCCTCGGTCATCGAGAAGATCATCCGGTCGCGCAGGATGCCCGCGTTGTTGACCAGGATGTCGAGCTTTCCGTACGTGTCGACGGCCAGCTCCACCAGGGCGCGGGCCTGTTCGTGGTCGGAGACGTCGCCGAGGTGCGCGACGGCCCGGCCGCCCGCCGCCCGGATCTCCTCGGCGACCTCCTCGGCGGGCGTCGCGGACGCCTCGCCGGAGCCGTCGCGGCCCGGCTGCCCGTAGTCGTTGACGACCACGGACGCGCCCAGCCCCGCCAGTTCCAGCGCTTCGGCGCGTCCGAGGCCGCGGCCCGCGCCGGTGACGATCGCGGACATGCCGTCCAGGGGAAGTGACATCGGAATCTCTCCAGTCCTCTCGGGAGGGGGCGGGGCGGTGGTCAGAGCTCGACGCAGGTGCGCAGCGACTCGCCGGTCCGCATCTGGTCGAGTGCGTCGTTGATCCCGTCGAGCCCCACCCGGTGGGTGATCATCGATTCGAGGTCGATCCGGCCGGCCCGCCAGAGCGCGATGGCCCGTTCGTACGAGCGGAGCACGTCGCCGCCCCCGTACATGGAGGGCAGGATCCGCTTCTCGTCGAAGAACAGCTCGAACATGTTGACCTGGAAGTTGTCGTCCATCGCACCCGCGCCGACGACGCACAGGGTGCCGCCGCGCCGGGTGTTCTCGTACGCCGTGCGTGCGGTGGCCGACTTGCCGACGACCTCGAAGACGTAGTCGAAGCCCTCGCCCGTGGTGATCCGCTGCTTGGCGTCGGCGAACTCGTCGGGCGACACCGCCTCGGTCGCGCCGAACCGCAGCGCCGCCTCGCGCCGCGAGGCGACCGGGTCCACGGCCACGATCTGGGCGGCGCCCTGCACCCTGGCGCCCTGGATGGTGGAGATGCCGACGCCGCCGCAGCCGATCACGGCGACCGACGAACCGGCCTCCACCTTCGCGGTGTTGATGGCGGCGCCGAGCCCGGTGGTCACCCCGCAGCCGATCAGCGCGGCGATCTCGAACGGCACGTCGTCCGGGATCGGCACCGCGCAGCCCGCGCCGACGACGACCTCCTCGGTGAAGGTGCCGGTGCCCGCGAAGCCGAACACATCGCCGCCCGGGCGCTTGAAGTTGGGGGTGCCCGCGTTCATGAAGCCGGCCAGGCAGAGGTGGGTCTGGCCGCGCTTGCAGGACGGGCACGCCCCGCAGGCGGGCAGCCAGCAGACCAGTACCCGGTCCCCGGCGCTGAGACCGGTGACGCCGTCGCCGACGTCCATGACCTCGCCGGCGCCCTCGTGGCCCGGGATGAACGGGGCGGGCTGTGGCAGCACGCCGCTCATCGCGGAGACGTCGGAGTGGCACAGCCCGGTGGCCCGGATGCGGAGCCTGACCTTGCCGGGGCCGAAGCCCACCGCCTCGACGTCGTCGAGTACTTCGAGTTTCTCCTGGCCTATCTCGTGCAGTACGGCTGCGCGCATGGTGCGGCTCCCCTCATGGGCATGTGGAACTGGGCCTGCGGTCCTCTTGGAGTCGGTCGGTCCGGGACGGGGTCAGGAGTGTTCGACGAAGGTGTCGCCGAGAACCATGGCGTTGTCCCGCTCCACGGCCCTCACCTCGACCCGCACCTGGTTCTCGGACGTCCACATCTCGATGCGGAGGGTCTCGCCGGGGAAGACGATCCCGGTGAAACGGGTGCGGTAGGAGCGGATACGGGTCACATCGCCGCCGAGGACCGTGTCGGTGACGGCCTTGAGCGTGATGCCGTAGGTGCACAGTCCGTGCAGGATCGGCCGGTCGAAGCCGGCGAGCGCGGCGAATTCGGGGTCGGCGTGGAGCGGGTTCCAGTCCCCGGAGAGGCGGTAGAGCAGCGCCTGGTCCGGCCTGATGGGGCGCTGCACGATGTGGTTCGGGGCGATCGCGGGGTAGGCGGCCCGTTCGGACGGGCCGCGTTCACCGCCGAAGCCGCCCTCGCCCCGTACGTAGATCTGGGCGTCGTTGGTCCACAGCGGGCCCTCCTCGTCGGCGGCCTCGGTGCGCAGCACCAGCACGGCCGCCTTGCCCTTGTCGTACACCGCGGCGACCTTCGAGGTCACTTCGGCGCTGCCCTTCACCGGGAGCGGCCGGTGCACCCGCACGCTCTGCCCGCCGTGCAGTACGGCGGCGAGGTCGATGTCGATGCCGGGCGAGGAGAGTCCGCCGACGACGCCCATGCCGGCGCCCGCGACGGTGGCGAAGGAGGGCAGCACCTGGAGCCGGGACTCCAGCGTGTAGCGCAGCTCGGCGGGGTCGGTCGCGGCATCGGGGCGGTCGGGACCGAAGCCCGCGCCGATCCCGAGATGGTAGAGCTGGACGTCCTTGTGGCCCCAGCTGATCCGGGTGGAGCGGGGTTCGGCGGCGAGAGCCTTTTCGGCATCAATGGGCATGGGAGAGCTGCTCCTTGATGGTGGGAAGACCTCGGCGCGGCCGTCCGCACCGTCGGCCGCACCGAGGTCGCGCGGGACCGGCCGCCACGCCCGTTCTAGAACGCGTTCTAGCCGATGAACCCATGTATAACGCAGTGCCCAGCGGTTGGGAAGACCACTGCTGACGTAGCGTCAGATTCCTTGGTGGGCCTGCCCACCGATGTCGGAGGCGGCCCGCCGGCTCGCGCCGCGCGACATGGACGCGGCGCTCACACAGGTCGTCGACATCGAGTCCGTCGGCCGGCAGGCCCTCACCGAGATCCGGGAGGCCGTCACCGGCTACCGGGAGGGCAGCCTGGCTGCCGAACTGGACCGGGCCCGCTCCGCGCTGACCGCCGCCGGCATCGAACCGGTGCTCCGACGCTCGGGACCACCGCTCGCCCCGCAGACGGAGGCGCTGCTGGGGTGGGTGGTGCGGGAGGCCGTCACCGACGTCGTACGCCACTCCCACGCGACCACCTGCTCGTTCGTGGTCGAGGGCACGGCCGGACGGGTCCGGCTGACGGTCACCGACGACGGCCGCGGCCCCGACCCGGACGCCCCGGCCACGCCCGGCATCGGCGGGACCGGACTGACCGGGCTCAACGAACGCCTCGCCGCGGCGGGCGGCAGCCTCCACGCGGGGCCCGGGGCCGGAGCGCGGCTTCGTGGTCACGGCACAGCTCCCGGTGGACGAGGCGGGCCCGGCGGACGCGGCCGGCACTCCCGCTACCGCCACGGGCCATACGCTGGGACGGTGAACGAGATGCCGCAGGACCACCGTCCGGCCAAGTCCGTACGTGTGCTGCTCGCCGAGGACCAGGGGATGATGCGGGGCGCGCTCGCGCTGCTGCTCGGTCTGGAGCCCGACATCGAGGTCGTCGCGCAGGTGGCCGCCGGGGACGAGATCGTGGACGCCGCGCTGCTCTCGCGCCCCGATGTGGCGCTCCTCGACATCGAGCTGCCGGGCCGCAGCGGGCTGGACGCCGCCGCCGATCTGCGCGAGGAGGTACCGGACTGCCGGGTGCTGATCCTCACCACGTTCGGCCGCCCCGGCTGTCTGCGCCGGGCGATGGAGGCCGGGGCGGCGGGGTTCCTGGTCAAGGACGGTCCGGTCGAGGAGCTCGCCGCCGCGATCCGCCGGGTGCTGGGCGGGGAGACGGTGATCGACCCGGCGCTGGCCGCCGCCGCGCTCAGTGCCGGCCCGAGCCCGCTGACCGCGCGGGAACGGGACGCGCTGAACGCCTCGGTGGACGGGGCGACGGTCGCCGACATCGCGGCGAAGCTGCATCTGTCCGAGTCGACGGTGCGGAACTACCTGTCCGCGGCGATCGGCAAGACGGGGACCCGCAACCGGATGGAGGCGGTGCGGGCGGCACGGCAGCAGGGGTGGCTGTAGGCGTGGGTGCAACGCCTGCGGCCCCGCGTCTCAGCGCCGGGCCGACCGGGCGCGGACGGGCCTCTCGTCTCAGCGCCGGGCCGACCGGGCGCGCGGCAGCCAGAGCACCATCAGCAGCAGCCCGCCCAGCAGCACCGTGCCGGCCGTCCGGAAGGCGAGCGCGTACCCGGCCGTGAGCTCCTCCGGCCCGGTGCCGCCCGCGGTGCGGGCCGCCGCGACGGTGGAGAGCACGGCGAGACCGAGCGCACCGCCCATCGTGCGGGAGGTGTTGACGAGCCCGGAGACCAGACCCGCTTCGCCGGGGGCCGCTCCGGTGATGGCCAGCGAGGCGAGCGGAGTGGACGCCAGGCCCGCACCGGCCATCATCAGGATCCCGGGCAGGCAGACCGAGGTGAGGTACGAACCGTCGGCGCCCATCGTGGACTGCCAGCCGAAACCGGCCGCGGCGATCGCCGTACCGATGAGCGCCAGGTTCTTCGTGCCGGTCACGGCCATCACCCTGGGCGCGCACTTCGAGCCGAGGACGATCGCCAACGACGTGGGCATCAGGGCGAGTCCGGCCTCCAGCGGGCTGTAGCCCAGCACGGCCTGGGCGTACACGGTCATGAAGTACCACATCGAGAACGTCGCCGAACCGAGCACGAACATCGCCGCGTTGGCCGATGTCACCGCCCGCGCCCCGAGCACCCGCAGCGGCATCAGCGGCTCCGCCGTCCGGGCCTCCACCGCCACGAAGACGCCCAGCAGGGCCACCCCGCCGAGCAGCGGTGCCAGGGTCGCCGTCGCGGCCCACCCCGACTTCTCGGTGTGCACGATGCCGTACGCGACGCAGGCGAGGCCCACCGTGACCAGCACCGCGCCCAGGAGGTCGATCCGCCGCCGGTCCCCGGCCCGGCCCTCCACGAGCCGGACGGCGGCGCCGGCCAGGACGAGCACCCCGATGGGCACGTTGACCAGCAGCACCCAGCGCCAGGAGAGCAGATCGGTGAGCGCCCCGCCGATCAGCCCGCCGGCCGCGCCGCCGCCCGCACCGACGGCCATCCAGGTGCCGATCGCCTTCGTCCTGGCCGGACCCTCGGGGACGGCGGTGGTGAGCAGGGTCAGGGTGGCGGGGGCGAGCACGGCGGCGCCGAGCCCCTGCGCGGCGCGGGCGGCGAGCAGCTGCCAGCCCTCCTGGGCGAGCCCGCCGGCCAGGGAGGCGGCGGTGAACAGGCCGAGGCCTATGAGGAACATCCGCTTGCGGCCGTATATGTCCGCGGCTCGTCCGCCGAGGAGCATGAATCCGGCGAACGCGATCGAGTAGGCGTTGAGCACCCACTGGAGTCCGGCGGAGCTCATCCGGAGGTCGGAACGCATCGACGGCAGGGCGACGTTGACGACCGACACGTCGAGCACGACGAGGAACTGACCGATGCAGGCGGCGAGCACCGCCGCCCAGGCGCGGGTGCTGGCCCGCTCTCGCGGCGGTGCGGGCGTGGTGACGTCAACCATGTCCGTCATACTCGCACCCGCGCATCGCCCCGTACATCGGTATTCGGGCCTACCGCCGCAGCAGCGTCACCACCGCCGCTCCACCGAGCCCGATGTTGTGGGCGAGGCCGACCCGGGCGTGCTTCACCTGCCGGTTTCCCGCCTCGCCCCGCAGCTGCCAGGTCAGTTCGGCGGTCTGGGCGATGCCGGTGGCACCGAGCGGGTGTCCCTTGGAGATCAGCCCGCCGGACGGGTTGACCACCCAGCGGCCCCCGTACGTGGTGGCGCCCGACTCGACGAGCTTGCCGGACTCGCCCTCGCCGCACAGCCCGAGCGCCTCGTAGGTGAGGAGTTCGTTGATGGAGAAGCAGTCGTGCAGTTCGATGACGTCCAGGTCGGCGGCCGAGAGCCCGGACGCCTCGTAGACCTGCCGGGCGGCGGCCTGCGACATCGGCCGGCCCACGGCGTCGATGCAGGTCCCCGAGGCGAAGGAGTCGCCTGTGTCGGTGGTCATGGCCTGGGCGACGATCTCGACCGCCCGCTCGCCCAGGCCGTGGGTCTCGACGAAGCGTTCCGACACGACCACGGCGGCCGCCGCGCCGTCCGAGGTGGGTGAGCACTGGAGCTTGGTCAGCGGGCGGTGGACGGTCTTCGCGGCGAGTATCTCCTCGACCGTGTACGGGTCCTGGAACTGGGCGTACGGGTTGTTCACCGAGTGCCGGTGGTTCTTGGCGCCGACCGCGGCGAGCTGCGCCTCGGTCGTCCCGTACCGCTCCATGTGCTCGCGGGCCGCGTTGCCGAATATCTGGGCGGTGGGCGGGCTCATCTCGAAGCCGTGGGCGGCGGCCATGATCCCGTAGTGCCGGGCGACGGGTGACGTCTTGAAGTCGGCGGCACCGCCGTCCGCGCCGCCGCCGCCGAGCGCGCCGCGCGTCATCTTCTCGAAGCCGAGCGCGAGGACGCAGTCGCTGCCGCCGCCCTCGACGAACTGCCGGGCCATCATCAGTGCGGTGGAGCCGGTGGCGCAGTTGTTGTTGACGTTGTAGACGGGGATCCCGGTCAGGCCGAGTCCGTACACCGCGCGCTGACCGGCGGTGGAGGGCTGGAAGCAGTAGCCGACGACGGCCTGCTGGATCTGCTCGTAACGGACCCCGGCGTCGTCGAGCGCCGCCGTACCGGCCTCCTTCGCCATGTCCCAGTACTGCCAGTCGCGGGTCTCGGGCTTCTCGAACTTCGTCGTTCCGACACCGATGACGTACGCCTTCATGAGCTTCATGGGCTTCATGGCAAGTCCCTTCAATCGCGCGGGAGGCCGAGGATGCGCTCGGCGACGACATTGAGCTGAACCTGGGTGGTGCCGCCCGCGATGGTCAGGCAGCGGGACATCAAAAAGCCGTGCAGGGCCCGCTCCCCCGGCCCCTCGCCGGCCGCGCCCGCGGGGCCGAGCAGTTCGAGGGCGAGTTCGGCGACCTTCTGCTGGTGGGTGGTCTGGACGAGCTTGCGGACGGAGGCACCCGCGCCGGGTTCGAGCCCGGAGACCTGCTGCATCGTGGTGCGCAGCCCGATGCAGCCCAGTGCGTGGGCCTCGGCGGCGAGTGCTCCGATGCGGGCCCGGCAGGCGCCGTCGAGTTCGCCGGAGCGGGCGATCAGCGCCTCCAGACCGGTGTCGAAGGTCATCTGGTCGGCCATGTGGACGCGTTCGTTGCCCAGGGTGTTGCGGGCGACCTTCCAGCCGCCGGCGGGCTCGCCCACGACGGCGTCGGCGGGCAGCAGGACGTCGTCGAAGTACACCTCGTTGAAGAGTGCGTCGCCGGTGATCTCCTTCAGCGGCCGGATCCCGATGCCCGGGGTGTTCTTCATGTCGACGAGGAAGTAGCCGATCCCCTGGTGCTTGGGGGCGTCCGGGTCGGTCCTGGCGAGCAGGATCCCGTGGTCGGCCCACTGGGCGGCGCTCGTCCACACCTTCTGGCCGTTGATCCGCCAGCCCTCGTCGGTCCGTTCCGCCTTCGTGCGCAGCGAGGCGAGGTCGGATCCCGCGTCGGGCTCCGAGAACAGCTGGCACCACAGGAGTTCGCCGCGCAGGGTGGGCAGCAGAAAGCGCTCCTGCTGCTCGGCCGTCCCGTGGGCGATGAGCGAGGGCACCACCCAGGTGGCGATCCCGAGGTCGCTCAGCTTCACCCCTTGTTCCTTCAACTCCTGCTGGATGGCGAGTTGTTGCACGGGGCCGGCACCCAGGCCGTAGGGGGCGGGGAGGTACGGGGCGGCGTAGCCGGTCGGTGCGAGGGCGCGGCGGGCGGCCTTGGGGTCGAGGCCGCGGGCGGCGGCGACGGCCTCGCGCGCGGCGGCCCGGTGGGCGGCGGCGTCGGAGGGGAGTTCGAGGGCGAGCGAGCGGCGCGCCCCGCCCTCGGCCAGCCGGACGGCCCGCAGCCGGTGGCTGTCGCCGGTCCCCAGCAACTGGCGGGCCACCAGGGCCCGGCGCAGATACAGATGGGCGTCGTGCTCCCAGGTGAAGCCGATGCCGCCGAGGATCTGGACGCAGTCCTTGGCGCAGCCGTACGCGGCGTCGAGGGCTTCCGAGGCGGCGAGGGCGGCGACCATGGACCGTACGTCCGGGTCCGTCTCCTCGTCGGCGGCGCGGGCCGCGTCCCATACCAGCGCACGGGCCCGCTCGACGCGTACGAGCATGTCGGCGCAGAGGTGCTTGACGCCCTGGAACTGCCCGATGGGGCGGCCGAACTGTTCGCGGACCTTGGCGTGTTCGGCGGCGGTGTCCAGTGCCCTGGCCGCGGTTCCGCAGGCTTCGGCGGCGAGGAGGACGGCGGCCAGGTCGCGGACGCGGGTGGTGCCGGTCCGTACGAGGCGGCCGGCGGGGACGAGTACGCCTTCGGCGTGGACCTCGGCGGTGGGCCGGGTCGGGTCGGCGCCCCGGTGCGGGCGCGCGGTCAGCCCCGCGGTGGCGGAGTCGACGGCGAACCAGAGGGTGCCGGTGGCCGTTTCGGCGGACAGGAGCAGCAGGTCGGCCTCGGCGCCGGAGAGGACGGGCGGCGCCGTGCCGTCGAGCAGATGGCCGTCCTCGTGCTCGACGGCGGTGAGGGTGCCGGGGCCCAACGCGACGGCGCCGACGCGCGTACCGGACGCGAGGTCGCGCACGAGGCCGGGCGGGCCCGCCGTGTGCAGTACGGCGGCGGCCAGGGCGCTCGACAGGTACGGGCCGGGGAGCGCGGCCCGGCCGGCCTCTTCGAGGACCACGGCCAGATCGAGGATCCGGCCGCCACCGCCCCCGTGCTCCTCGGGCAGATGGATGGCGAGCAGGCCCTGTCCGGCGAGCCCGTCCCAGTACCCGGGGCGCACGCCGTCGGCACCGGGCCGGTCCGCGTCGAGGAGTGCGCGGATCTCCTTCGGCGGTACGGCGCGCGCCAGCCAGCCCCGTACGGACTGCGCCAACTCCCTGTGTTCTTCGGTGATTCCGATGCCCATGCGGATCCTCGCCGGTCGCAGCCACTGGAACGGCGCAAGAGTAGAACACGTTCCATTCTGACGGAAGGTCAGATGACGGAGGGATCTCCGCGCGCTCCGGCCGAGTGCGCCGTAGTGCCCCCGTTCGCACCGCGTTCACCGGAATACCGCGCGCAGCGGGAAGGTTTCACGGTGCACACACTTGGCGGTCGGGCGCTGCCCGCCCGCGCCGCCCGCATGCCTGCCCAGAACCTCGATCACGCCGCCCGGAGGCCGCACGTATGCCACAGACGACGAACGGACAGCACACCGGGGAACTCCCCGATCCGAGGCCGCGCAGGGCAGGTGGCGGGGTCGTCCCCGTGCTCGCCTTCGCGGGCATCACCGTCGCGGTGATGCAGACCCTGCTCGTCCCCGTCATCAAGGACCTGCCCGCCCTTCTCCACACCGATCCGTCGAACGCCACCTGGGTGATGACCGCGACGCTGCTCGCGGGGGCCGTCGCCACCCCGATCACGGGGCGGCTCGGTGACCTCTACGGCAAGCGGAAGATGCTGCTCGCCAGCCTCGCCGTGATGGTGGCCGGCTCATTGATATGCGCCTCCACCGACGACCTCGTGATCATGATCGTGGGACGCGCGCTCCAGGGCTTCGCCATGGGCGCCATCCCGCTGGGCATCGGCATCATGCGCGACGAACTGCCGCCCGAGCGGCTCGGCTCGGCGATGGCGCTGATGAGTTCCTCGATCGGGGTCGGCGGCGGCCTGGCGCTGCCCGCCGCCGCGCTGGTCGCCCAGCATTCCGACTGGCACACCCTGTTCCTCGGCGCGGCCGGTCTCGGTGTGCTGTCGATGGCGCTCACCTTCCTCGTCGTGCCGGAGCCCACGCTGCGCGCCCCCGGCCGGTTCGACCTCGTCGGCGCGCTCGGGCTGTCGCTCGGCCTGGTCTGCCTGCTGCTGCCCATCACCAAGGGCAGCGACTGGGGCTGGACCTCGGGCAGCACCCTCGGGCTGATCGGCGCCGCGCTGGTGATCCTGGTCCTGTGGGGCCTGTTCGAGCTGCGCAGCCCGGCCCCGCTGGTCGATCTGCGGACCACGGCCCGGCGCGAGGTTCTGCTCACCAACCTCGCCTCGATCATGGTCGGGGTCGCCTTCTACGCCGTCTCGCTGGTCCTGCCGCAGCTGCTCCAGCTGCCGGCGTCGACGGGGTACGGCCTCGGGCAGTCGATGGTGGTCGCGGGGCTGTGCGTGGCGCCGCTCGGCCTGACGATGATGCTCGTCGCCCCGCTTTACGCCCGGCTGTCCGCCCGCCGGGGCCCCAAGGTCTCGCTGATGCTCGGCATGCTGGTCATCGCGATCGGTTACGGGGCCGGGCTCGGGCTGATGAGCGCCGCCTGGCAGACCGTGGTGATCGCGGTGATGCTCGGCGCCGGCATCGGGCTCGCCTACTCCTCGCTGCCCGCGCTGATCATCGGGGCCGTCGACCCGTCGGAGACCGGTGCGGCCAACGGCCTGAACACGCTGATGCGGTCGATCGGCACGTCGGTGTCGAGCGCCGTGATCGGCATGGTGCTGGCCAACACCTCGGTGCGCAGCGGCGGGGCCGTGCTGCCCTCGATGGAGGGGTTCCGCATCTCGTTCCTGATCGCGACGGGCGCGGTGGTGATCGGACTGGTGCTGGCCTCGTTCCTGCCGTCGCGGCGCGAGGCGATGCGCCCGGCGCTGCTGGCGAGCAGTGCCGGGGACGCCCAGGACCCGGCCCCGGCACCGGGCACCTCCCGCCCGGCCGCCGGTTCGGGCGGCTTCCGCGGCCGGGTGCTGGACGGGGACGGCGCCCCGGTGGCCCGCGCCAATGTCACGCTGATCGACCACCGGGGCCGCCAGGCCGGTCTCACCGTGACGGACGGGGAGGGTCACTACGCGCTGGCCGCCCCGCACGGCGGCGACTTCGTGCTGGCCGGGTCCGCCACCGGGTACGCGCCGAGCGCCCGCCCGGCCGCGTACCCGGGCGACGGCCTGCCGGTCGACGCCGATCTGGTGCTGGGTGTCAGCGCACCGGAGCGTCGAACCGCGGTGTCGTCGTGAGCAGATGAGAGACGTCCGACCCCGCCGGAAGCTCCTGCGGCTGCGCGCCGCGGGTGAACAGCCGGGCGGGGCGGGCGCCCTGCACCCGGGCCTGGCGCCCGTCGACCCGCAGCCACGATCCCTCGCGCAGGCCGAGCACCGGTACGTCGTTCTCCTCCAGGAATTCGGTGAGCCGCTCCTCGCGGGTCTCGCCCTTGTGGGTGCTGGCCGGGTCCGGGTCCAGATAGTGCGGGTTGATCTGGAACGGGACGAGGCCGAGCGTCTCGAAGGACGGCGGCTGCACGATGGGCATGTCGTTGGTGGTGCGCAGGGTGGGCGCCGCCATGTTCGTCCCGGCGCTGGCCCCCATGTACGGCAGCCCGTTGCGTACCGCCTCGCTCACGGCGTCGCGCAGACCGGTCCGGTACAGCGCGCTCAGCAGCCGGAAGGAGTTGCCGCCACCGATGAACACGGCTTCGGACGCGGCGAGTTCGGCGACCGGGTCGGCGTTCTCGTGGACCCCGCGGACGGTGATGCCGTGGGGTTCGAGGGCCTCGCGGACGCGCGCGGTGTAGGCGGTGTAGTCGGCGAGCGCGTAGGGGACGAAGGCCAGCCGGGCACCGGCGGGCAGGAAGCCGGTGACGGTGTCGATGGCGTGTTCCAGATAACCGCGGCCGTGCTGGGTGGAGTTGGAGAGCAGCAGCAGATTCATGGGGTTCCTCTTGGTTCTCTTCCGGATCATCAGGCGGTACGGGGGCGACGGGTGCGGGACTTCGGGCGCTGCGGAGGGTGGGTGAGCCGCCGCTCCAGCATCCGGGCCGCGTGGCGCAGTGCGTCGAGCCGGTCGTCCGGCGCGTCCCCGAAGAGCTCCGAGGCGCCGCCGAGGCTGAGGCTGCCGTACGGTTCGCGGCCCAGGAAGACCGGTACGGCGACGGTCGCGATGCCGGTGTCGTACTCGCCGACCGTCCACGCGTAACCCTGGGCGCGGATCTTGAGGAACTCCTCCTCCAGCCGGTCCGGGTCGGTGACCGTCCGGTCGGTGAAGCGGGCCATCGGGCGGCCCCGGAAGAGCCGGTGGCGCTGCTCGTCGGGGAGGTACGCGTAGTACGACTTGCTGGTCGCCCCGGCGTGCGCCGGATAGAGCTCGCCGACCAGCGGGTAGTACCGCAGCGGCCCGGCCTCCCCCTCCTCGGCGGCGACGCACCGCATGTGGAAGCTGTCCGGCAGACAGAAGAGCACGGTGTCGCCGGTGACCCGGCGCAGCTCCTCCAGGACCGGCCCGGCCAGCAGCTCCAGCGATCCGGAACGCTCCCAGAGCCTGCCCAGGCGCAGCACGGCGGGGCCGATGCGGTAGCGGCGGGTGACCGGGTCGGAGACCAGGAAGCCGCGCCCGGCAAGGGTGGCGAGCAGCCGCTGGGCCACCGAGGTGTCCCAGCCGAACTCCTCGGCGACCTCGGTGACGCCCCAGTCGGGCCGGGTCCGCTCGAAGGCGAGCAGCACCAGGAGCGCCCGGTCGACGGTTTGCAGGGCTCCGGCGGGGGTGCGCCGGTCCAGATCGAAGTCCGCCATCGTCATCTCACCATTCAGACGTGAATTGCAAATAACGGGAAACAGTTGCGTTCAACGCTATCCGATCCCGAATGTGGCTTCAGCACCCCGCCCCGCGCTTCCCCCGCCGGACAGGCCCCAGCGCCGGCCCGGGTGCCCGGATGAGCGAGAAAGGCCCCCCATGTTGAAGTACGTGCTGGACATCGTCGATCTTCTGGACGATCCCCAGGTCAATGGCAAGACGGTCGTCGAGTACCTCGGCTCCGTGAGCGGGACCGAGGGCTCGTCCGCACAGGTCACCACGGTCACCGGCGAGCAGGGCTCGACGGACTTCGTGATGGTCCGCATCCCGGGCTCCCACGGACGTACGTCCGGTGGCAGCGCCCGCACGCTGGGCGTGGTGGGCCGGCTCGGCGGCATCGGCGCCCGGCCCGAGGTGACCGGTCTGGTCTCCGACGCCGACGGCGCCGTCTCGGCGATCGCCACCGCCGCCAAGCTGCTCGACATGCGCCGCCGCGGCGATGTGCTGCCCGGCGACGTGATCGTCGCCACCCACATCTGCCCGAACGCGCCGACCGAGCCGCACGACCCGGTGCCGTTCATGGGCTCACCCGTGGACATCGCCACCATGAACCGCCACGAGGTGACCGGCGAGATGGAGGCCGTGCTCTCCATCGACACCACCAAGGGCAACCGGATCATCAACCACAAGGGCCTCGCCCTGTCGCCCACCGTCAAGGAGGGCTGGGTGCTCCGGGTCAGCGAGCAGCTGGGCGAACTGCTGGCCGTGGTGACCGGTGAGCCGTTGGTCACGTACCCCGTGACCACGCAGGACATCACCCCGTACGGTAATGGGGCACACCACATCAATTCGATCCTTCAGCCCTCCACCGCGACGGCCGCCCCGGTCGTCGGCCTGGCCATCACCTCGGCCGCCGCGGTGCCCGGCTGCGGTACGGGCGCGAGCCACGAGACGGACATCGCATCCGCCGCCCGCTACGCCGTGGAGGTCGCCAAGGCCTTCGGCGGCGGTCGACTGGACTTCCACGACGCGGTGGAGTTCGACAACCTCGTCAGCCGCTACGGGTCACTGACGCACCTGCAGACCTTCGGCCGTACACCCCAGGAGTCCTGATGGCAGCCACCCCGCAGGCCGAGGCCGTGGCCCCCGAGGCCAAGAACATCGGCAGCGACGACTACGCGCTCTCCCGCGTGCCGCGCGACAAGCGCTTCGGCTTCTGGTCGATGCTGCTCCAGTGGCTCGCCCAGTCCGGCTCGATCTCGCAGTTCACCCTCGGCGCCACCATCGGTGTCGGCATGACGTTCGGGGACGCCTTCCTCGCCTTCACTCTCGGCGCGGTGATCCTGGAGATCGTGATCTTCGCGATCGGCCTGGCCGGTATGCGCGAGGGCCTGGCGACCCCGATGCTGACCCGCTGGGTCGGTTTCGGCCGCAACGGCTCGGCACTGGTCAGCTTCGTCATCGCGGTCAGCCTGGTCGGCTGGTTCGGCGTCCAGAACACGATCTTCGGCAACAGCGTCTCGACTCTGGTCGGCGGCCCGTCCTGGATGTGGTGCGTGCTGGCGGGCATCGCCATCACCGCGCTGGTGATCTTCGGCTTCAAGTACATGGCCGTCTTCGCCAAGATCGTGACGCCGCTGTTCTTCGCGATGGTCGCCTGGTCGATCGTCTCGACACTGAAGGACCACTCGCTCAGCGACCTGATCCACTCGCCGCCGCCCGGCCAGACGATCCCGCTCGCCGTCGCCGCCACCGCCATCGCGGGCGGTTACATGACCGGTGCGATCGTGTCCCCGGAGATGACCCGGTACAACCGCAAGGGCTCGCACGTCTTCCTGCAGAGCGCCTCGTCGATGATCCTCTCCGAGTACATCGTCGGTCTGACCGGGGTGCTCCTGGGCCACCTGGTCAAGAGCAACGAGGTCTCGCACATCGTGCTCTCCACCTCCGGCGCCTTCGGCGTCATCGTGGTCCTGATGTCCACCGCCAAGATCAACGACTGGAACCTGTACGGCTCCTCGCTCGGCGTCGTCAACTTCTTCCAGGTCGTCTTCGGCAAGCGGCTGCACCGCGGCGCCGTCACGATCGTCCTCGGCATCGCGGGCACGGCGCTGTCCGCGGTCGGGATCATGACCCACTTCACCGAGTTCCTCTCGGTCCTCGGCGTCGCCATCCCGCCGATCGGCGGCATCATCGTGGCCGAGTACTGGGTCGTCAAGCGGATGCGCAAGCCGCTGGACGAGACCCGCGAGTCCGAGACCCTGCCGAGGACCTCCCCGACCTGGGTCCCGATGTCCATCGCCATCTGGATCGCGGCGTTCTGCGTCGGGAAGTTCTACGATGGCGGCATCCCGGCCCTGAACTCCCTGGCCACCGCCTTCATCCTGTACAGCGCCCTCGGCCTGCTGGGCTGGGTGAAGCCGTACGGCACCTCCACCCTGGACGACGAGGGCCACACCGCCGCCCCCGCCGCCCGCGCGACAACCCCCGTGGGAGCAGCATGACCACCGCCGGTTCCTCCGTCCCCTTCGTCCCGGCCTCCGACCGGGCCCAGGACGAGGTCGTCGAACTCTGCGCCGAACTGATCAGGTTCGACACCTCCAACCCCACCAGCAACGAGCGCGCGAGCGCCGACTGGGTGGTGGGCCGCCTCGCCGAGGTGGGCATCGAGTCCGAGCTGGTCGAGTCCGCCCCGGGCCGCGCCAGCGTCATCGCCAAGATCGCCGGCAGCGACCCCGGGCGCGGCGCCCTCCTGGTCCACGGCCACCTGGACGTCGTCCCGGCCGACGCCTCCGAGTGGCAGGTCCCGCCGTTCTCCGGCGAGGTCCGCGACGGCTACCTCTGGGGCCGCGGCGCGATCGACATGAAGGACACGGTGGCCGTCATGCTGGCCACCGCCCGCCACTTCGCCCGCACCGGCACCAGGCCGTCGCGCGACCTGGTCCTCGCCTTCCTCGCCGACGAGGAGGCGGGCGGCAAGTTCGGCGCCCACTGGCTGGTCGAGCACCGCCCGGAGCTGTTCGCCGGGGTCACCGAGGCGATCGGCGAGGGCGGCGGCTTCTCCTTCGCCATCGACGACACCCGCCGCCTCTACCCGATCGAGAACGCCCAGCGCGGCATGGCCTGGATGGAGCTCACCGCCACCGGCCGGGCCGGCCACGGCTCCTCCCCCAACGACGAGAACGCGGTCACCGACCTCGCCGAGTCGCTCACCCGGATCGGCCGCGAGACCTTCCCGATCCGGCTGATCGAACCGGTCCGCGCCCTGCTGGAGGAGGCGGCCCGCCTCTACGGCGTCGAGTTCGACGAGGACGACATCGAGGGCAGCCTCGCGAAGCTGGGCCCGGTCTCCGACTTCATGCAGGTGGTGCTCCGCAACTCCGCGAACCCCACCATGTTCGAGGCCGGCTACCAGACCAACGTCATCCCCGGGAAGGCGACCGCCCGGGTGGACGGCCGCTTCCTCCCCGGCCACGAGCAGGAGCTGATCGACACCATCGACAAGCTGCTGCTCCCCTCGGTCACCCGGGAGTGGGTCAACCACGACATCGCGCTGGAGACGACGTTCGACGGCCCGCTGGTCGACGCCATGTGCGAGGCCGTGCGCGCCGAGGACCCGGACGGCCACCCCGTCCCGTACTGCAACCCGGGCGGCACCGACGCCAAGGCCTTCACCCACCTCGGCATCCGCTGCTTCGGCTTCAAGGGCCTCAAGCTCCCGCACGACCTGGACTACGGCCGTCTCTTCCACGGCGTGGACGAGCGCGTCCCGCTGGAGGGCCTGCGCTTCGGCGTCCGCGTCATGACCCGCCTCTGGCAGAGCTGCTGACCTCACCGCCACGGCCCACCTACCACCCTGACCCGGGCTCACCCCTAGTACGCCCCGTCGACACCATCGGCGGTGGCGTACGACCTGGCCGGTAGGGTGCCGGGCATGGGAGCAATTTCCGCTCGGCCCGCCGGGCGTCCCACTTCGTGGTGGCGCGAGCAGTGCCTCGGACTGCTCGACGCGGGTGATTGGTACGAGCTGTATCGCGCGGCGAAGGCCTGGCGGGTCAGCGGCGGCGGATCGTTCACTCCGGATGCCTGGCTGATGGATGTGTGCTCGGCCCTGCTGCACGACCGGCCGAGGACCGCGCTGCACTGCTGCGACATGGCGCTGAGCACCTGGATCGAGCGGCCCGGCGACCGGGCCGTGCTGCGCTTCGTCCGTGGTCTGGTGATCGCCGACCACGTCAAGGATCCACTGCGCGCCCTGGCCGACCTGGAGTCCGCGCTGCACGGCCCGGACTGGCTGGCGGCGCAGGCCGCGCACGAGCTGGAGCGGGTGACAAAGGAGGCGGAGCGTTCGCGGGTACGCAGGCCCCGCGCCGCTCCCGCGCCCGAGCTGGACGCGGACTACCGTGACCTGATCTTCTCGCAGGCCTCGTCCCCCATCCCGGCACCGGTGGATCCCCCGCCGGCGGACGGAGCGGTCCCCTCCCTCTGGGACCCGGCCATGAGCCGCCTGCGGCGGCCCTGACCTCCGAGGCCCCGACTCTCTTGTCAGCTCCGACGAGGAGAGCATGCGGCTCATGTGCTTCTGCCCGGCTGTGGCAGGGCGGCCCCGGGCGTGCGCCCGCCTCACAGGGAACGGATCAGGCGACAGCGGCCGGACGAACTGTCCATCGACATCAGGCAGTTCATGTCGGCGCATCAACACCCGGCCGCGATCCAGCCACGCGAGATCTTTTGAAGGCGCCGCCTGGCCCGGGCCGGTGGCCGGGGCCAGGTTGGACCGATCGGCACGCGATCCCCCTGGAAAGGGGCATGAATCGGTATGCCCGTCGCCCCACAGGCCCCGGCCCGGATCCCGGATCAAGTCCCGGCCCGAGGCCGTATGCCGCCCGGCTGGTGGGGCGGGCCCCTTCCGGGGTGCGGCCGTATCTGGAGTTACTGCGGCTGGACCGGCCGGTGGGATCCTGGCTGCTGGTGGTGCCCGGATGGATAGCCCTGGGAGCGATCGCCGGGCCCCGGGACGGGGGCCTGCTCGGGTTGTTGCTCCTGGTGTACGGGTGCTGTCGAGGGGGGCCGCCTGTGGCCTCAACGATGTGCTGGACGCACGGTTCGACGCTCAGGTGCCGCGTACGGCGGGGCGGCCCGTCGCCTCCGGGCGGCTGGCGGCCGGGCGGGCCCTGGTGCTGTGTGTCGCGGTGGGTGCCGTCGCTCCGCTGGTGATGGGGTTCTGGAGTGTGGAGGCCGTGGTGTGGGCGGCGGCCGGGGCGCCCCTCGCGGCGGTGTATCCGTGCATGAAGCGGGTCACCCACTGGCCGCATGTGTGGCTGGGGATCACCATCAACTGGACGGTGCCGCTGGTGTACGTCCTGCTCACCGGAGCGATCGGGCTCGGGGGCGGGGCGCTGTACGGGGCGCTGATCTGCTGGGCCGTGGGGACGGACGTGATCTACGCCTGCCAGGACCGGGCGGCCGATGTGCGGGCCGGGGTGCGGTCGGCCGCCGTGCTGCTGGGGCGGCGCAGCCGGGTGCTGGTGGGCGGCGCGTACGCGGGGTGCGTGGTGCTGCTCGCCTGGTTCGGGGTCGCGGCCGGGCTCGGGCCGCTGTACTGGCCCGGACTGTGCGTGGTCGCGGGGCAGTTGGGGTGGCAGGTGTGGCGGGCCGAACCTGCGGATGCCGGGGCCTGCGGGCGGGCGTTCGCGACCAATCCGCTGTGCGGACTGCTCGTGGCCGTGCTCGCCGGGCGGGCCGGTAGCCTCGGCTGAGGGACACGAACCCTGGAGGTGCTGGTGGGACTGCGGGAACGGATCGCGAGGGAACTCACGGCGACCATGCACGGCGGGGAGCTCAAGCTGGAGCGGTACGCGGGGCCACCGGGTGATCCCGGGCTGTTCGGGATCACGCCGGGGGATCCGGTGTGGCGTGTGCACGGGCAGGCCACCGGGATGCTCACCGGCGGGTTCGCCGCGCTCATGCTCCAGTCGCTGCATCCGCTGGCCATGGCGGGGGTCGACCAGCACTCCGACTTCCGCGCCGACCCGGTCGGGCGGCTGAACGGAACCGTACGGTTCATCACCGCGACCACCTTCGGCTCCTCGGCCGCCGCCCGCGAGGTGATCGACCTCGTCCGCCGGATCCACACCCGGGTGCGCGGCACCGCCCCCGACGGCCGGCCGTACCGCGCGGACGACCCCGATCTGCTCACCTGGGTGCACACCGCCGAGGTACACAGCTTCCTCGCCGGCCACCAGACCTACGCACCCCGGCCACTCCGGCTGACCCCCGCCGAGTGCGACGCCTACTACCGCCAGGCCGCCCCCATGGCCGAGGCGCTGGGCGCACGGAACGTACCGCGCACCTCCCTCGAAGCCGAGCGCTACCTGGCGCGCCTGCGCCCCCAACTACACGCAACTCCAGCCGCGTTGGACTCGGTACAGTTCCTTCGCGGCTTCGGACGCACACGACGGGAACGGCTGGTCGTACGCCTGCTCACGAACGCCTCGGCCGGACTCCTCCCCGCCTGGGCCCGCGCCGAACTCGCCATCCACCGACCGGCCTTCGTCCGCACCGGCTGGGACCGGCCCCTGGCGACGGCCGTGGGACGCACCCTCCAGTGGGGGATCGGGCCCTCCCCGATCCAGGCAGCCGCACGGGGGCGGCTGGCGGGGGCGCCGCAGGGATGACGCCGGGATCCACGAGGCGTCCGGCGACAGCACGTTCGGCGCAGGGGACCCGGCGGCCCGCCGGGTTTCATGACGAGGCGCGGTCAGGCTTCCGCCGCCTCGGGCAGAGCAGAAGTGGTCGGCGTGACAAAGGCCCCTGCTGCTCCGGGGGCGGCCCCGGCCCCGCCGACACCTCCGGCGAGGGCGTACGGCACGATAAGGCGCCGTCGAAACGCATACCCCTCACCACCGCCCCCACCAGGAGGAACCCGTGCCCGCCGAGTCCGCTGTCGAGCCGTCGCCCGAGATTCTCGCCGCCTTCCGGGCCGCCAAGGGCTTCATGCCGGTGAGCGAGGGGCTCGCGCTGTACGCGGCCGCCACCGAGGCCGCCGCGCTGGGGCTGCCCGTCCTGGAGGTCGGCACGTACTGCGGCCGCTCCACGATCCTGCTCGCCGACGTGGCGCGGGAGGCCGGCGTGACGGCCCTCACCGTCGACCACCACCGGGGCAGCGAGGAGCAGCAGCCGGGCTGGGAGTACCACGACCCGACCGTGGTGGACCCGGAGGTCGGGCGGATGGACACGCTGCCGACCTTCCGCCGTACCCTGCACGCGGCGGGTCTGGAGAACCACGTCGTGGCACTGGTCGGGCGGTCCCCGCAGGTCGCGGCGGTCTGGGGCGGGAAGCTCGGGTTCGTCTTCATCGACGGCGGCCACACCGACGAGCACGCAGGCGGCGACTACGAGGGCTGGGCGCCGCATGTCGCCGAGGGCGGGCTGCTGGTGATCCACGATGTGTTCCCGGACCCCGCGCACGGCGGCCAGGCCCCGTACCGCATCTACCTGCGGGCGCTGGAGTCCGGCGCGTTCACCGAGGTGTCCGTGACGGATTCGCTGCGGGTGCTGCGGCGTACCGGAACCGGCATCTGAGGGCGGCCGTCCGAGTGCCCGGATAGCATCGCGTGGTGCCGTACGACGAGAGTGTTCCCCCCACCCGGCGCCGCCGGTCCCTGCTCGCCGCCACCGCGCTCGTCGCCGTGTGCCTGACCGCCGCGGGCTGCGGCGCGGGCGACGCCGGCGCCGGGACGCGGGCCGAGCCCCGGCAGGGTGGTGGCGGTACCTCGGCCCCGCCGCCGTCGAAGAGCGCTCCGGCGCCGGAGAAGGAGAAGGCGTCCGCGTCCCCCACACCCTCCGCGAAGACATCGAAGCCGTCGAAGCCCACCGGCAACGGGGCCACCGGGCCGCTGTCCGGGAAGACCGTCGTCATCGACCCCGGACACAACCCCAACAACCATCTGCACACCGGTGAGATCAACCGCCAGGTGGACATCGGCACCACGCACAAGGAGTGCGACACCACCGGCACGTCCACCAACTCCGGTTACGCGGAGGCCCGGTTCACCCTCGACGTATCCCACCGGCTGCGCACACTCCTCCAGCAGCAGGGCGCGAAGGTCGTGCTGACGTACGACAACGACCGCGCGTACGGGCCGTGTGTCGACGAGCGGGCCCGGATCGGCAACGAGGCGGGGGCCGATGCCGTGGTCTCGGTGCACGCGGACGGTTCCGCGGTCGGCAACCGCGGCTTCCATGTGATCCTTCCCGCGTCGGTGCGGGGCGGGAAGGCCGACACCTCGAAGATCGTCGCGCCCTCGCGCGATCTCGGAACCAGGATCGCCGGTTTCTTCGTCCGTGATACCGGAAGTGCACCTTCCAATTACGTCGGTGGCAATAGCGGGTTGGACACCCGAAAGGATCTGGGCGGACTTAATTTGTCGACCGTGCCCAAAGTGTTCATCGAATGCGGCAATATGCGTGATCCGAAGGACGCCGCACTGCTCACCAGTTCAGGCTGGCGCCAGAAGGCGGCGCAGGGCATCGCCGATGGCATCAGCAGCTACCTCAAGGGGTAGCAAGAGGTAGTTCTGAGGCGATATTGGGGGGAAGCGCGTCCGAGGGCCGGGCAGGGGCACAACCCGGCCAGGCAGACGATAGATTCATCCGTACGATGGGGAGCCGCCCCCGAGCTTCACGTTGTGCCCGCCGTACCCGTACAGGCGGCAGCGACGACCGCCCCGACGAGACGACCGACTAAGGACCTTCACGTGAATATCCGCTCCCTCACTCGAGGCGACGGCGTGGTGATCGGAGCAGCGGTCGTGCTGTTCATCGCCTCTTTCCTCGACCTCTTCGGCTACGACTGCCCTGCGGGCATCAACTGCTCCAACTACAACTCGCCGAACGCCTGGGACTCGCTCGGCATCCTGATGAGCATCTTCCTGGCCGGGATCATCGGTGCGGCACTGGTCGTTGTCGGCCGTTCCATGCCGGCCCGCAAGGTCGTCGGTCTCGACCTCGGTCAATTCGGTGCCGCCTTCTGTGTCTTCGCACTGTGGTCGGGCTTCTGGACGACCATCGACGCCAGCGACACGGGCGCCGGAATGATCCTCGGCCTGCTGGCCACGATCGTGCTCGCGGGCGGCGCGGTCGCCACCCCGCTGGTCCCCGCGCTCAAGGCCCCGCTGGTGAGCGCCCCGCGCCCGCAGGCCGTGCAGCCGCCGTACGGCGGCCAGCCGCAGCCCGGTCAGGGATACGGCTACCCCGGTGCCCAGCAGCCCTCGTACGGCGGCCAGCCGGGTCAGCAGCAGCCCTACGGTGCGCAGCCGCAGCCCGGCCAGCCGGAGCCGCAGCCCCAGGGGAACGCCCAGCAGGCTCCCGCCGCGGGTGGCGCGCCGGCCGGTGACTTCACCCCGTTCTGGTTCGCGGTGCCGGTGGCCCGCCCGCTGTACGGGGAGGACGGTTCGCCGTCGCCGATCGCCGAACTGGCGCCCGGCACCTGGTACCTCGCGGTGGAGCAGCGCGGTCCGGGCCTGATCGCCCAGACCCAGGACGGCCGTCGCGGCGTGCTCCAGGACACCACGGGCATCCAGCGCGGCTGAGCCCGCCACAGGCAGTACGACAGTGGCCCTCCGACCCTTCCGGGCGGGGGGCCGCTGTCGTACCCTCCGTCCGTACCTCATTTCCTGACGCAGGGTCAGAACTACTGGGAGGCGGCGGACATGCGGCTCGGACTCGCGCTCGGATACTGGGGCCGTGGCCCGAACCCCGCCCATCTGGAGCTGGCCAGGGAGGCCGAGGCGCTGGGGTACGCGTCGGTGTGGACGGCGGAGGCCTGGGGGTCGGACGCGTTCACCCCGTTGACCTGGATCGCCGCACACACCTCTCGCATCCGGCTGGGCACCGGCATCGCGCAGATGGCGGCGCGCACCCCGACCGCGACCGCCATGCACGCCCTCACCCTCGACCACCTCTCCGGCGGCCGGATGATGCTGGGCCTCGGGCTGTCCGGGCCGCAGGTGGTGGAGGGCTGGTACGGGCGGCCGTTCCCGAAGAGCCCGTTGACCGCGACCCGGGAGTACGTCGACGTCATCCACCAGGTCCTGGCCCGCGAGGCCCCCGTCGAGCTGGACGGCCGGTTCCACTCCCACCCGTACAACGGTCCGGACGCCACCGGTCTGGGCAAGCCGCTGAAGCCGATCACTCATCCGCTGCGGCCGGGGCTGCCCGTGCTGCTCGGGGCGGAGGGTCCGAGGAACATCGCGCAGACGACAAGGATCGCGGACGGCTGGCTGCCGCTGTACTGGTCGCCGATGCGCACCGATGTGTACGAGGCCTCGCTCACGGACCTGCCCGAGGGATTCATGATCGCGCCGATGGCGCGGGCCCTGGTCTGTGACGATGTCGCGGAGGGGCTGCTGCCGGTGAAGGCGATGCTCGGCTTCTACATCGGAGGGATGGGCCACGCGGCCCGTAACTTCCACGCCGATCTGATGGCGCGGATGGGGTTCGAGGAGGAGGCGCGGCGGATCCAGCAGCTGTTCCTCGAAGGGCGCAAGCAGGAGGCGGTGCTGGCGGTGCCGGACGCCTTCGCCGACGAGATCTCGCTCGTCGGACCGCGTGAACGGATCGCGGAGCGGCTGGAGTTGTGGCGCAAGGGACCGGTCACCGATCTCCTGGTGACGGCGCCGGACCCGCACACCCTGCGAGTGCTCGCGGAACTCAACTAGGGCCTGGGCGGGCCGGGTCGGTCGGCCAGGTGCCGGCGCCTGCCTGTGCCGGGCGTCCGCTCCGTCGTGTCGCGGTGCGCTCCCAGGGCTGGGGGTCGGGGTAGGTCAGGAGTTGCAGGGTGCTGCCCCACGGGGTGCGCAGATACGCGAACCGGTTGTGCTCCCCCGCCTCGGGGCCCGGCAGCGGCTGCGGTCCGGCGAGGAGCGAGGCGCCCGCGGCCACGCAGTCCCGGACCGCCGCGTCCAGGTCGTCGGCGTACAGCGCCACGTGCTGCCAGCCGAAGTCGCAGGGCAGCACGGGGGGTTCGCGGCGGGGGCCCTGGAACTCGCAGAGCTCGATGCCCGGTCCGCCGCCGGGCAGGGCAAGCATCCTGATCGCCAGCTGCTGGGTGCCCGCCGGGACACCGAGCCGCCGCTCGACGTCCGGGCCGCCGTTCGGGCCGTCCTGGCGGCGCAGGGTGTCGTAGAGCACCTCGGCGCCGAAGGCTCTCGCGAGGAAGAGGGTGGCGGTCTCCAGGTCGGGGACCGTGACCCCGATGTGGTCGATGCCTCGCACGCTTGTGGCCGTCATGGCTTCACCGCTCCTGTCCCGGGGCCGCGCCGATGGCCCCGTCCGTCCCGGAGCGGGCCCGCTCCGGGATCGTGCCCCCGCGTGACCAGGCCAGGAGTTCATCGGCCGGCCAGGTGGTGACGACGCGTTCCGCCGGGACCAGGCACTCCTCGGCGCGGGCGCAGCCGTTGATCTGCCAGTCCAGCTGTCCGGGTGCGTGGGCGTCGGTGTCGATGGCGAAGAGGGTGCCCGCCGCGACGGCGCGGCTCAGCAGCCTGCGGGGCGGGTCGAGCCGTTCCGGCCGGCTGTTGATCTCCACCGCGGTGCCGGCCTCGGCACATGCGGCGAAGACCGCGTCCGCGTCGAACCGGGACTCCGGGCGTTTCCGGCCCGCGACCAGCCGCCCCGTACAGTGCCCGAGGATGTCCGCCCGCGGGTGGCGGACGGCCGCGATCAGGCGCCTGGTCATCTCGGCCGGGTCCATCCGCAGCTTGGAGTGGGCGGAGACCACCACGACGTCCAGCCGCTCCAGCAGCTCGTCCTCCTGGTCGAGGGAGCCGTCGGGGAGGATGTCGCACTCGATGCCGGTGAGCAGCCGGAACGGCGCCCACCGCGCGTTGAGCTCGGCGACCGCGTCCAGCTGGCGGCGCAGCCGGTCCGGGGAGAGCCCGTTCGCCACGGTCAGCCGGGGAGAGTGGTCGGTGAGGGCCGCCCACTCGTGGCCCAGCTCCGCCGCGGTGCTGCCCATCTCCTCGATCGGGCTGCCGCCGTCCGACCAGTCGGAGTGCAGATGGCAGTCGCCGCGCTGGAGGGCGAGGAGCTCCGCGCCGCCCTCGGCGGGCCGGGCCGTGGCCTCCGCCTCCAGGCGTTCCAGATAGCCGGGCACGTCCCCGGCCACCGCCTCCCGGATCACCTGCGCGGTCTTCGGGCCGATGCCCTTGACCGTCTCCAGCGAACCGGCCGCCGCACGCCGGACCGCCTCGCCGTCCGGCATCGCGGCCACGGCGTCGGCGGCCGCGCGGAACGCCCGCACACGGTAGGTGTCCGCCCTGCCGCGTTCGAGCAGGAAGGCAATCCGTTTCAGGGCGCGGACGGGCTCCATCGGCACCTCCACGGGGCCGCCGGACACTACGGGCTCTCCCATCCAGCTTCGCTCAGCCCGGCCCGGCCCGCACAGCGGCACCGGGTGACGGCTCAGCCGAACGCGGCGCGCTCCAGCCAGAAGTCCAGCAGCTCCGCGTCACCGAGCACCTCGACCCGGTCGCTGTCCGGCGCCAGGCGCCGGTTGAAGACCAGCATGACGTCGGTGAGCGGGCCGCGCAGCGCGACGGTGGCCTTCTCGTGGGCGCTCCGCCAGGCGAAGCCGTCCTCGCCGAACTCGATCAGCCATTCGGCGCCGGGCACGTCCGTGGCGTGCAGATGGATGGACCGCCCGGCCCCGGTCAGCTCGGCGGCCTCCCTGTCGCCCGCGGCCCGCGCGAAGGCCACGATCTCCAGCCACTCCTCGATCGTGTCGGCGGCGAGCTCCGGCGCCACCTCGTACCCGGTGGCCGCGGTGAGCGCCGCGTCGGCGTGGTGGACGATCGTCTCGTGCGCCATCCGGCGTGCCCAGAAGCCGGTGCTCCCGTCCCAGCCCCAGGACCACACCTTCTGTTCCGGGCCCGCGGCCCGGAGCGCCTCGACGGTGCCTGCCGCGCCGTCCGCCAGCCAGGCGTCGAGCGCGGCCGGGTCGTCGCTCCCGGGGGCGGAGTCCGGTACCTGCTCCGACGGGACCACCTCGGTGGCCCGGGTGCGTACGATCTCGCCGACCCAGCGGTGGGCCCGGCCGACGTGGAGAACGAGCTCGCGCAGGGTCCAGTCGGGGCAGGTCGGGACGGTGGCACCGAGGTCCGCGTCACGGATCGTGGTTCTCAACGCGTCGGTGCGCGCGATGATTTCGTCACAGTACTGGTCGTGTGTGAGTCGGCTCATGCCACGCACCCTAGTTCGATCTTGGGCCGAACCCCACCGATTACCCACCGATTACCCGCCGAGCTGCGAGGCGCTGGGCACCTTGTCCTTCACCTCGGCGCCCGCGCTGCTGCCGGCCGACTTGATGCTGTTGATCACGCCCTCGAAGGCGCCGATGTCACCCGCGCCCGCCTCGCCCTTGCGGAGCTTCTCGCCGAGCCCCTTGAGCGATTCGATGCCGGCCGTCAGCGGCGCGACCGCCTTGGACAGCAGCGGATCGCCCTTGGCGTCGGACACCGCCGCCTTCAGCCGGTTGTAGGTGAAGCCGCCCGCGAGCCCGGCCTTGACCAGGGTGAACGTCCGCCCGTCCGCGCCCTTCTTGAACTCGCCCGCGCGGTACGGCTTCACGATCCACTGGTACGTCGCCCCGGCCGCGAGCCCGGCGTTGGCGACGAACCGCGCCTTGGCGAACTTCTGCGCCCGGGCCGACGACGTGCCGCTCGGGGACGCGGAGCCGCTCGCGCTGTTGCCGTCGCCGCCACCGCACCCGGTGGCGCCCACGACCAGGTCGCAGCACAGCAGCGGCGGGAGGACGAGACGGCGCAGCAGTACGGAACCGGTCACGGCAGAACTGGGCACAGCGGGCCTCCCTGGCCGGGCACATCAGGGCGATCTCTACGGTGAGTGACGAGATCGGCCACTCTCGGTAAGGTTCGCCCGGCCGTGGACGGCGTGCCACTCGGGAAACGCCGTCCGGGCCCCGCTCCGCCTCCGCTCGGACTCCAGGTCTTTCGTTTGGATCAGGCCGGATCAGCCCGGCATGATCCGAACGAGAGGCCCTAACGGCAGCAGTCCGGCTCCAGTCCGCGCGGCAGGTGTTCGCCGCCGAAGACCTCCGCGGTCGCCTCGTCGCCGCCGAGCGCGGCCACGGCTAGCAGCAGCGATCCGGCCGTCCAGGTGGTGAGCTCCTGGGGCCAGAAGTCCCGGTCGCCCTCGAAGACGTAACCGGTCCAGTACATGCCTCCCTCGGCGCGCAGGTGCTGGATGGACTGGAGGATCTCCAGCGCCCGGTCGGACTCGCCCATCACCCAGAGCGCCAGGGCGAGTTCGCAGCTCTCGCCGCCGGTCACCCAGGGGTTGGGCAGCACGCAGCGCACCCCGAGGCCGGGGACGACGAAACGGTCCCAGCTCTCCTCGATGCGCTCCTTGGCGGCCGCCCCGGTGAGCGCGCCGCCGAGGACCGGGTAGTACCAGTCCATCGAGTAGTGACTCTTGTCCAGGAAGCGTTCCGGGTGGTTGCGGATCGCATGGCTCAGCGCGCCGGTCGCCAACTCCCAGTCGGGCTGCGGCTCCTCGCGCCGTTCGGCGATGGCGAGCGCGCAGCGCAGCGCCTGGTGGATGGAGGAGCAGCCGGTCAGCAGCGCGTCGTCGACCGGGGTTCCGTCGGCCTCGCGCTTCCAGCCGATCTGGCCGCCGGGCCGCTGGAGCCGCAGGACGAACTCGACGGCGGCGTAGACGGTCGGCCACATCCGGTCGACGAACGCGTCGTCACCGGTGGCGAGGTAGTGGTGCCAGACGCCGACGGCCACGTACGCGCAGAAGTTGGTCTCCAGCGAGCGGTCGGTCGGCCGGTCCGGGTCGCCGTCGTGGTACGCGGCGTACCAGGAGCCGTCCTCGTTCTGGTGCCGGGCCAGCCAGTCGTACGCGCGCTCCGCTGCGGCGTGTTCGCCCGCCGCGTCGAGGGCCATGGCGGCTTCGGTGTGGTCCCACGGGTCGAGGTGGTGGCCGCGGAACCAGGGCAGGGCGCCGTCCTCGCGCTGCACGGCGAGGAGGGCCGCTACGGTCTCGGCGGCCTGCTCGGCGGTGAGGACCCCGGGCAGTACGAGGTGCTCGGTCTGCTCGGGAACGGTCACGCCTCGGCCTTGGCGAGGTCCTCGGCCGCGGCGGCCACGGGCAGGTGCGGCTTGGTCGCGTACGCCACGAAGCTCTTGCCGACGACCGGGTTGAGCAGCTGCTCGGCGACCCGGGTGGCCATGGGCTTCTTCATGATGTCCCAGACCAGCAGCTTGTGGTACGCGCGGACCGGCAGCGCTGCGTCCTTGCCGTCGCGGCCCACTCCGAACGCGCACTTCAGCCACCAGTACGGCGAGTGCAGGGCGTGGGCGTGGTGGGTGCCGTACGGCTTGAGGCCGGCGCCGCGGATCTTGCCGAGCAGTTCGTCGGCCTTGTAGATGCGGATGTGGCCGCCCTCGACCTCGTGGTAGGCGTCGGAGAGCGTCCAGCAGACCTTCTCGGGGCCGTAGCGCGGCACGGTGATCGCGATCCGGCCGCCGGGCTTGAGGACCCGGACCATCTCGGCGAGTACGCCCTTGTCGTCGGGGATGTGCTCCATGACCTCGGAGATGATCACGACGTCGAAGGACTCGTCGGGGAACGGCAGGTTGAGCGCGTCGCCCTCCATCGCGGTGGCGGTGGCGCCCTCGGGGGCCTCGCCGGCCTCCTTCATCGCGGCGAACCACTTCGCGACCTCGCGGATCTCCTCGCCGTTCTGGTCGAGGGCCACGACCTGGGCGCCGCGCCGGTAGCACTCGAAGGCGTGGCGTCCGGCGCCGCAGCCCAGGTCGAGCACTCGGTCACCTGCGGCGAGCGGGAAGCGGGTGAAGTCCACGGTCAGCACGAATGCCTGCTTTCGCGGTCGGGGGGAGGGCGGGGGCGGGTACGACGGGAACGGTCGGCGGTGTCAACGGCGGCGGCCGGGGCGCGCGGCTCCGGACCGGGCGTCGATCGCCTCGCGGTAGAGGGCGGCGGTTCCGATGGCGGCCTGCTTCCAGGTGAAGCGGGAGAGCACCCGCTCGCGGCCCGCGGCGCCGAGCCGGGCGCGCAGCTCCGGGTCGCCGAGCAGCCGGGCGAGCGCGTCGGCCAGCGCCCCGGCGTCGGCGGGCGGGACGGCCAGGCAGGTCTCGCCGTCCGGGCCCGCGACCTCGGGGATCGCGCCGCCGGTGGTGGCGACGAGCGGGGTGCCGGTGGCCATGGCCTCGGCGGCGGGCAGCGAGAAGCCTTCGTACAGCGAGGGGACACAGGCGATCTGGGCGCCGCGCACCAGGTCGACGAGCTCGGCGTCGCTGATGCCCTTGACGAACTCGACGGCGTCCTGGAGTCCGTGCCGCTCGATGGCCTGGGCGACCGGTCCGTCCTCGGCCCGCTTGCCGACGACCACGAGGTGCGCCTTCGGGTTGCCGGTACGGAGCTTGGCGAGCGCCTCGACGAGGTGGACGAGGCCCTTGAGCGGGACGTCGGCGCTGGAGGTGGTGACGATCCGGCCGGGCACCTCGCCGACCGAGGGGTCGGGCGACCAGAGGTCGGTGTCGGCGCCGATGTGCACGACGTGGATGCGGTCTGGGCGCACCCCGAGGTGGTCGACGATCTCCTGCTGGGAGGAGCCGGAGACGGTGAGCACCGAGGGCAGCCGGCGGGCGACCCGCTTCTGCATGCGGGTGAAGCCGTACCAGCGGCGTACGGAGGCTCGTCGGCGGCGGGTGTCGGCGGCGTCCAGGTCGAGCTGCCGATCGACGGTGATGGGGTGGTGGATCGTGGTGACGAGCGGGGCGCCGAGGTCCGCGAGCAGTCCGTAGCCGAGCGTCTGATTGTCGTGGATGACGTCGAACTCGCCGCGGCGGGCGGCGAGATGGCGCCGGGCCCGCAGGCTGAAGGTGAGCGGTTCCGGGAAGCCGCCGGTCCACATGGTGGCGACCTCGGCGGCGTCGATCCAGTCGCGGTACTCGCCGCGCTTCGGGGTGCGGAACGGGTCGGGCTGGCGGTAGAGGTCCAGGCTCGGCAGCTCGGTGAGCGGGACGCCCTCGTCGAGCACCGGATAGGGCTGGGCGCCTATCACCTCGACGCTGTGGCCGAGGCGGGCGAGCTCGCGGGCGAGGTGGCGTACGTAGACGCCCTGGCCGCCACAGAAGGGGTTGCCCTTGTAGGTGAGGAGTGCGATGCGCAACGGACGGTCGTCGGCGGTGCCGGACGTGTCGCTGCCCGTGCGGGGGCCCGACTCTATGGCCTCAGCGGTCACACTCGGCCCCCTTCTCCCTGCGTGTTCGCCGGAGCGTAACCGCTCACGCTAATCTAGAACAAGTTTCAGACTGGATCGTTCAATGAGCTACGAATCTACCGGCAGGTAGCGTCGGTGCAACGGCCGGATCAGGTGATTCGCGCCACCACCGGGCACGCTGGCATGCTGTGCGCCCCCGGGAGACCGAGCGCCTCCCTCCGGTCGCGGACAGAAGCCATGGATGGGGACACATGACAGCTGAGGCCAAGCCGGCATCGCCGCCCCTGACCGAACGCCAGGAGGCCCGCCGCCGCCGCATCCTGCACGCCAGCGCCCAGCTCGCCGGCCGGGGCGGTTTCGAGGCGGTGCAGATGCGCGAGGTCGCGGAGGAGGCCGGGGTCGCCCTGGGCACGCTGTACCGCTACTTCCCGTCCAAGATCCATCTGCTGGTCGCCACCATGCAGGACCAGCTCCAGCACATGCACACGACGCTGCACAAACGCCCTCCGGCCGGCACGGACCCGGCACAGCGGGTCGCCGACACCCTGATGCGGGCCTTCCGCGCGCTCCAGCGCGAGCCACATCTGGCGGACGCGATGGTGCGGGCGCTGACCTTCGCGGACCGCAGCGTCAGCCCGGAGGTGGACACCGTCTCGCGGATCACCACGGCGATCATCCTGGACGCGATGGGGCTGGAGCATCCGACGCCGGAGCAGCTCTCCGCGGTCCGCGTCATCGAGCACACCTGGCACTCGGCGCTGATCACCTGGCTCTCGGGGCGGGCATCGATCGCCCAGGTGAAGATCGACATCGAGATGGTCTGCCGGCTGATCGACGTGACGAAGCCCACGGAAGCCCACTAGCACATACAGACCCCCGTTTCGCGGCGTTTTCACCACACTCCTCTCACTGTTCTGACCGAAAGGGCCACAAGCGGCTCCTTATCATGATCATGACCAGTACCGACGGAGAGGAAGACATGGCTGACCAGTCAGTAACCGCAGGCGGCGCGACGGGCACGCAGGCCCCGGGCGGACCGGGATTCGGCGCGCAGCCGCCGGCCGGTTACGGGTACCCCGGCGGTGCTGCGCTGCCCAGCGGCAAGGCGACCGCCTCGATGGTTCTCGGCATCCTCGGCCTGATTCTCATCCCGATCATCCTGCCGATCATCGCGCTGTGCCTGGGCATCTCGGCCAAGCGGATGGCCGACCGGGGCGAGGGCGGCGGCCGCGGCCAGGCGGTCGCGGGCATCGTGATGGGCAGCGTCGGTATCGCGTTCGCCGTGCTCGGCATCATCGTGGCCACGGTCCAGGGCATCGGCGCGATGTAACGGGCCACCGCCCAGAAATCGCGCACCGCGTACCGGCCGCGCCGGGGAACCGTACGATCCGGTCCCCGGCGCGGCTTCGGCTTTGCCGGTCGGCCCCACGGACCCATGTGCGGCCCCCACATGTGCATCGAGTCAGGTGGGGCGGTCTGCACCATGTCGACGGCTCCACGGTGTTCATACGGTTCGGCGACATCACATGAACTCGCCGAGGAGCCGGTCACCATGCGTCGCAGAGCCACAGGCACCGCCCGTCACCGCAGATCCCTGCACGCCGCCGTCGCGCTGGCCTCCGCCGGTCTCGCGCTCGCCGGGTGCACCGCCGCCGGGAAGGCCGGCGAGAACGACTCCGGCGGGGGCTCGAAGGACGGAACCGTCAAGGTGGGACTGGTGTACTCCCGGACCGGGCTCCTCGCGGACTACGGGAAGCAGTACCGCGACGGGTTCATGGCGGGTCTGGACCACGCCACGAAGGGCACCGGCAAGGTGGCCGGGCACGGGGTCGAGGTCACCGAGCGGGACGACGCGGGCGACCCCGGCAAGGCGGTCTCCGCCGCCAAGAACCTGATCGGCAAGGGCTACAAGGTGCTGGCGGGCACCACCGATTCCGGCGTGGCGCTCCAGATGGCGCCGCTCGCCGCCCAGAACAAGGTGCTGTACATCAGCGGCCCGGCCGCCACCGACGCCGTGACCGGCATCAACGAGTACACCTTCCGCTCGGGCCGGCAGTCCTACCAGGACATCCTCACCGCCGGGACGATGCTCGGCGAGGCCAAGGGCAAGAAGGTCACGGTGCTGGCCCAGGACTCCACGTTCGGCCAGGCCAATGTCGCCGCCGTGAAGGCAGTCCTCGGCGCCAAGGGCGCGAAGGTCGGCTCCGTGATGGCTCCGCCCAGCGCCACCGACCTGACCCCGTTCGCCCGGCAGGTCAAGGCGGGCGGGCCCGATCTGGTCTTCGTCGCCTGGGCCGGCTCGACCGCGCCCGCACTGTGGACCGCGCTGGACCAGCAGGGCGTGCTGGAGGCGGGCAAGGTCGTCACGGGCCTGGCCGGAACGGCCTCGTACCCGGTCTTCGGCGACGCCGGTTCCAAGGTGTCGTTCCTGGCGCACTACTTCCCCGGCGCGGGCGGCGGCAACGCCGTGGAGAAGTCCATGATCGACTCGGTCGGGAAGGCCGGCGGCACCCCGGACCTGTTCACCCCCGACGGCTTCACCGCCGCGCAGATGGTGGTGCGCGCGATCGAGGAGGGCGGCGCCACCGACACCGCCGCCATGGTGAAGGCCCTGGAGGGCTGGAGCTTCGACGGGGTGAAGGGCAAGGAGCAGGTCCGGGCCGAGGACCACGCCCTGGTGCAGCCGATGTTCGTCGCGAAGCTCAACGGGAAGGGCGCCACTGCCCGGCCGGAGCTGGTGAGCACCGCGCCGATGGACGAGGTGGCGCCGCCCGCCAAGCCCTCGGCGGGCTGACCGGTGGCCGTACCGGACACCACCGCACGGCGCACGGCCGGGGCGCGGAACACCGCCCCGGTGCTCCAGCTGACCGGGCTCGGCTGGGGCGTCGGCGGGGCGACGATCGTCGAGGACGTCACGCTCGGCGTCCACGAGGGCGAGTTCCTGGCCTTCATCGGCCCCAACGGGGCGGGCAAGACCTCCCTGTTCAACCTGATCAGCGGGTTGACCACGGCCACCTCCGGCACCATCGCGCTGGACGGCACCGACATGACGGCCGACCCCGCGCACGCACGGGCGCGGCGCGGCATCGGCCGCACCTTCCAGACGTCCAGCCTCTGGCCGGCGATGAGCGTGACCGACCACGTCCGGCTGGCCGCCCAGGCAGCCCGTGGCGGCTCCTACCGGCTGTGGCGGCGGGCCTCCCGGTACACCGCCGAGGTGGACGGCGTACTGGAGCGCACCGGCCTGGGCCACCGGGCAGGGGCGACGGCGGCCGAGCTGTCGCACGGCGAGAAGCGGAAACTGGAGCTCGCGGTGCTGCTGGTGGGCGAACCACGCCTCATGCTGCTCGACGAGCCGATGGCCGGGGTCAGCGCGGAGGAGGTCCCCGCGCTCACCGAACTCATCCGCACCCTGCACCGCGACGAGGGCCGCACCGTTCTGATGGTCGAGCACCACATGGACGTACTGCTGGGACTGGCCGACCGGCTCGCCGTGATGCACCACGGAAAGTTGCTGGCGCTGGACACCCCCGAGGCAGTGACCGCCGACCCGACCGTCCAGCAGGCCTATCTCGGGGAGGGGCTGTGACCACCGGACCCCTGCTCGCCGTACGGGACCTGCGGGTCCTGATCGGCGGCCGGCACATCCTGCACGGCGTCGACCTGGACGTGGCCCGGCACGGCGTGACCGCCCTGCTCGGCCGCAACGGCGCCGGTAAGACCACGACCGTGCGCGGCGTCCTCGGTCTCGTCCCGCGCGCCGGCAGCGTACGGCTGGACGGCGAGGAGACCGTGGCGATGCCCACCCATACCGTGGTGCGCCTCGGCATCGGTTACGCCCCCGAGGACCGGGGTGTCTTCGCCGGGCTGACCGTCGCGGAGAACCTGCGGCTGGCCGAGCGGCGCGGCGCCGAGGGGCCCGCGTACGGACTCGTCCATGAGCTGTTCCCCGAACTGAAGCTCCGGGAGAAGCAGTTGGCGGGGACGCTGTCCGGCGGGCAGCAGCAGATGGTGGCGATCGGCCGCACCCTGCTGAACGGCAACCGGCTGATCATCGCCGACGAACCCACCAAGGGGCTGGCGCCCAAGGTGGTCACCGAGGTCGCCCAGGTGCTGGAGCGGGCGGCCGAGGCGGTGCCGGTGCTGCTCGTGGAGCAGAACCTCGCCGTCGTGCGGCGCCTGGCCGAGCACTGCGCGGTGCTCGCCGACGGCCGGACGGCCCACCAGGGACCGGCCGCCGAGCTGCTGGGCGACGCGGAGACGGCACGGCGGCTGCTGGGTGTCGGACACGGCCCGGCCACCGAAGCACCTTCCGTGGAGGGGGATTCCTGATGTCCACCGTCGTTCTGCTCACCATGACCGGACTCGGTCTGGGAGCCCTCTACTTCCTGATCGCGTCGGGACTCTCGCTGATCTTCGGCCTGATGGACGTGCTCAACTTCGCGCACGGGGCGCTGCTGTCCATCGGCGCGTACGGCACCTGGTGGGCGGCGTCCGGCCATCTGCCCGGCGCCGGTCCGGACGGGGCGGGCTTCGTCCTCGCGGTCCTGTTCGGTACGGCGGTGGGCACCGCGGCCGCCGTGCTGCTGGAACTCGCCGTCGTCCGCCCGCTCTACACCCGGCCGCGCGAGCAGGTGCTCGCCACCGTCGGGGTGGGGCTCGCCGTCCCGGCGCTGCTGTCGGGCATCTGGGGTTCGGACGCCCGTACCTTCCCGGGCCCGAAGGCGCTGTCCGGCACCTTCGGCCTGTTCGGCGCCCAGGTGCCGGTCAACCGGCTGGTGCTGGTCGCGGCGGCCCTCGTCGTACTCGTGGCGCTGCGGCTCTTCCTGGGCCGCACCCGGCACGGACTGGTCGTACGGGCCGGGGTCGAGGACCGGGCGATGGTCACCGCGCTCGGCATCGACGTAAGGAAGGCGTTCACGCTCGTCTTCGCGATCGGCGGCTGCGTGGCCGCGCTCGGCGGGGCGCTCGGCGGCCTGTACTTCGGCTCGGTCGACCCGCGCCAGGGCACCTCGCTGCTGATCTTCGCGTTCGTCGTGGTGGTCACCGGGGGCATGGGGTCGGTGAGCGGCGCCGCCGTGGCGTCCGTCGTCATCGGCCTGGTCCAGCAGTTCGCCAACTACTACACCGCAGCGGGCCTCGGCGACCTGGCCGTCGTCGTCCTGCTCGCCGCGCTGCTGCTCGTACGGCCGCGCGGACTGACCGGGAGGCTCGCGTGAGCACCGCCACCGAGACACACCACCGCACCGGCGAGGAACACCCGGCCGCGCGAGCCCCGGCGAGCACCGCCCGGCTGCTGCGCCGCTGGTGGCCCGCCGCCGCACTGCTGGTCCTGGCCCTCGCCCCCTTCAGCGCGCTGCCGCTGCCGGGGCTCCTGGACGGGCCGCTGGGCAGCCCGGGAAGTCTCCAGCTCATCGCGACCTGCCTGCTGTTCGGCGCGCTGGCGACCGGTTACGACCTGCTGCTCGGCCGCACCGGGCTGCTCTCCTTCGGGCACGCCCTGTACTTCGCGGCGGGCAGCTACGCCACGAACACGTTCCTGCTGGAGGCGGGTCTCCCGTTCGCGGTGTCCGCACTGCTCGGCGTCTGCTGCGGGATCGTGCTCGTGCTGGTCCTGGGGTCGGTGAGCCTGCGGGTCACCGGCATCGGCTTCTCCATGGTGACGCTGGCGTTCGCCCAGGCCGGGTCGATCCTGGTCTCCCGCAACCCCGGCGGCCTGACCGGCGGCGAAGAGGGCCGGGCCGCCCCCGCCGGCCTGCTGCCGTCCGGGCTGGTGGGCATCGAGAACACCGCGAACCTCTACTGGCTGGCCCTCGCCTACCTCGTCCTGACGCTCGCCGTCGTCCACCGGGCGGTCAACTCCCCCACCGGGCGCGTCTGGGAAGGCATCAAGGAGAACGAGCGCCGGGTGGAGGTGTTGGGGCTGAAGCCGTACGGGTTCAAGCTCACCGCCTTCGTCCTGGCGGGCGCGCTGGCCGCGCTCGGCGGTCTGGTGCACCTGCTGCTCACCGGCGGCTCGACCCCGCAGACCACCACCTCCGACTTCACCCTGTCGCTGCTGGTGATGGTGGTGCTGGGCGGGTCCGGCACCCGGTGGGGGCCGATGGCCGGCGGCATCCTCTACACCTGGGCCGATCACCGGCTCGGCGACCTGGCCGGCTCGGGCGCGGTCGCCGAACTGCCCGCGGTGCTGCGAGTACCGCTCTCCCAGCCGCTGTTCCTGCTCGGTGTGCTGTTCGTGGCCGTGGTACACCTGCTGCCCGGCGGACTGGCCAGGCTGCCGTCCCGGCTGGCCGCGGCACGCCGCGGGGCCGCCGCAACCGAAACGCTCCCTGAACACCGTGAGGAGAACACACGCCCGTGATTCCGTACGAAGAGGTACAGGTCCCCGTGGCCGGAGGCGAGTTGGCGGTGCTGCGGTGGCCGGCCCGTGAACCGGACGCACCGGTCGTCGTCGCCCTGCACGGCATCACCGCCAACGCGCTGTCCTGGGGGCCGGTGGCAAGGCTGCTGGACGGCCGCGTCACCCTGGTCGCGCCGGATCTGCGTGGCCGGGCCGGGAGTTCGGCGCTGCCCGGCCCGTACGGGATCACCGCGCACGCCGACGACGCGGCCGCCGTGGCCGCGGCGCTGGGCACGGGCCGGGTGGTGCTGGCGGGCCATTCGATGGGCGCGTTCGTGGCGGCGCTGGCCGCCGTACGGCACCCGGAGCGGTTCGGGCCGCTGCTTCTGGTCGACGGCGGCATCGGCTTCCCCGCCCCTACGCACCTGACCCCGGACGAGCTGCTGACCGCCGTGATCGGCCCGGCCATGGACCGGCTGTCGATGACCTTTCCCGACCGGGCCGCGTACCGCTCGTTCTGGCAGGTGCACCCCGCGTTCGCGGATGCCTGGTCGGACGAGGTGGACGCGTACATCCAGCGCGATCTGACCGGGGACGAGCCCGCCCTGCGCTCCACCTGCCGGATCGAGGCGGTGCGCACCGACGGCATCGGCCTCTTCGACGAGGAGGTGCTGTCGGCGGTACGGAAGCTGCCCGTCCCGGCGACGCTGCTGTGGGCGCAGCGCGGCCTGATGGATGAGGAGCAGGGCCTGTACGACGAGACCCGGCTGGCGGCGGCGGACCTCGGGGGTACGCGGCTGACGCCGGTGGCGGTCCCCGACGTCAACCACTACACGGTGCTGACCGGGGACGTGGGCGGCAAGGAGGTCGCACGCCGGCTCCTGGACCTGTCGGGGGCCTGAGGGGGCGGGGGCAGGGGCGCCCGGGGCGCTAGCGGTCCCGGCCGCCGCCCGCCAGCAGGTGGAGGCGCAACGCGAGTTGCAGCTCCAGGGCGCGCCCCGGCTCGTTCCAGTCGCGGCCCAGCAGAACCTGCACCCGGTCCAGCCGCTGCACCACCGTGTTGACGTGCACGTGGAGTTCGTCCTTGGCACGGACGAGGCTGCCCCCGGAGCCGAAGTAGGCGCCGAGGGTGCGCACCAGGTGGGTGCCGCGCTGCGCGTCGTACTCCAGCAGCGGGCCGAGCGTCGCGGAGACGAAGCCGTCGACGTCCTGCGCGTTGCCCAGCACCACGCCCAGGAAGCCGAGTTCCTCGACGCAGGCCCCCTCGCCCGTGCGCCCGAGGACCCGCATCGCGCGCAGACAGCGGGCGGCCTCCCCGTACGCGGCGGCCAGTTCCCGGGCGCCGCGTGCCGGGCCGGCGGCGGCGACGGTGACGGGGGTCTGGGCAAGCCGGCCGAGCTGGGCCGCCGCCGCGCGGGCCACGTCGCCCGCGGCCGGTCCGGGGTCGTCGGCCGCCACCAGCAGCACCACGGCCCCGGCGTGTTCCGCGCTCACCCCGTGGATGCCCCCGCCGAACAGATAACGCATCGCGGCGGGAGCCAGCCGCTCCCGGGCCCCGCCCTCGGCCACCAGCAGCAGATGCGGGCGATCGAGGTCGATGCCCAGGCGCCGGCCGCGTTCGGTGAGTCCGGCCGGGTCGCGGTCCGCGCCGGTCAGCAGGTCGGACACCAGCTCGCCGCGTATCCGGTTCTCGGTCTCGGCGACAGTGCGCCGCAGCAGCAGGAGCAGTCCGGTGACGACCGAGGCCCGCTCGAACAGCCGCCGGTCGGAGTCGTCGAGCTGTCCGCGTCGGTGCAGGACCAGTCCGGCCAAAAGTTCCTGCCCGGCGAGGACGGCGCAGATCCACCGGCCGTCGCGGTGCACGGCGCGGGCGCCGGTACGGGACTCCTCGGCGGTCTCGGCCAGCCATCCGGCGTCCATGCCGTCGGCGGCGAAGTCCGCGCCGTCGGGCCGGACGGCCGCCAGGGGCCGCCCGCCGGGGTCGTGGATGGTCAGCGGGGAGTCCAGCAGCCCGGCGACCGCCGTCGCGACGTCCTTGACGTCCCGGCCGCGCAGCACCAGATCGGTCAGCCGGTCGTGGGACTCCTCGGCCCGTCGCATGGCCGCGGAGTGCGCCCGTACCACCGCGTTGGCCTCGGCCAGCTCGGCGTTCGCGCCCGCCAGTTCGTCCAGTGCGGACCGGGTGTCGGCGAGCGCGCGGGCGGTGTCGATGGCGATCGCGGCATGGGCGGCGAGCGAGCAGAGCAGGGCGACCTCGTCGGGGCTGAACACGCGGGGCGACCGGTCGGCGGCGAAGAGGACACCGATGACCTTTCCGGCCCCGCCGCGGCTGGAGCCGAGGAGGAGCGGCACTCCCAGAATGGCGATGAGCCCCTCGTCCAGTACCCCAGCGTTGATGTTGCGGGTGTGGTGGAAGCGGTCGTCGGTGCGGTAGTCGGGGGTCGCGTACGGTCGCGCGGTCTGCGCCACCAGGCCGCCCAGCCCGTGGCCGAGCTCCAGCCGCAGCCGCTGGAAGACCACCGACACCGATCCGTCGGTGACCCGCATGTAGGTGTCGCCCGCCTCCTCGTCGGGGAGGGTGAGGTAGGCGGTGTCCGTGCCGAGCAGCATCCTGGCCCGGCGGACGATCGCCTTGAGCACGTCGTCGAGGTCGCGGGAGGCGGCCAGGTCGCCCGCCGTGTCGAAGAGAGCGGTGAGCTGGAGCTCGCGGCGGCGGTGCTGGCGCAGGGCGCCCCTGATCCGCAGGGCGGTGGCGGTGGCCCGCTCCACCTCCGCCAGGTCGCCGGCGGGCACCCCGGCGGCCCGCGCCTGCGAGGAGACGGCGCCCAGCGCTTCTGCGGGGGCGTCGTCGGCCAGCAGATCGAGCAGGCGTCGCAGATGGGGCGCGGCGGAGGCGGAGGTCGAGGCGGAGGTGGACGGTTCAGACATGGGCGGCCGGGATTCGTAGGAGGCGGGGGGCGGTTGCCGGTCCGGGCGCCGACCCGGGGGTCCGGTCGGCGGCCCGGCCTCCGCCCCGGGGTCAGTTGGCGGTCCAGCCGCCGTCCATGGAGAGCGAGGTTCCGGTGATGTGCCCGGTGCGCGGCCCGCAGAGCCACAGCACGGCCTCGGCGACGTCAGCGGGCTCGATCAGCCGCTTGATGGCGCTGCGTTCCAGCATGACCCGGCCCACCACCTCCTCCTCGGAGATGCCGTGCGTACGGGCCTGGTCGGCGATCTGGTTCTCGACCAGCGGGGTGCGTACGTACCCGGGGCAGACGCAGTTGCTCGTCACCCCGTGCTCCGCCGCTTCGAGCGCGACCACCTTGCTGAGTCCCTCCAGTGCGTGTTTGGCCGTCACATAGGCCGACTTGTAGGGGCTGGCCCGCAGTCCGTGCACCGACGAGATGTTGACCACGCGCCCCCAGCCGCGTTCGTACATGCCCGGCAGGGTCCGGCGCAAGATGCGGAACGGGGTCTCCACCATGACGCGCTGGATAAGTGCGAAGCGGTCCGGCGGGAATTCGTGCACGGGCGCGACGTGCTGGAGCCCGGCGTTGTTGACCACGATGTCCGCGTCGGCGGGCAGGGCGTCCACCGCGTCGGGGACGGCGAGGTCGACCACCCACGCCGTCCCGCCGATCGCCGCCGCCAGGCTCTTCGCCGCCTCGGCGGCCTTGTCCACGACGTGCACATGGGCGCCGGACGCCGCCAGGGCCTGTGCGCAGGCCCGCCCGATACCGCTCGCGGCGCCGGTCACCAGCGCGGTGCGCCCCGCGAGCGGCGGGTTCGCGGAGGGCGGGGCGGTGAGCGGGGCGGGCCCGGGGGCCGGGCGCTGAGGAGTCTCCATGGCCGTCACCGTAAGGAGGCCGGGGCCCACGTCACACGGGGTCGGTGCACACACCGTCGTACACCGGCATGGTGGCGGCACACATGGGGCGGGTCCGGCGGCGGGCCGTACCGCTGCACGGTGACGGCGCTCGACGGATCGGGCACCCCGGCGCCGCCTCGCCCCAGGGCGGCCACGACCGGCGCCGCCCCGGCGCGGTGCTTCACGGCGACCGACTACGCGCAGGTGGCGGCGGGCCGGGCGCACACCACCGGGGGTCTTGTGTACGCCAACGGCTCGGACCGGGACATGGGCCTGTACAACGTCTTCGTCACCCACACCCGGCGGGAGTCGCCGCCCGGACACTTCGTGATCGCGGACACGGGGTGCACCGCCTGAGAGGCGCCCGGTCCGGCGGGCGCGGTCAGGTCCTGCGCGGTCAGGTCTTGCGCAGGTCCGGGGCCGGGACGCCGATGAGCAATCGTCGCAGGGCGTCCCACGCGGCGCGCATCGCACGGGTGAGGGCGGGCGGGTCGCTGCCGACGAGGCGGACCCACGCCCCGCAGTCGTCGGGCAGGGTGCTCACCCCGAAGAGCTGACCGGCCGGTGCGAGCGCCTCGTGGAGGGCGTCGGCGACGTCGGCGGCGGAGGCGAGCGGAGTGACCGCGTACAGCGAGGCCATCAGGTCGTGATCGCCGAAGACGGCGCGCCCGGTGACCCCGCCCGGCCCCTGTGGGTCGAGGCGGACGGTGTCCACGGCCAGGAGCGTCCCGTCGGGGCGCCGGATCTCCAGATCGCTGAAGAGCATGCGGTAGGCGTGCCGTTCACCCCGGGCCAGCCGCCCGGCCGCGATCGTCTCGCCCAGCAGCACGGTGGCGGTCGCGTCGACAGTGACCCGGGTGTGCTGGTAGAAGCGGGCGTCCCGGTAGGGGATGAGGGCGTCCGGCAGATACTCGACGTAACTCCCCTTCCCCGCCGTCAGGTTGACGATCTGGGTCGCGTGGTCGAACTCCATCCGGTGCACCTTGGTCGCGGCCTGGGTGGTCAGATGGACCGAGGTGCCGGGGCCGCAGTCGATGTCGATGCGGTTGCGGTCGGCCTGGATGATGCCGCCGCCGGTCGACATCAGATAGGTCACCGGAAGGTCGGGCCGCAGCGGGTCGATGTACAGCGGGCGGATGATCTGCAGCGGTGACTTCTGGTACCGGTCGACGAGTTCGGTCCGCCCGCCCACCCGTGCGTAGCCCAGTTCGAGCAGGCCGACCTTGCCGGGGCGCCCGGCGGCCAGGGTGTCCGGGGTGCCGGTGAGTCCGAGCATCGGGGCCGGTACCCGCCGGGGTTCGTAGTGCGCGGGGTCCAGCCGCGCGGGCGCCTCGGTCACGCGGAGGCCGTCTCCTGCGCGGTGTCGTGGGCGGTTTCGTGGGCGGCTTCGTGCGACAGCAGGAAGTCGGCGATGGTGCCGAGGCCGTCCCCGGTGAGCGAATTGGTCAGCACCACCGGCCGGCCGTCCCGGACGCGGTGCGCGTCCGACTCCATGACGTCGAGATCGCACCGCACGTAGGGAGCGATGTCCACCTTGTTGATGACGAGCAGCTCGCACTCGGTGATGCCCGGTCCGCGCTTGCGCGGCATCTTGTCGCCCTCGGCGGTGTCCAGCACGAACAGGAACAGGTCCACCAGGGCCGGGCTGAAGGTGAGGGTCAGGTTGTCCCCGCCGCTCTCGAAGAGCAGGGTGTCCACCTCGGGGAAGCGCTCCAGGAGTTCGTCGGCGGCGGCCTGGTTCATCGTCGGGTCGTCACGGACGGCGGTGTGCGGACAGGCCCCGGTCTCCACGCCGACGATCCGGTCGGCGTCGAGGATCCCGGCCAGGGTGCGGCGCACGTGCGCGGCGTCCTCGGTGGTGAAGATGTCGTTGGTGATGACGGCAGGGGTCCGGCCGCGCTCGATCAGCACCGGGACGAGCGCTTCGATCAGGGCCGTCTTGCCGGAACCGACCGGTCCGGCGATCCCGACGCGCAGCACGCCGTCCTTCGGCCGCCGCATGAGCTCGTCGGGGCCGTGGTCGTGGTTGTGCCTGGCCTGCATGGGGTCGTGCATGGTGTTCCTGTCCTGGTGGGGTGTGTGGGGTGGTGTGGGTGCGGTGGAAGGGGTTCGGGGGTGCCCTGCGGGACGGATCTCAGCTGGCGAACAGCCGTGCCTCGGCGCGCTCGTGGCGGCCGGCCATGACGTCCGCCACCGGGACGCAACCTCCGATGTCGGCGAGTTCCCGCCCCAGGGCCGCTTCGACGGTCTCCTCGATCACCGGGGCGGCGCCGTGCAGTACGACCTGCGCCCGGCGGTGGTCGGTCAGCCGCAGCCGCAGGGCGGCCCCCACGAAACTGGCCGCGAAGGCGAACAGTTCGCAGGTGACCGCCTGGCGGACGGGCAGCCCGTTGCCCGCGTGGACGACGGCGGCGACGACCGGCTGGCAGCCGCGTACGGCACCGTCCCGGTAGAGGTCCCGGTACCGCTCGACGGGCGCGGTGCCGTACACCTCGCCGGCCAGGTCCAGCAGTTGCCGTCCCGTGCGGACGGCGGCCTGCCGGGCCTCGCGGCCCAGTTTGGCGGCGTGCAGCCGCTGCTCCACGGCCACCACCTCCTCCCAGTCGTCGGCGGTGACCGCACGGTGGGCGAGCGAGAGGGCGGTGGCGTCGGCCGGGCCCACGCTGTGGCGCAGCAGGTCGTGCAGGAGCGCCGGCAGGCCGGACGGGGTGACCGCGCGGGCCTGCTGGAAGCCCTCCAGGCCGTGGGAGAGGGTGTAGTAGCCGCTGGGGAAGGCCGAGTCGGTGAGCTGGAGTCCGGTCAGCAGGGCCGGGATCGGGATCGGGTCGTTCACACCGGGATTTCCGTTCGGGCGGTCGTGAGGTGATGCGGTCGTCGGGCGATGCGGTCGTCAGACGATGTAGAAGAGGTGGTTGAGCGGCAGCCGCTCGGCCGGCTCGATGGTCGCGGGCTCGCCGTCCGCGGTGACCTTGTACGTCTCCGGGTCCACCTCGATGCGCGGCAGCGCGTCGTTGCGCACCATGTGCTGCTTGCCGATGGTCCGGCAGCGCTGCACGGGCTCGATCCGTCGTTGCAGCCCCAGCTCCCCAGGGACCCCGGCGGCGATGGACGCCTGCGACATGAACGTCACCGAGGTGCGCTGCTTCGCCCGGCCGTGGGTGCCGAACATCGGTCGGTAGTAGACCGGTTGGGGCGTCGGCAGCGAGGCGTTCGGGTCGCCCATCAGGGCCCAGTTGACCATGCCGCCCTTGATGATCAGCCTGGGCTTGGCGGCGAAGGAGTGGATCGGCCAGAGCACGATGTCGGCGAGCTTGCCGGGCTCCAGGGAACCGATCACGTCCGCGGCGCCGACCGCCGTCGCGGGGTTGATCGTCAGCTTGGCCAGGTAGCGCAGGACCCGCGCGTTGTCGTTGCGGGAGCTGTCCTCGGCCAGCGGGCCGCGCATCTCCTTGCAGTGGTGTGCCGTCTGGAAGGCGCGCAGGAAGGACTCGCCGACCCGGCCCATGGCCTGGGAGTCGGAGGAGAAGATACTGATGACCCCGAGGTCGTGCAGCACGGTCTCGGCCGCGATCGTCTCGGCCCGCACCCGGCTGTCGGCGAACGAGACGTCCTCGGGGATGTCACGGGACAGGTGATGGCAGACCATCACCATGTCCAGCAGCTCGTCCACCGCGTTGACCGTGTAGGGCAGGGTCGGGTTGGTGGAGGCAGGCAGTACGTTGGCCTCGCCCGACACCCGGATGATGTCGGGGGCGTGGCCGCCGCCCGCGCCCTCGGTGTGGAAGGTGTGGATGGTCCGGCCGTCGATCGCCGAGAGGGTGTCCTCGTAGAAGCCGCCCTCGTTGAGGGTGTCGGTGTGGATGGCCATTTGTACGTCGTGCTCGTCGGCGACCCGCAGCGCGGTGTCGATCGTGGCGGGGGTGGCGCCCCAGTCCTCGTGCACCTTGAGCCCGGCCGCTCCCGCCTCGATCTGCTCCCGCAGCGCCTCGGGCAGGCTGCCGTTGCCCTTGCCCAGCAGTCCCACGTTGACCGGCAGGTCCTCCACGGCCTCCAGCATCCGGTGGATGTTCCAGGGTCCGGGGGTGCAGGTGGTGCCGTTGGTTCCGTCGGTGGGTCCGGTGCCGCCACCGAAGAAGGTGGTGATGCCGTTGGACAGGCCCTCCTGGGCCTGCTGGGGCGCGATGAAGTGGATGTGCGTGTCGACGCCCCCGGCGGTGGCGATGAGGTGCTCGCCGGAGATCACCTCGGTGCCGGGGCCGATGACGAGCTTGGGGTCGACACCGTTCTGCAGATGCGGGTTCCCCGCCTTGCCGACGCCGACGATCAGGCCGCCGCGGACCCCGATGTCGCCCTTGACCACGCCGAGGACCGGGTCGAGGACCACGACGTTGGTGACGACGAGGTCCAGGGCGCCCTCGCGGTTCAGCGCGGAGGGGTCCTGGGCCATGCCGTCCCGGATGGCCTTGCCGCCCCCGTAGACGGCCTCTTCCCCGTAGGACCCGGCGTTGTGGTCGTACTCGACCTCGACGATCAGGTTGGTGTCGGCCAGGTGGAACCGGTCGCCCACGGTGGGACCGAACAGGTCCGTGTACTGCTTGCGCGGGATGATCGCCATCAGTTCCGCTCCTCTTCGTTGTTCTTCTCGGTCCCGGATCCGGGACGTGCGAAGCCGAGTTCCGCGGCGCGGCGGAGCGCGTCGCGCCGGGTGTCCGGGGCGGACAGGCCCCCGTTGACGAGTCCGGCGAAGCCGTTGAGCCGGCCGGTGCCGCCGAAGGCGCACAGCTCCACCTCGCGGGTGTCGCCGGGCTCGAAGCGCACGGCGGTCCCGGAGGGAATGTCCAGGCGCATGCCGTAGGCGGCCTCGCGGTCGAAGCGCAGGGCGCGGTTGATCTCGAAGAAGTGGTAGTGGGAACCGACCTGGACGGCCCGGTCACCGGTGTTGGCGACGGTGAGCATGGTCCTGGCACGGTCGGCGTTGATCTCCACGGGTTCGTCCCCGTAGAGGTAGTGGGCTCCGCCCGACATCTGTATCTCCTCTGGGTCCGGGACGTCTCAGGCGCTGATCGGGTCGTGGCAGGTGACCAGCTTCGTCCCGTCGACGAAGGCCGTCTCGACCTGGAGGACGGTGAGCATCTCCCGTACGCCGGGCATCACGTCGTCGCCCGAGACGACCCTGCGGCCCAGCTCCATGCATTCGGCGACGGTGTGGCCGTCGCGCGCGGCCTCCAGAACGGCCTCGGTGATCAGGGCGGCGGCTTCGCTGTAGTTGAGCTTGGTCCCCCGGTCCCTGCGGCGGCGGGCCAGGTCCGCGACCACGTAGACGTGGAGTTTGTCGATTTCCCGCGGTGCGAGGTTCATGGCGTCACATCAGCTTTCTCGAAGGCGATTCTCGAAGGCGATTTCTCGAAGTTGTTTTCTCAGGATGTTTCTCGAAGTTGCTTCCCGAAGGAGAACCCGGGCCGGTCCAGAGCCGGAGCGGCTGCCAGGAAGAGCCAGGTCGTCACGGTGAACGGCCAGGTGAAGGGGGTTGTGCCGAACGTCTGGGCGAAGGCTTCCCAGGCGGCACTGAAGGGGACCGAGGCCACGGCGGCAAGCGCGGCGTACCCGGCGGTCCAGGGGGTGAGGGTCAGGAAGGTGGCGGTCAGCGCGATCGCGCAGAGCACCGCGTTGTAGCCGTACAGCCCCTCGGTGATCCTGTCCGCGGGCAGCCCCGCCGCACAGGCGGTGAGCAGCGCGAGAACGCTACCGCAGACCGCCGCGAGGGCCGCGGTCCGGGAGGCGACGAGGAGCCCGGCGAGCAGGATCAGGCCCGCGTACCAGTTGTCCAGGAAGAAGATCTGGCCGAGGTTGTTGCAGAAGGCATGCCACGCCTCGGCGGCCGTCAGCTCGGTGAACCCCGGAACCCGGGCGGCCACGCCCGCGGTGACCGGGGCGCCGGGCAGTGCGATCGTCAGCGCTCCGGCGACCAGACAGTAGGGGGCCGTCAGGACCGGCAGCCCGAGCGGAACCAGGAGCCGCCCGGCGGCAGCGGTCAGCACCGAGCAGACGACCGCGCCGAGCACGACCGGCACGGCGGTCTGCCACGAGGCGCCGAGCCGTACTGCGAGGGCGATTCCGGTCAGGCAACCGCAGTAGCCCTGAAGCCCTTTGCCCACTGGCTGCCGGTCGGCCCCCAGCAGGACCGCCGCCCCGGCGGACGAGGCGGCGCCGAGCAGGCCGTACACCCCGATACGCCAGCCTCCGGCGAACAGCGCGAGCGTGAACAGCAGCCCGGACCAGGGGCTGGAGACGAGTGCCACCTGGGCGACGCCGCGCAGTTGCACGAGTCCGGCGCGGAGAGAGGACCGGTCCGGTCCCGGCACCGCCCGTTCTCCCTGCGCCGCCTGTTCCGCTGCGGGCATGTCATCTCCTTTGAGGACATGGCGAATTGACCCGCATCCGCCCGGCACCCCGGGGATCGGGACCTTGATCAACAATCTGTTGAGACGGTACGCCCGGTAACAACGCGACAACGGCGCCCAGTTGGCGCGTCCCGACGTGACGACACGAACACGGTCAGACATGTCCGCAGATGAGGGGCGCGCCTGAAGGGCGCCCGGCGGGGTGTCTCGGCTCCACGTCCGAGGGATCCTTGGTCAGAGGTTGAACGTTTCGTACCTGTTGCTTGACCGATCGTTTGACGGAACAGGGAAGTCGCAGCCGCACGCCTTCCCGCACACTCAGGGATTTCGACCGGGAACACGTACGCATTACCGGCGCCGATAAATGCCGGGTCGCCCGACGCGCCGCGGCCCCGCACCACTTCAACGGTAAAGTCGTCCCGGCAACACGCACGACCCCGTCGCCGGTGTGCGCGCGCCGCACCGCCCGCACACCGACGACAGGGTCGGACCGCGGCCACCGAAGCGGGACCGCGGAAATATTCACCCGGGGGAGGCAGCAATGCTATTCGCCTACATCTTTTCCGCCGCCATCGCCGTAGGGACCGTTTTCTATATCGTTCACCTTTTTCTCCGCGACCAGATGATCGATACACACGGCCGGGAGATTCGGGCCCTGGTGGAGGACGTTCGCCGCGTCGCCGAATATGACGGCAGTTCCATCACCATTGAATACCGTCTCTCATGACACGAGGACGGCGAAACCAAGTACGCGGAGGGCAGGGAAACCATCCTTGCCCGCCGCTCTTCTCAGGTACACAAGGGCTGCGAGATCGATATCAAGTACCTGGATGACGACCACATTTCATTCGTCTTCGACAAGTGACCCGCCGGACGGCCCTCGGTCCTCCTCGGCCCTCAGTCCTCCGGCGGAAAGACGACCTCCCCCGTCCCGGTCAGCGTGATCGTGATCGCCTCGACGGGGCACCCCTCGGCAGCCGTGAGGACCTTCTCGTCGGCATCGGTCTCCGGGTGCGACGGGCGCGACTGCCGGGCGGAGTCCAGCGCGAACCGGCCCGGCGCGTGGTTCAGGCACATCCCGGAGCCGATGCAGATGCTCCGGTCGACCTCGACGGCCCAGCGGTCCCCCATCACGCCCCCTCGTATCCGGCCGGCAGGTGGATCATCTTGTGCTCGAAGTACTCGCCGTACCCCTCGGGTCCGAACTCCCGCCCCAGGCCGGAGTTCTTGTAGCCGCCGAACGGGCCGAGCATGTCGAGGCTGAAGGTGTTCACGCTGTACGTGCCCGTCCTGACCCGGCGGGCGATGTCGATGCCGCGTTCGGTGTCGGCGGTCCAGACACTGCCGCTGAGGCCGTAGTCGGAGTCGTTGGCGATCCGTACGGCTTCGTCCTCGTCGCCGTACGGCAGCAGGCAGATGACGGGGCCGAAGATCTCCTCGCGGGCGATGCGCATGGAGTTGTCCACGTCTCCGAAGAGGGTCGGCTCGACGTACCAGCCCCGCTCCTGGGACGCCGGACGTCCGCCACCGGTAAGGATCTTGGCGCCCTCGTCCTGCCCGATCCTGATGTAGTCCAGCGAGCGTTGCTGCTGGCGTCGCGCGACCAGCGGGCCGAGTTCGGTGGCCGGGTCGAGCGGATCGCCCACCTTCAGCGCACCCGCCGCGGCGGCGAACGCCTCGGCCGTCTCGTCGTAGCGGGAGCGCGGTACGAGAATGCGGGTCTGGGCCACGCACGCCTGGCCGTTGATCATCCAGGCGAAGGGGACGATGCCCGCCACGGCGGTGTCCAGATCGGCGTCGGGGAGGATCACGGCGGCGGACTTGCCGCCCAGCTCCAGGGTGACCCGGGTGAGATTGCGGGAGGCGACCTCCATCACCCGGCGCCCGGCGGCCACCGACCCGGTGAACGACACCTTGTCGACGCCGGGGTGCCCGACCAGGTACTCGCTGACCTCGCGGTCGGCCGGAAGGATGGAGAGCACGCCCTCCGGCAGTCCGGCATCGGCGGCGATCTCGGCCAGGATGTAGGCGTCCAGCGGCGATTCGGGCGAGACCTTGAGCACGGCGGAGCAGCCGGCCAGCAGCGCGGGCGCGAGCTTGGCGGCGGCGGTGAACTGCGGAACGTTCCACGGCACCACGGCCGCGACCACCCCGACCGGCTCCCGCCGCACCAGCAACGGCCCGAGCGCCCCGCTCCGCCGCTCCTCGTACGCGAATTCGCGGGCGACGGTGATCGCCGAGTCCCACACCATCATCGCGGCGAGGGCCTGCACCATGACGCTCGACGTGTACGGCGTGCCGTTCTCCGAGCTGATGACCCGGGCGATCTCCTCGTACCGGACGGCGAACGCGTCCTTGATCCTGGTCACCACCGCGATCCGCTCGTCCAGGCTCATCCTGGGCCAGGGCCCCTCGTCGAACGCCCGCCGCCCGGCGGCGACGGCCGCGTCCACGTCCGCCTCACAGGCATGGGGCACCCGGCCGATGACCTGCTCGGTGTGGGGCGAGACGACCTCGATGGTGTCCCGGCCCAGCGGATCGACCAACTCCCCGCCGATGAACAGTTTTCCGTGTTCGACAAGCTCGGTCATGACTGCTGCCTCCCGCGGCGCGGTGCGTTGCCCGAATCGACGTCCGGTCCGGGTCGACATCCGACTCGATGTCCGACCGGGTGTCCGACTCAGGATCTGACTCTGTGTCAGAACTGATACCAGTTCCAGTTCCAGTAGTCCACGTCCGTGACAACACCCCGAACCAGATGGTCGACCGGGGCTACTACTGGAACAAGTTCTCGTTACAGTGGGCCCGACGCGCCCACACGCGGGCGCGACGGATCGCAGCCGCACGTCGCCGAGAGAGATGGGGACCTCATGACGCAGGTGACCGACCACGGCGGGGGCGTGCACAGCATCAAGGTGCCCATCCCGGACAATCCGCTCGGCCACACCCTCGTGCACGTCCTGGACACCGATCGGGGACCGGTCCTGATCGACACCGGATGGGACGACCCCGAGGCCTGGGACACGCTCTGCGCCGGACTCGCCGCCGTCGGTACGGAGATGGCCGACATCCACGGGGTGGTCATCACCCACCACCACCCCGACCATCACGGGCTCTCCGGGCAGGTGCGCGAGGCCTCCGGGGCCTGGATCGCCATGCATGCGGCGGACACCGCGATCGTGCGCCGTACCCGGGAGTCCGAACCCGGCAGGTGGCTGACGTATCTCGCGGCCAAACTCACCGCGGTCGGAGCGCCCGAGGCGCATCTCGCGCCGTTGCGGGCCGCCGCGGCCGACGGGGGCCGGATGCGGACGCTGCCAGGGCTGCGGGCCGCGCTCCCGGACCGCGAGATCGTCCCCGGTGAGCTGCTCGATCTGGCGGGGCGCAGGCTGCGGGCGATCTGGACGCCGGGGCACACGCCGGGGCATGTGTGCCTGCACCTGGAGGAGGAGCACCCCGGCAGTCTGCCGGGCCGGGGGCGGCTCTTCTCGGGGGATCACCTGCTGCCGGGTATCAGCCCGCACATCGGGCTGTACGAAGACCCGGACGACGCCACGGCCACCGACCCCCTCGGCGACTACCTCGACTCGCTGGAGCGGATCGGCCGGCTCGGGGCCGCCGAGGTGCTGCCCGCCCACCAGTACGCCTTCACCGATGCGGCGGGGCGGGTACGGGAGCTCCTCGGGCATCACGAGGAACGGCTGACCGGGCTGCTCGGGCTGCTGGCGGAGCCGCTGACGCCGTGGGAGCTGGCCGAGCGGATGGAGTGGAACCGGCCCTGGGAGCAGATCCCGCACGGCTCCCGGAACATCGCCGTCTCGGAGGCGGAGGCGCATCTGCGACGGCTGGTGAAGCTCGGGCGCGCGGAGGCGGTGGCGGGCACCGATCCCGTGACGTACGTCGCGGTGTGAGGGGTGGAGTGCCTCGCGGTGTTGGCGGTAGCGTCCGGTGGCGTGCGCTGCTGTGCGAGGCGTGGCGGTCCGGTGGGGTGCGGCGCGGTGTGACGGTCGCGTGCCTCGCGGCGCGAGCGCGGCCTGCGGTGCGGAGCGGAACGGCGTGATGTACGTCTCGGTGTGATCAGGGGCGCTCCTCCCGGCCCGGACCCCGCCCGGACCCGCCCGGTACAGTGTGCGGGTCGTCATCATGCCCGTTCAGGGGGAAGCCGGTGCGAATCCGGCACTGACCACGCAGCCGTGAACCGTCTTCGCAGGCGGTGAGTCGGAATGCCCTGTCCGCGGTCGTGACCGGCTCGGACCACCGGATCCCCCGGTGGTCGGCACCGTCGAGGTATACGGAGCCGGAGCCTGGTGCCTGAGCGTGCCTGTGCCCGGTTCACCCCGCAGGAGAGGCCCCGCCCGCCATGACCGTACGTCGCAGCGCAGCAACGCTCGCCGCCACCGCCGCCGTGCTCTGCGCGGCCGCTGCGCCGGTCGCGGTGGCAGCGCCGTCCCCGTCGCCCTCGCCGTCCGTCGCGCTGCCTTCCGGGCTGTACGGCACGGCGGACCCCACCTACGACGGCGTGTGGCGGCAGTCGATGGCCTTCCTCGCCCAGCGGCTCGAAGGGGTCACCCCGGCCGCGAAGTCGGTGGAGTGGCTGATCTCCCAGCAGTGCGCCGACGGTTCCTACGCCGCGTTCCGGCCCGATACCGCCAAGCCGTGCGACGCGAAGACCGTGCGGGACACCAATGCCGCCGCGGCCGCCACCCAGACCCTGGTCGAGGTGGGCGGGCACCGCGAGACCGTGAACAACTCGGTGCGCTGGCTGAAGTCCGTGCAGAACGAGGACGGCGGCTGGGGCTACACCGCGGGCGCGCCCAGTGACGCCAACTCGACCTCCCTGGTGATCGGCGCCCTCGCCCGCCAGGGGCAGCGGCTCGCGGACATCACGACGCCCGGCGGCAAGACCCCCTACGACCCGCTGCTCACGCTCGCGATCCCGTGCGGCGGGAAGGACGGTGGCGCCTTCGCGTACCAGGCCGACAAGAAGGGCGGGCTCGCCGCCAACGCGGACGCCACCGCGGCCGCCGTGCTCGGCACGATGGGCAAGGCGATGGCGGTCGGGAACAACGCCGCGGGCAAGGCGCCCAGTTGCCGGCCCGGTTCCGGGCTCACGCCCGAGCAGGCCGCCCAGAACGGCGCCCACTACCTCACCGGTGCCCTCGCCGGCAGCGGCCACCTGAACCAGGCGCCGATGCCCGGTGCCACCGACACCACCCCGCAGCCCGACTTCGGCAACACCGCGGACGCGGTCGTCGCGCTCTCCGCGGCCGGCCACCAGGACAAGGCGGCGGGGGCCATCTCCTGGCTGAAGAAGAACTCCGCGGACTGGGCCGCCCAAAGCGGCCCCGCCGCCTACGCCCAGCTGATCCTTGCCGCCCACGCGACCGGCGACAACGCCCGGGACTTCGGCGGCGTCGACCTGGTAGCCCGGCTGAACGCGGCCGGCCCCGAGCCCGCCGCCGTGGTGACGCCCGACCCGTCCGCCGACACCGGGTACGAGCCCACGGAGAAGGACCAGGTCCACAGCGGCGACGACGTGATCGGGGGCGTGTGGTGGTACATCGGCATCGGCCTCGTCCTCGCCGCGATCGCGTTCTTCCTGATCAGCGGTCGCCGGAAGAACAGGCAGCCGTGAGGCGCGCGGGACGGACCACCGCGCTGCTGGTGGTCCTGGGCGCCGTCTGGGCCCTGCTCGGCGCGGTACCGGCCCAGGCGGCCGGCTACCGGTACTGGTCGTTCTGGGAGAGCGCCGGCTCCGACTGGACGTACGCCACCCAGGGCCCGTCCCTGGTCCGGCCGGACGACGGGGCGGTGCAGGGCTTCCGGTTCTCGGTCAGCGAGGACTCCCAGGACTCGGCGAAGCCGCGCCGCGCCCCCGACTTCGCGAAGATCTGCGCGGACACCCCGGCGAAGGACGGCACCAAGCGAATAGCGCTCGTCATCGACCCGGGCACGGCCGCGGACGCCCCGGCCGGTGAGACGCCGCCCGCGCCGCGTACCGCGTGTGCGCGGGTCGCCCCGGACGCGAGCGCGGCGGAGGCGCTCGCCTCGGTGGCGAAGCCGCTGCGCTACAGCAGCGACGCGATGCTCTGCGCCATCACCGGCTACCCGGGCTCCGGCTGCGGCGAACAGGTCTCCGGCGACGGGCAGGGCACGCCCGCCGGATCGGCGTCCGCCTCGGCCACACCGGCCGGATCCGCCGCGTCCTCCGGTTCCGGCGGCTCCTTCGGCCCGTCCGCCGGGGTGCTCGTCGGTGTCGGTGCCGTGCTTCTGCTCGGCATCGCCGCGGTAGTGCAGTCCCGCCGCCGCCGCGGATGACCGCCCAGACCGGCTCCGCGGTCCTGGCGCGCCGTCGTCCGCTGCGCGCCCCCGAGGCGACCCGGAGCAACGCCCTGCCCGCCGGGGCGTGGTGGCTGTGGGCGCTCGGACTCGCCACCGCCGCGTCCCGGACCACCAATCCGCTGCTGCTCGGGCTGCTGATCGCGGTGGCCGGCTACGTGGTCGCCGCGCGTCGTACGGACGCGCCGTGGGCCCGTTCGTACGGGGCGTTCATCCGGATCGGGCTGTTCGTCGTCGGTGTGCGGCTGGTCTTCTCCGTCTTCCTCGGTTCGCCGATCCCCGGTACGCACACGGTGTTCACGCTCCCCGAAGTGCCGCTGCCCGACTGGGCGAAGGGGGTCAGGATCGGCGGCCGGGTCACCACCGAGCAGCTGCTCTTCGCGCTGTACGACGGGGCGAAGCTGGCCACGCTGCTGATCTGCGTCGGGGCGGCGAACTCGCTCGCCAACCCGGCCCGGCTGCTGAAGTCGCTGCCGGGCGCGCTGTACGAGGCGGGGGTCGCCGTCGTCGTCGCGATGACGTTCGCGCCGAACATGGTCGCCGACGTGATGCGGCTGCGCACCGCACGGCGGCTGCGGGGCCGTGCGACCGGCGGCATCAAGGCGGTCCTGCAGATCGGACTGCCGGTCCTGGAGGGCGCGTTGGAGCGGTCGGTCGCGGTGGCCGCGTCGATGGACGCGCGCGGCTACGGGCGTACCGCCCAGGTCCCGCCCGCCGTCCGCCGCACCACGAACGTCCTCACGCTCGGCGGGCTGCTCGGAGTGTGCGCCGGTACGTACGGGCTGCTGGCCGCGCAGGGCGCGGTGTACGGGCTGCCGGTGCTGATCGCCGGGCTCGTCGCCGCCATTGCCGGGCTGCGGCTCGGCGGGGCCCGCTCGGTCCGTACCCGCTACCGGCCCGACCGGTGGGGCGCGCGGGCCTGGCTGGTCGCGGGTTCGGGTGTCGCGGTGGCGGGGGCGATGATCTGGGCGGGCGTTGTCGACGAGTCGGCGCTGCACCCCGGGGTCGTCCCGCTGGTCGCGCCGGTGCTTCCGCTGTGGCCCGCGGCGGCGGTGCTGATCGGGCTGCTGCCCGCGGTGGTGGCGCCGGTGCCGCCGGTGGGTGCGGTGGGCGCGGTGGGCGCGGCGGCGGGTGCGGCGAATTCCAAGGAGATCCAGTGATCCGGTTCGAGCAGGTCTCGGTGCGGTACGAGGGGACGGAGCGCCCCACCCTGTCCGGGGTCGACCTGACCGTGCCCGAGGGCGAGCTGGTGCTGCTCGTCGGCCCGTCCGGGGTCGGCAAGTCGACGCTGCTGGGTGCCGTTTCCGGTCTGGTGCCGCACTTCACCGGCGGCACGATGAGCGGCCGGGTCACGGTCGACGGGCGTGACACCCGTACCCACAAACCGCGTGAACTCGCCGACCTCGTGGGCACGGTGGGCCAGGACCCGCTCTCCCACTTCGTCACCGACACGGTCGAGGACGAGCTGGCGTACGGCATGGAGTCGCTGGGCCTGGCGCCCGACGTGATGCGGCGGCGGGTCGAGGAGACCCTGGACCTGCTGGGGCTCGCCGGCCTGCGCGACCGGCCGATCGCCACGCTCTCCGGCGGTCAGCAGCAGCGGGTCGCGATCGGTTCCGTCCTCACCCCGCACCCGAAGGTCCTGGTCCTCGACGAGCCGACGTCCGCCCTGGACCCGGCGGCGGCCGAGGAGGTCCTCGCCGTGCTGCAACGGCTGGTGCACGACCTGGGTACGACGGTCCTGATGGCGGAGCACCGGCTGGAGCGGGTGGTGCAGTACGCGGACCGGGTCGTCCTGCTGCCGTCGCCGGGCGCCGCCCCGGTCGTGGGCGGGCCCGCGGACGTCATGGCCGTCTCCCCGGTCCGCCCGCCGGTCGTCGCGCTGGGCCGGCTGGCGGGGTGGGAGCCGCTGCCGCTCTCGGTCCGCGATGCCCGGCGCCGGGCGGCGGACCTGCGCGAACGGCTGGCGGCGGTGCGTCCTCCCGCTCCGGGGCCGGTGGCCGCTCCCGCCCCGGTGCCGCTGAGCCCTTCCCCCGTGCGGCGCGGTGTGCTGGCCCGGCTGCTGGGGCGCGGCGCGCGGACCGCCGAGGTGCCCGAGCCGGTCGCCGACGTCACGGCCCGGGTTGGACGGCTCGGCGTACGGCGCGGGCGCGTCGAGGCACTGCGCCGGGTGACGCTCACCGTCGCCCCCGGCGAGACCGTCGCCCTGATGGGCCGCAACGGCGCGGGCAAGTCCACCCTGCTGGCCACCCTCGTCGGCATGGTCGAGCCCACCACCGGCACCGTCCTCGTCGGCGGCCGGGCCCCGCACCGCACCCAGCCGCGCGAGATGGTGCGCCGGGTCGGGCTCGTACCGCAGGAACCGCGCGATCTGCTGTACGCGGACACCGTCGCCGCCGAGTGCGCCGCGGCGGACAGCGACGCGGGCGCCGCCCCCGGCAGCTGCCGGGCCCTGGTCTCCGAGCTGCTGCCCGGCGTACCGGACGACACCCATCCACGCGATCTTTCCGAGGGCCAGCGGCTCGCGCTCGCCCTGGCCGTCGTGCTCACCGCGCGGCCCCCGCTGCTGCTCCTGGACGAGCCGACCCGTGGCCTGGACTACGCGGCGAAGGCCCGGCTGGTCGGGGTGCTCCGGGGCCTCGCGGCCGACGGCCACGCGATCGTGCTGGCCACGCACGATGTGGAGCTCGCCGCGGAACTGGCGCACCGGGTGGTGATCCTCGCCGACGGGGAGGTCGTCGCGGACGGGGAGACCCGGCAGGTGGTGGTCTCGTCCCCGGCGTTCGCCCCGCAGACCGCGAAGATCCTCGCCCCGCAGGAGTGGCTGACCGTGGCCCAGGTGCGCGCCGCGCTGGGAGAGCCGTCATGAGCGGGCGCCAGGTGCGGCCGGTACGGCTCGGGCCGCGCGCGATCGCCGCGCTCGTTCTCATCAGCGCGATCGGGGTGGTCGCGTTCGGCTGGCCGCTGCTGGCCGGCCCCGGTGCCGGTCTGGCGCACTCGCAGGACGCGCCGTGGCTGTTCGCCGCGCTGCTGCCGTTGCTGGTCGGGGTGGTCGTCGCGATGATCGCGGACTCCGGTCTGGACGCCAAGGCGGTGGCGATGCTGGGGGTGCTGGCCGCGGTCGGCGCGGCCCTGCGGCCGCTGGGGGCGGGCACGGCAGGGCTGGAGCCGATGTTCTTCCTGATGGTGCTGAGCGGCCGGGTGCTCGGGCCGGGCTTCGGCTTCGTGCTCGGCTCGGTGACGATGTTCGCCTCCGCGCTGCTCACCGGCGGGGTGGGGCCGTGGATGCCGTTCCAGATGCTGTCGATGGGCTGGTTCGCGATGGGCGCGGGCCTGCTGCCGGGGCCGGACCGGCTGCGCGGGCGGGGAGAGCTGCTGATGCTGGCGGGGTTCGGCTTCGTGGCGTCGTTCGCGTACGGCACGGTGATGAACCTGTACGGCTGGACGATCGTGCCCCCGGCCGGCTCGGGCATCTCGTTCCACGCGGGCGATCCGCCGGCGGACAACCTGGTCCGCTTCCTCGCGTACTGCGCGGCCACCTCGCTCGGCTGGGACCTGGGCCGGGCGGTGCTCACCGCGGTACTGACGCTGGCCGTCGGTCCGGCGCTGCTGAAGGCGCTACGGCGGGCCACCCGCCGGGCCAACTTCGAGGCCCAGGTCACATTTGACGCTCCCCGCGAGTGAGGGCTCCCACAGTCCCTTGGTCCTCCACTACGCGGGGTAGTCGCCGGCCGGGAATCGGGGGCCCGCCTCGGCGCCGCGTCCGACCTGCCATGACGCGTTCGGGTCGGTCGTGGGGGCCCCGGGCCCTTCGGTCCGGCTACGAGGCGGGCTCGTATCCGGGGTCGTTGCCATGGCTGAACGCCGCCGCTAACACTGGACGAGTCGCCGAGCACCGCAGGGTCCGCCGAACCGGACCGCGGTCGACGAAGACCGGTCCACCCGCACGACCGCACGATCCGGACCGGCCCGCGACTCCCCCGTACCCGACGTCAGGACTCTCTGTGTCGTTCGCCCGAAACATCCTCGCCAAGCCCCGCACCGCCCGCCGCAAGTCCGCCGTCGCCGGCGCCGCCGTACTCCTCGGCGCCACCGGTCTGGGTCTCGGCGTCACGCCGGCCATGGCCGCTCCGGCCGCCGCGCCGGCGTCCGTCGCAGCGAGCGCGCAGGGCACGGCGAGGGCCATGATCGGCGACGCCGCGCAGTTCCAGTGCTTCAGCAACATCGTTCAGCACGAGAGCGGCTGGAACCACACCGCCACCAACGCCTCCTCCGGCGCCTACGGTCTCGTGCAGGCCCTGCCCGGCTCGAAGATGGCCTCCGCCGGTGCCGACTGGAAGACGAACCCCTCCACCCAGATCAAGTGGGGCATGGACTACATGAACTCCCGCTACGGCAGCCCGTGCGGCGCCTGGTCGTTCTGGCAGGCCAACCACTGGTACTGAGCCGACGGCTCGTACACAGGCAGATCCGAAGGCCCCGACCACCGGTCGGGGTCTTCGCCGTACCCGGCCCTCACCCGTCCGAGCGAATAGGACACTTGATATCACTTGGCCAACTTAATGACTGGTTAGTCCATTTAGGCGCTTTTAGCTCGCGCCTCCGTTCCCAGCGGCGACCGGCGCGTTGTCCCTTCCGTGGAACCACGAGAATTCTGGGAGCGGAACACCGTCCTGGCGGAAGCTTTCTGCGCCAGCGACGAACGCATGCGCCGCGCACAGGCGGTGCTGGACGAGACACAGGCGGAGCGGAGCCGAACGCTGGCCGCCTTCGCCGTCACGGTCGGCGACGACGGTTCGATCGCGGACTTGATGGGCCTGAACGAACGCGAGGTGCGGTTAGCACGACGCACCGTCGGCCGCGCCGACGCACGGTCCCTTGCCCTGGAGCTCCTGAGCCAGGCCTCGCCGACGAAGGGCCAACCGGCGGGGAAGCCGTCCGCCGCACCGGAACGCGCCGTGCCGCACCCGGCCGACGAGACCCCCGCACCGCCGTCGGACGCACCACGGCCCGCCCCGGCCCGGACACCGGCCGTGAGCGTGCCCGCGGCCGCACCCCCCACTCCGGCCGCGCCCCCGACACCCGCCCAGGCTCCGACGCCGATTCCGGCCCCGATTCCGGCCCCGGCTCCGGCCCCGGCGACTACCGGGGTCCTGGCCCACATCCCGGCTCCGTCTCCGCCTGCCGAGGTGGAGCACACCGTCATCTGGTCGCCGAGCATGGACTCCGTGCTGCTGTGGAGCTGGGAATCCGGTCTCGATCTGCAGACGGTGGCCGCCGAACTCGGCCTGGAGGTACGGGCACTGCTGATGCGCGTACAGGAACTCGCCAACGACGGGCTGATCACGCTCGCGCACCCGGTCGCGGACGTCAGCCGGTCCGGGCGGCACCGCCGCCACGAGGAGGGATACGCGGCGCTGTTCAGCCCCACCGCCACCTTCCCCACCCACGTACCGTACTGAGGCACGCCCCGTCGCCCCGGCGACGTGGGCCCCGGCCGGAGCGCCGGCCGGGGTTCCCCCCACACGCCTCACTTCCCCCTGCTCTCCCCCTCGCTCCTCTGCCCCTCGCTCCTCTGGCCCCCCGGGCCGGCGCGCTCAGCGCCGCGCGGCCACCGTGTCGAACCAGCGGACGATCTGCGGACCCGACTTCATGTACGTGGTGTTGTGGTCGGCCTCGCCCTGGTCGACCACCGGGGCGTCGACACCCCGCTCGGCCAGATCGGCGGCGCAGTGGCGGGCGTTGGCGACAGGGACGTCGGTGTCGCCGGACGAGGAGTAGAGCCGCACCGGAACGTCCGGCTTCCAGGCGCAGTTGCCGTCCTGGGCGCGCGCCGCGGCCAGCAGTCCGCCGGTGGGGTGCTGGAGCCGGCGGTAGTAGTCGTCGGTGAGCAGTTCCTTCAGCGTCGCGGGCAATGCCGGGATGATCTCCTCCTCGGTGTGGTTCGTGTCGAAGAGGTCGTCCACGATCGCGGCGTACGGCTTCCGGAACGCCTCGGAGGGGTCCTTGTAGAGCGGGTGCAGTCGGCTCTGCGCGGTGAGGTAGTACGACATGTAGAAGACGGCGCTGGTGTCGTTGACCCGGCCGTCGAACAGAGCAGGTGTCTCCGCGTGCTCGATGTCGTAGGGGCCCGATACGGGGGCGAGCGCCCGGAGCCTGAAGTGCCGGTCGGCACCGCCGTCCAGCGCCTTGCCCAGAGCCATCGCGACCTGGCCGCCCTGGGAGAAGCCGCCGGCGTACACATCGCCGGTGAGCGGCCGGTCCAGGAGTCGCGCGGCGGTGCGGGCGGCCCTCAGCATGTCGACGGAGGCGGTGACGGCGGACCTGGTGTCCATGTACGGGTGGCGTCCGGGCCCCTTGCCGAGGCCCAGGTAGTCGGGTGCGGCGACGGCACGGCCCGCCGAGGCGTGGAGGTACGGGGCGTAACGGCCGAAGTCCTCGCCGACGGAGGGTGCGTAGTCGCGGTGGGCCATGGTGCCGTGGGTGTCGGAGACCAGGTCGAGCCGGTGAGGACCGCCCTTGGGCAGGGCGAGGAGGCCGGTCGCGGTGGTGGGGGCGCCCTGGGGGGTGACGGTGCGGTAGGTGAGGCGGTAGGCGCGCAGTCCGTGGCGGACGGTGCCGGTTTCCATGCCGCCCGAGGCGAGGAACCGGGCGACGTCCGCGCGGTCGAGGTCGGACACGGGGGTGACGCTCAGCAGGGCTCCTCTGCCGTGCGCGGTGTACGGGTGCTGCGCCCCGGGTGCCTTCGGGGTCCCGGGTGTCCCGGTGACCCCTGCGGGCTGTTGCGCCACGGCCGGTGCGACGCCGAGGGCGGCCAGGACCATCACCGCGGCGGCCGCCGTCGTCCGGCGGGCGATGCGTCGCCGATTACGTGAAGTCCGGTGTCCCGTACGGAGGTTGTCGTTGTCCATGGCCACGACGCTATGCGGCCGGGCGCCGCGCCGACATCGGCGTGGCCCCCGGCCCGGGGTGCACCTGACAACACCCCCGGGCCGGGGGCCACCCTTCCGCGGGCGCTTCCGGTCAGAGCCGCTGGATGATCGTCCCGGTAGCCAGCGCGCCGCCCGCGCACATCGTGATGAGCGCGAACTCCTTGTCGCGGCGCTCCAGTTCGTGCAGCGCCGTGGTGATCAGCCGGGCCCCGGTGGAACCCACCGGGTGACCGAGCGCGATGGCTCCGCCGTTGACATTGACCTTTTCGAGATCCTGCTCGAAGACCTGTGCCCAGCTCAGCACCACGGACGCGAAGGCCTCGTTGATCTCGACGACGTCGATGTTCTTGAGCGACATCCCGGCCTTGCCGAGCACCGCGCGGGTCGCGTCGATCGGCCCGTCCAGGTGGAAGTGCGGGTCCGAGCCGACCAGGGCCTGGGCGACGATCCGGGCGCGCGGCTTGAGTTTGAGCGCCCGCGCCATCCGCTTGGAGGCCCACATGATCGCGCAGGCACCGTCGGATATCTGCGAGGAGTTGCCCGCGGTGTGGATGGCGGTGGGCATGACCGGCTTGAGCCGGCCGAGCCCCTCCATGGTGGTGTCGCGCAGCCCTTCGTCCCGGTCGACCAGCCGCCACATGCCCTGTCCGGCGGCCTGCTCCTCCTCGGTGGTCGGCACCTGGACGGCGTACGTCTCCCGTTTGAACCGCTCCTCGGCCCAGGCCACGGCGGCCCGTTCCTGCGAGATCAGCCCGAGCGAGTCGACGTTCTCCCGGGTCAGTCCGCGCTTGCGGGCGATGCGCTCGGCGGCCTCGAACTGGTTGGGCAGATCGACGTTCCACTCGTCGGGCCAGGGCTTGCCCGGTCCGTGCTTGGAACCGCTGCCCAGCGGCACCCGTGACATGGCCTCGACGCCGCAGCTGATGCCGACATCGACGACTCCGGCCGCGATCATGTTGGCCACCATGTGGGAGGCCTGCTGCGAGGAACCGCACTGGCAGTCCACGGTGGTCGCGGCGGTCTCGTACGGAAGGCCAACGGCGAGCCAGGCGTTGCGGGCCGGGTTCATGGACTGTTCGCCGGCGTGGGTGACGGTGCCGCCGACGATCTGTTCGACGCAGTCGGCGTGAATGCCGGTGCGGCCGAGGAGTTCTCGGTAGGTCTCGCCCAGCAGGTAGCCGGGGTGCAGATTGGCGAGCGCCCCTCCGCGCTTGCCGATGGGGGTGCGTACGGCTTCGACGATGACGGGTTCCGCGGCCATGAGCTCGTCCTCTCCTCGCACTTCCGCAGGGGCGTCCCGGCGCCCACGGATGGAACTAGTACGCGTTCTAGTTCTGCAAGCAGTCTTATGAGGCTTACCCCCGGTACGCAAGAGTGCTGCACGCTCCTTGCGCACCACTTCATACCGGCCTCACTCACCCTTCACGCAACAGAACGGACCGCCGCTCTTGCCAGTTGTAGAACTCGTTACTACCTTTCCGTCAACATCTGATGGGTCGTCAGGCAACGTTCCGGCGACCCTCGGACCGACCTGGAGCTGCCGATGTCCTGCCCCCATCTGCCCGCAGGGTTCGACTTCACCGATCCCGATCTGCTCCAAGACCGCATCCCGCACCCCGAGTTCGCGCAGATGCGGCAGACCGCACCGGTCTGGTGGTGCGCCCAGCCGACCGGCCTCTCCGGTTTCGACGACGAGGGCTACTGGGTCGTCACCCGGCATGCGGACGTCAAGTACGTCTCCACCCATCCCGAGCTGTTCTCCTCGAACACCAACACCGCGGTCATCCGCTTCAACGAGTCGATCAGCCGGGACCAGATCGAGGTCCAGAAGCTGATCATGCTGAACATGGACCCGCCCGAGCACACCCGGGTCCGCCAGATCGTCCAGCGCGGCTTCACTCCCCGGGCGGTGCGCTCCCTGGAGCAGGCGCTGCGCGACCGCGCCCGTTCGATCGTCGAGACCGCGCTCGCCTCCGCCGACGAGGCGGGATCGTTCGACTTCGTCACCAACATCGCCGTCGAGCTGCCGCTCCAGGCGATCGCGGAACTCATCGGCGTACCGCAGGAGGACCGGTCCAAGATCTTCGACTGGTCCAACAAGATGGCCGCGTACGACGATCCCGAGTACGCGATCACCGAGGAGGTCGGCACCGAGGCGGCCATGGAGATCGTCTCGTACTCGATGAACCTGGCGGCCGCCCGCAAGGAGTGCCCGGCCAAGGACATCGTCTCCCAGCTGGTCGCCGCGGAGGGCGAGGGGAACCTCTCCTCCGACGAGTTCGGCTTCTTCGTGATCCTGCTCGCGGTGGCCGGCAACGAGACCACCCGCAACGCCATCAGCCACGGCATGCACGCCTTCCTCACCCACCCCGACCAGTGGGAGCTCTACAAGAGCGAACGACCGGAGACGACCGCCGAGGAGATCGTCCGCTGGGCCACCCCCGTGGTCTCCTTCCAGCGGACCGCCACCCAGGACACCGAACTGGGCGGACAGCGGATCAAGAAGGGGGACCGGGTCGGGCTGTTCTACTCGTCGGCCAACAACGACCCCGAGGTCTTCGAGAACCCGGAGACCTTCGACATCAGCCGCGATCCCAACCCCCACCTCGGCTTCGGAGGCGGCGGGCCGCACTTCTGCCTCGGCAAGTCCCTCGCCGTGATGGAGATCAACCTGATCTTCAACGCGATCGCGGACGTGCTGCCCGATCTGCGGCTGGTCGACGATCCACGGCGGCTGCGCTCGGCGTGGCTCAACGGGATCAAGCAGCTTCAGGTCAGCACCAGGAACTGACCCGCTCCGTCCGTACGCCGAAGACGAACGCCGGAAACCTGCGCCGGAGACGCGCTTCCCGCCGAACCCCCGCACGGGAGGCGCACAACGGCGCGAGGATCATGGCGGGCATGCACGCCCTGCTCTCCGCCTTCGCACCCATCTGGATACTCACCGCGATCGGTTACGCGGTCGGCCGCAGCGGACTGCTCGGCGCGCAGGCGGAGGCCGTGCTCGGCCGGTTCGTCTTCCATGTGGCCATGCCCGCCGCGCTGTTCACCATGGTCTCCGGGGCCCGGCTGAACACCTTCGCCAACTCCTCGATGGTGGCCTTCGCGGCGGGCACCGCGCTGGTCTGCGGTCTCGGGTTCATGGCGGCCGGGCGGCTCTTCGGACGGGGCACGGCGGACCGGGCGATCGGCAGCATGACCTCGGGCTACGTCAACTCCGCCAATCTCGGCATCCCGGTGGCGGTCCAGGTGCTCGGTGACGCGTCGTTCGTCGCCCAGATCATCCTGTTCCAGGTCCTGTTGGTCTCCCCGGTGGTCCTCGCGCTGCTGGACTCGGGGACGGGGGCAGGGGCGGGCTCCGGGAAGGCCGTCGTGTTCCGGCGGATGCTGACCATGCCGGTCCGCAACCCCATCATCATGGCCTCGTTGCTCGGGGTCGCCGCGTCCGCGCTCGGACTGCGGCTGCCGCACGCGCTCGCCCACTCCTGCGATCTGCTCGGCGCCGCCGCCGTACCGACGGCCCTGATCACACTGGGTCTGTCCCTGAACTCGCGCCCGGCCGCGCCGGGTTCGGCGGAACTCGCGCAGAACACGACACGGCCGGGGCGCACGGCGCGTCGCGAGGTGGTCGTGACGGTGGCGCTCAAGACGCTGGTCCAGCCCCTGACGGCCCTGGCCGTCGGCGGCCCCCTGCTGCATCTGCCCGAGCACCAACTGCTCGCCGTGGTGCTCTGCTCGGCGCTGCCGACCGCGCAGAACGCCTTCATCTACGCCCAGCAGTACGGTCTGGACACCCGGCCGGCCCGCAATGCCGTGGTGGCCTCGACGGTGGTCTCCATGGGCACGCTCTCCCTCGCCACCTGGGCCCTGGGAACGACCGGCCCCTGAGCCGTTCGAGTGGCGGCCCCGGGCCGGCGGGCGGATGCTGGTCAGGCGGCGATCCACGCCGAAGGGGTGCCAGGACGAGGTGTTCGTCCCGGCACCCCTTCGGCCCTTTCGAGGGCTCAGCCCGCCAGCGCCTCGCGCACGCCCGAGGACACGGCACTGTTCGTCAGGAGGTCGTTGTGCTTGAGGCAGTCGGTCCGGACATTGACCGCCCCGGACAGTGCGGTGCTGCTCGTCGGGGTGATCTGCTCGTCGCAGGCCGACCAGAACGTGCTGTACTGCACGGATCCGGGGGTCTCGTCGTCGCCGTTGAGCCGGGACAGGACGTACGAGCCGGGGGTCATGTCCCGGCACCCCTGGTCCCAGAGAGCGCAGAGGTACGCGACGCTCGTGCCGTGGTTCGGTCCGGCCAGGGACACCCAGCGCGCCACCTTCTGCCGACCGCCGCCGAAGGCGACGTACCAGCGGGTCGGGAGGCCGCCCAGGCTGTGGGCGACGAGGTCCACCTGCTGGGCACCGGTCGTGCGCAGCACCTCGTCGACGTAGGAGCCCAGGCGGTCGGCGAGTACTTCGTTCGTGGACTGCGTGGTGTCGTAGCTCCAGGCGAACAGCCGGTCCCTGGAGTATCCGCCGCTCTCGAAGTCGGTGATCATCCGGTCCCACACGCCGGGGCCCGCGTTGCGGCCGTGCACGAAGATCACCGGGTTCCGCCCGGTGTCCGTCCGCGCCGGCGCGGCGACGGCCGGTCCCGCCATCAGGAACCCGGAGACCAGGGCCAGGAGGACGATCATGACGATGCGACGCATGACGGCCTTTCAATTTGACGCGGACATGACGTACCGATCCTGGGCCGCCGGCATCCTGGCCAAACCCGGATCGCCCGCCGGCCCGGACCCGCTTGCCATCCGCCCCCTCAGAGCTGTTTGCTGCTCACCCCTTCGTCCGGCGATCTCGGCACCGGCACCGGCCGTTCGAGCTCTTCCCGCGGCTTCGCCGCCGCCGGCACGGCCACCGGCCGCAGCCTCCGCGGCCCGGACAGCGCATGGGTGAGCGCGAAGCCGAGCGTGACCACGGTCGCTCCGCCCACCGCGTCCAGCACCCAGTGATTGGCCGTGGCGACGATCGCGGAGACCGTGAACAGCGGGTGCAGCAGCCCCAGCGCCTTCATCCAGGCCCTCGGGGCCAGCACGACGACGACCGCACCGCACCAGAGCGACCAGCCGAAGTGCAGCGAGGGCATCGCCGCGTACTGATTGGTCATCGCGGTCAGGCTCCCGTAGTCCGGCTTCGCGAAGTCCTGGACGCCATGGACCGTGTCGATGAAGCCGAGCCCCGGCATCAGGCGCGGCGGGGCCAGCGGGTAGAGCCAGAAGCCCACCAGCGCGAGCAGTGTGGCGAAGCCGATGGTGGTGCGGGCCCAGCGGTAGTCGGCGGGGCGCCGTACGTAGAGCACACCGAGGATCGCCAGCGGCGCGATGAAGTGGAACGTCGAGTAGTAGTAGTCGAAGAAGGCCCTCAGCCGGCCGACGTCCACGACCGCGTGGTTGACCCTGTGCTCGATGTCGATGTGCAGCCACTGCTCGATGGCGTGGATCTGCCGGCCGTGGTGTTCGGCGATGGCGCGGCCGGCCGTCGCCGCGAGCCTGACCTGGGCGTACGCGGCGTACACGACCCTGATCAGGAGCAGTTCCAGCAGCAGGTTGGGCCGGTTCAGTACCCGCCGCCAGAACGGCAGCAGCGGAATCCGGCTCCAGCGGGCCGGGACCGGGGCGGCGCGGTCCGCGGGAACCGGGTGCTGCCAGTGCTCCGAGGCGCGCGGCAGGAACGGCACGGCGCAGGCCGCGGCGAGCGCGGCGGTCAGCAGCACGTTGTCGCGCACGGGGAAGAGCGCCTCGATGTTCGGCAGCAGCGCCGTCCCCGGCAGCGTGATGACGAGGACCACGACGGCGGGCCAGACCAGCCGGTCGCAAGCCCGCCTCCCGACCCGGCCGACCACGGCGAGCAGCACCCAGAGCAGCTGGTACTGCCAGGCGGTCGGCGAGACGGCGACGGCGACGCAGCCGGTCACGGCGACGGCGAGGAGCAACTGCCCGTCGCCCGCGTACCGGGCGGCCCGGCGCAGCCCGAGGAGGCAGCCGACGGCCGCCAGCGCCACGAAGAGCGCCACCTCCAGCGGGCCCGTGAGCCCGAACCGGAGCAGGGCGCCGTGCAGGGACTGGTTGGCGAGGCTGTCCGCGCTGCCACCGAGCCCGGAGCCCGCGACATGGTGCACCCAGTACGTCCACGAATCGCCCGGCAGCGCGGCCCAGGCGAGCACCGTGCAGACGGCGAACACCACGCCGCCGGTCGCCGCGGCCTGCCGGCGCCCGGTCAGCCGGAGGAGCACGGCGAAGAGCAGCACGGTCGGCTGAAGCGCGGCCGCCAGCCCGATCAGGACGCCCGAGGCGCGTTCCCCGCGGACCGCGGAACAGCCCAGCAGCACCAGCAGGACCGGCAGGACGCTGGTCTGCCCCAGGTGCAGCGCGTTGCGGACCGGCAGCGAGAGCATCAGCAGGCTGATCGCGACGGGCGCGGCCAGCAGCGCCGTGCGGCGGGCCACCGGCCCCGGCAGCGCACGTGCGGCGACGATGCCCAGCGCGGCGACGAGCAGCAGCGAGCCGAAGGTCCAGACGACGCCCAGGTTCTGTTCCGCGCTGCGGATCAGCGGTTTCAGCACCAGTCCGGCGAACGGGGTGCCGGTGAACCGGTCGCTGTCGTACAGCGACCCCGGCACGCGCAGGACGCTCTTCCCACTGATCCAGGCCGTCAGGTCGGTGAGCCGTTCGCCCGGTGGCTGCCCTATCACCACCGCCATCTGCCGTACGGCCAGCGCGGCCACGATCAGCCAGAGCAGGACACGGGCCGCCCCGGTCCTCGCTCCGGTCGCCGGATCTCCACACACACTGCGCTCCGCATTCGCCACGCCGCGCCGGCCCTCCCGCCGTTCCGGTGCCCGCCCCTCGATTCGATCCGGGCACGCTGTGGAACCATCGCATTACGCTACGAGACAGCCATAATCAGCCTTGTCGGCGCTTGACCCCCATACCGGTTTTATCCGAATACGCTTTCGCACAGTCGAAATCGGAGCCGGTATCGGAGCCGGAACCGCAACCGGAACCGAGGCCGGAACCGGATCCACGGCCCGTACGTCCTCCCCCGTGCTGTCGATCACGTTGTCGATCACGGGGGAGCCGGACGGACATGCGATGCGCGAGGGTGAAGCGGAGTGCGCGGGGCACGCGGGGCGTGCCTGGCAGGGAGCGCGGATGGCCGGCGCGGGCGCTGTCACTGCTGCTGATGCTGGTTTCGCTGCAGCTGGGGTCGCTGATCAGCCCGGCGTACGCCTGTGGCTGCGGGGCCATGGTCCCGAGCAAGGACGCCCAGGTCTCGGTCGACCGGGAGACGTCGGTGGTGGACTGGGACGGCCGGACAGAGCAGATCGTCATGCGGCTCACGGTGCGCGGGAACGCCCCCGAGGCGGCCTGGATCATGCCGGTGCCGCACCGCGCGAGCGTGGAGCTCGGTGATCCCGGGCTCTTCTCCGAGCTCTCCGTCCTCACCGAGCCGGAACTCGTGACCAGGCACTACTTCTGGCCCCGCTCCCACGACTGGCCGTTCGCCGGCTCCGGCGGTGCCGGGGACTCGGCCGCCGCTCCGTCGGCCGGGGCCCCGGCGGTCGAGGTGGTCGGCCGGGAGCGGCTCGGCCCCTTCGATGTGGCACGGCTGGCCGCGACCGACCCGCAGGCGCTGGAGGAGTGGCTGCGGGACAACGGCTTCGACCTGCCCGACCGGCTGGCGACCGCGCTGAAGCCCTACGTCGACCAGAAGTGGGAGTACGTCGCGATCCGCCTCGCGCCCCGGGACAGCGGCACTCCGCTCGTCGGCTCGCTCGACCCGCTGCGGCTGCGCTTCGCCAGCGACCGGCTGGTCTACCCGATGCGGTTGTCGAAGCTCGCCTCGACGCCACAGCAGCTCGGCCTGTACATCCTCGCCGAGCACCGGATGGAACCGCGCGGCTCCATCGGCGGCGATGCGCCGGAGGCGACGTACGCGGGCAGGATCGACCCCCGGTCGGCGGTGGACGACACGAGGGCGCTCCGGGAACTGACGGGCGAGAAGCCGGTGTTCCTCACCGCGATCGAGCAGTCGTTCCCGCAGCCGGAACGGATCCACGACGATCATCAGCTGCGTGCGGCCGCCGCCGACACCCCGTACCGGACGAAGGTGCACGAGAACCAGCTGCTGACCGTGGGCGGCGTCCCCCTCTGGGTGCTGTCGCTGCTCGCGGCCGTGCTGGTGGCGGTCACCACGGTGCCGCTGGTGCTGCGGGCCCGGCGGCGGGACGCGAGGGGCAGGGGATCCGAACAGTTGCGTACGGGGTGAAGGGCGGCATCCGTCAAACCATTGGTCCGCTTGATCGTGTTCAGGTCAGAATGACCGGCATGACCTGGACACTGGCCCCCGAACCGTTCGACTCCCCCGACTCCTCGCTCCTGCGTCGCGACTACTACGACGAGGTCGCCAGCCGCTACTGGGGACGGCCCGCCGCCGCCGGGGAGATCGAAGAGGGGCTCACCGGCGACGGCGCCGACCTGCTCGTCCCGCCCACCGGTCAGTTCGTCGTCGGCCGGTTCGACGGGAAGCCGGCCGCCTGCGCCGGGCTGCTGGTGGTGGACGCGGACACCGCGGAGCTGACCCGCGTGTTCGTCCGCCCCGGGCACCGCGGCACGGGCGGTGGCGGACTGCTCCTGACGGCCGTCGAGAACGCGGCGCGCGCCTTCGGCGTACGCGCCGTCCGGCTCGACACCCGCCACGACCTGGTCGAGGCGCGCGGGCTGTACGCCAAGCACGGTTACCGGGAGGTCCCGGCGTTCCACCGGCGGCAGTACGCGGAGCACTGGTTCGCGAAGGAGCTGAGCCCGAGGCCGTAGGGGGCGGAGCGTACCGGGCTCGCGGGGTTCAGGCCGCGTGGTCCCGCTTCGGTTCGGGGCTGTGCGGCCGTTCCCTGCTCGACCCGTTCGTCTCCGCGGTCAGCTCCTCCACCAGCCTGACCAGATCGGTCGGCCGGTCCGGCCCCCACCAGTCGCCCAGCAGCTCGGCCATGGACTCCTCACGTGCCTCCGCGAGCTTCACCACGGCTTCCGAACCCGCCTCGGTGAGCACCAGTTGCACGCCCTCGCGGCGGGCCAGCCCGCGTTCCTCCAACTGCCGGGCAGCGTCGCTGATCACCCGCAGCGGCACCGGGGTGATGTCGGCGAGCATGGCCGGTTCGACCGTGCCGTGCCGTTTGATCCGCAGCAGCATCCAGCTCGCGGCGGGCAGCAGGTCGTAACCCGCCCGCTCGGTGATTTTCACGTAGATCTCCCGGCGCCCCGCACGCGTGGCGAGCACCGAGAGGGCGCGGGCGCATTCGTCGTACGAGGACCGCTCGACCGGGTTCGACGCCAGGGTCTCGCTGGCCTCCGGAGCGGTCACCGAGCCGCGCAGCTTGTCCTCCTTGAGGAACCAGGCGAAGGCGAAGGCGATCAGCACGACGGGGGCCGCGTACAGGAACACGTCCGTGATCGACGTCGCGTACGCGTGGAGCACCGCCGGCCGCAGCGCGGGCGGCAGTTGCCCGATGGCCCGCGGGTCGGAGGCCAGCCCGTTCACACCGGCCCCGGGGGGCAGCGGTTGCCCGGCGAGCGCGACAGTCAGTTTGTCGATGAGCCGGTTGGTGAAGATCGTGCCGAACACTGCGACGCCGAACGAGGCGCCGATGGAGCGGAAGAAGGTGGCACCGGAGGTGGCGACGCCGAGATCCTCGTACGTGACGGCGTTCTGCACCACCAGCACCAGGACCTGCATCACCAGGCCGAGCCCCGCGCCGAAGACGAAGAAGTAGCTGCTCATCACCCAGGTGCTGCTGGTCTCCGTGAGCCGGTGCAGCAGCAGGAGTCCGATCGCGGTGAGGCCGGTGCCCGCGATCGGGAAGACCTTCCAGCGGCCGGTGCGGCTGACGATCTGCCCGGACGCGGTCGAGGTGATGAGCAGGCCCAGCACCATCGGGAGCATGTGCACACCGGACATCGTCGGTGAGATGCCGTGCACCACCTGGAGGAAGGTCGGCAGGTAGGTCATCGCGCCGAACATCGCGAAGCCGACGACGAAGCTGATGACGGCGACGAGGGTGAATGTCCTGATCCGGAAGAGCTTCAGCGGGATGACGGGTTCGGCGGCCCGGCGCTCCACGTACACGAAGGCGATCAGCAGCAGGACGCTCAGGACGGCGAGGCCGATGATCTGCGCCGAGCCCCATGCCCAGGTGGTGCCGCCGAGCGAGGCGACGAGGACCATGCAGGTGGCGACGGAGGCGATGAGGAAGGTGCCGAGGTAGTCGATGGTGTGCTTCGTGCCGCGGACCGGGATGTGCAGCGCGGCGGCGATCACCAGGAGCGCCACGACGCCGATCGGCAGGTTGATGTAGAAGACCCACCGCCAGCTGAGGTGCTCGGTGAACAGACCGCCGAGGAGCGGTCCGAGGACACTGGTCGCGCCGAAGACCGCACCGAACAGGCCCTGGAACTTGCCGCGTTCGCGCGGCGCGACGATATCGCCGACGATCGCCATCGAGAGCACCATGAGCCCGCCGCCGCCGAGGCCCTGAAGAGCCCGGAAGCCGATGAGCTGAGGCATGTTCTGGGCGATGCCGCAGAACGCCGAGCCGATGAGGAAGATGACGATGGCGGCCTGGAAGAGCTTCTTGCGGCCGTACTGGTCGCCGAGCTTGCCCCAGAGCGGGGTCGCCGCGGTCGCCGCCAGCAGATAGGCCGTGACCACCCAGGAGAGATGTTCCAGGCCGCCGAGGTCGCTGACGATGGTCGGCAGTGCGGTGGAGACGATGGTCTGATCGAGTGCGGCCAGGAGCATGCCGAGGAGCAGCGCACCGATGGCCACGAGGACCGACCGTGTGGAGCGCTCCTCACCGGGGGCCGGGGTCGGGGCCGGGGGGCTCAGGTGCTGGGCCATGGACATCTCCTCGGGTCCGCTACATCCCCATCCTGGCCTTTTCATGCCGTTACGGCCTGCCGAGTCGGCGTTACGGGAACCGGTCGGTGACCAGCCGGTCGCGTTCCGCCGCCTCCGCCCGCGTTCCGCCGTACCGACCACCCGAAACCGGCGGAATTGGCTTTCTCGGACCGGTTTTTGTATCGTGATGGAACAAAGTAGCCTCCGCCCGCCACCCCCTGACCGGCGGGCGAGGCTGCTTGTTCCCTTTCCCGCGTCGTCGCTTCCCGGCGTCGTCACTCCCCCGCGCTCTGGAGCCCGCCCATGCCGGCCACCGTCATCACCGCCCGCGCCCTCCTCCTGGACATGGACGGCACCCTGGTGAACTCCGATGCCGTCGTGGAGCGCTGCTGGCGGCGCTGGGCGCTGCGCGAGGGGCTGGACCCGGAGGCCGCGCTCAAGGTCGTCCACGGACGGCAGGGGTACGCCACCATGGCGGTGCTCCTCCCGGACCGCCCGATGGAGCAGAACCACGCGGACAACCGGGCCATGCTCGCCGAGGAGACCGCCGACACCGATGGGGTCGTACCGATCGGCGGCGCACCCGCCTTCATGGACGCGATCAGCGGGCTGCCGCACGCCCTGGTCACCTCGGCGGACGAGGCGCTGGCCCGGACCCGGATGACCGCGTCGGGCCTGCGGATGCCCGCCGTCCGCGTCACCGCCGAGAGCGTGGGCGCCAGCAAGCCGGATCCCGAGGGCTTCCTCAAGGGCGCGGCCGAGCTGGGCTTCGACCCGGCGGACTGCGTCGTCCTGGAGGACTCGGAGGCGGGCATCGCGGCAGGCCGGGCGGCGGGGATGCGCGTCGTGGGCGTCGGCCCGCGCGCCGGAGCGCTCTCCCCCGACGCGCACGTCGAGGACCTGACGCGGATCCGGGTGGAAGCGGCCCCGGACGGCTCGATCCGACTGCACATCAGCGCGCGCTGACGTCACTCCCGGTGCGGCCGGCCCCGCGCCACCAGTTCGAGCACCGTCGTGACGGCCGCCGCCTGCACGGCCATCAGGGCGACCAGTACGAACAGCTGCACGGCCCCCGCCTGCACGGCCATCAGGGCGACCAGTACGAACAGCTGCACGGCCCCCGCCTGCACCGGTGAGGCGCCGCCCAGCAGCATGCCCACGAAGGCCCCGGGCAAGGTGACGAGCCCCACCGTCCGGGTCTGATCGAGCCCCGGCAGCAACGCGTCCGACGCCGCGGTCCGGGCGATCTCCAGCCGCGCGTCACGGTCGAGCAGCCCGAGCGCCATCCCCGCCTCCACCTCCCCGCGCCGGGTCGTCAGCTCGTCCAGCGCCCGCCTTCCGCCGAGCACGGTCGCGGTCAGCGCACCGCCGATGAGGATGCCGGCCACCGGGATCAGCGCGATGCCCCGGACCGGCACGAGCCCGGTGAGCAGCAACAGGGCGACCACCGGAACGACCCCTGCCGCGATCGGCAGCGCCGCCCACCACCAGGTGCGATTGCGGGTGACCCGGCGGCCCGCGGTCCGTACCGCCACGGCGTACATCAGCGCCACGAACCCGAGCAGCGGCGCCACCGAGTGGACCACCCAGCCGATGAGCAGGGAAACGGCGGCGAGTTGGACCGCGGCCCGCAGCCCGGCCGGCGGGATCTCGCGCGACCGGCCGAGCGAGGCCAGAGCGGCGACCGTGGCCGCCGCCGCGAGCAGCAGCGCGAGTACGACCCCGAGCGTGATGTCGACCGGTAGCAGCACGCCGCGACCCTACGACCGGCCCGGCCCGACCAGTCGCGCGAATCGGTCGTCCACACCCATGGATTGTCGCCGCGTCAGCCTGTGCGCCCGCGCAGATGTGGACGTACGCCCCCATGCCCCAGTCCTGTTCGTCAGAACTCTTGATGTGACGTGACCATGTCGCCACTCTGTTACCTGGTGCCCACCCCACGGAAACCTGGCACGGCCACGATGGCCGGGCTTCACGGGTCACCCGCCCAAGGTCCCCCCACATCAAGGGAGTTCGTATGTCCGGTGTCTACGCGCGTCGCATCGCCGTCCTCGCCGCATCCGCCGCCTTTGCCGCAACCACCGGCCTGCTCACCGCCCCCGCCGCGCAGGCAGCCATGCCCACCCCGGTCTCCGCCTCGACCGCCCGCACCTACCTCAGCGAACTGACCGTCGCCGCCGAGGGCTCGTCGAGCGGCTACAGCCGTGACAAGTTCCCCCACTGGATCACCCAGTCGGGCGCCTGCAACACCCGCGAGGTCGTCCTGGAGCGCGACGGCACGAACGTGACGCAGGACTCCAGCTGCGCCGCCGTCAGCGGCACTTGGTACTCGGAGTACGACGGCGCCACCTGGACCGCCGCCTCCGATCTGGACATCGACCACATGGTTCCGCTCGCCGAGGCCTGGCGGTCGGGCGCCAGCAGCTGGACGACCGCCGAACGCCAGGCGTACGCCAACGACCTGACGCGTCCTCAGCTCATCGCGGTCACGGACAACGTCAACCAGTCCAAGGGCGACAAGGACCCGGCCAACTGGATGCCCTCACGCACCGCGTACAAGTGCACGTACGCGCGCGCCTGGGTCCACGTGAAGCACTACTACGACCTGACCGTCGACCCGGCCGAGAAGAGCGCCCTGCAGTCCGTCCTGAACAACTGCTGAGCCCAGGTACGGAGCCGTGCGCACCGCACGGCTCCGTACCCGCAGGCGCACCCCTTCCCCACCCCCGCCCCGGCGCGTTTTCGGCCGAGTACGGCCGGTCCCGGCCGGTGCCCGCGCACCCCGGGAGCCCGACGAGCAGCGGTGGCCGGCGCACGGCGCCGAGCCGGCCCGCCGACCGCCCGAGCACCCCCTTGCCACCCCGGCCCGCGGAGAGCCGGGGCACGGTCCTGCCGCGGCCCCTGCCGCCACTGGTACACAAAGCGTCGCCGGAGCGTTCGGAGCCGCCCCCCTCCCGACACTCCGGCGACGCTTTGTTGGCTGTCGGGGCGATATACCCCATACCTGCGCAGCCGTGCCGCGCACCCCCGCCCAAGCGCCGGGCGGCGCCCCGGGACCCGCATCCGGCAGCTGACCTGCCCGCCCGCGCACACCTCGCCGCCGGACGCCCCGGAGCCGGTTTCCGCCCCGCCCGGAGCCGGACCGGACGGCGGAGCGGCGGGCTGCCCGCACGGCACGGACGGACGGAGACGCCGCCGGCCCAGTGGTACACCACCGGCGGACCATGGCTCGACAGCCGGCCCGCTCCCCTCACTCCACATGGCCGGAAAGTTGCGCCGCCATTGGTTCAGGCCAAGTCGGCAGGGAGAGGTTCGCAGTTGGGGCGGTTTCGAACCGGAGTCCGACCGAAAACCAGGGGCGCGACTTTCAGCCAGTCGACAGAATGTTGAACTTGCAAGCATTGGTGAGGTTTCCCTAATCTGACGCACTCAATCGGTTCACGTCCCCACCAGACCGAAGGAGCCCTCCCCCCATGCACACACGCTTGAACCAGGCTCAGCCCTACGCCCTCGGCCTCTTCCGGATCGTCATCGGCCTGTTCTTCACCTGCCATGGCGCCGCGTCGCTCTTCGGCGTCCTCGGCGGCACCATGAACGGCGGCTCCATACCCGCCGGCACCTGGCCCGGCTGGTACGCGGCGGTCATCCAACTCGTCGGCGGCGCCCTCGTGACGGTCGGACTCGGCACCCGCATCGCCGCCCTGATCTGCTCCGGCTCCATGGCGTACGCGTACTTCAAGGTCCACCAGCCCGAGGCCCTGTTCCCGCTGCAGAACGGCGGCGAGCCCTCGGCCGTCTTCTGCTGGGCGTTCCTGCTCCTGGTCTTCACCGGCCCCGGCACACCGGCCCTGGACCGGCTGTTCGGCCGGGGCGGCACGGAGCACGAAAAGGACCGCGCACCCGAGCAGGCACCGCCCGTAACGGTCTGAGCCACTCGTTCCCGCACCCGCCGCCCACGGACCGCTCTCCCGCAGCCGGCGCGGCGCGGACCGCGCCTCACGTACGTACGGCGGACCGCCCTCACGTACGTACGGCGGGCGACTCCTCACGTACATCCGGCAGAACACCCGGAACCGATGCTTCCCATTTCCGGATGTACGTGAGGTTCCCAACATCGTTCGTATTTTGTGGATCACCGGATGAACGCCAGGCGTACGCTCTACAGCTGACCCTGCCGCTCCTGCCGCTCCCCTGCGACGTCGCGGCGTTGTTCCGAATCGGGGAGTAGTAGGTGCTTGAGAGTGTGGGCGCGCTGACCGGCAGCCCATGGATCTACGCCGTGGTCGCCCTTTCGGTGCTCCTGGACGTCTTTCTGCCCCTGCTTCCCAGCGGGGTCCTGGTGATCACCGCCGCCACGGCCGCCGCCGCCGGTTCGACGACCGTCGCGGGCGCGGGCGCCGCGGAACAGGTGACCGAGGTTCCCTCGCTCCTCGCCCTGATCCTCTGCGCGGCCACCGCCTCGGTGCTCGGCGACCTCGTCGCGTACCGGCTGGCCTGGCGCGGCGGGGAACGACTGGACCGGGCCATAGCCCGCTCCCGCCGCCTCACCTCCGCGCAGGAGCGCCTCGGTGCCGCCCTCGCCCGGGGCGGCGGCATCCTCGTGATCATCGCCCGCTTCGCCCCGGCCGGACGCTCGGTCGTCTCCCTTGGCGCGGGCGCCGCGCACCGCAAGGTCAAGGAATTCCTGCCCTGGTCGGCCCTGGCGGGTGTGGCATGGGCCGTCTACAGCGTGGGCCTCGGCTACTTCGGCGGCCAGTGGCTCGGTGCGACGTGGGTGGGCACGGCCGTCTCGGTCCTCGCCCTGTTCATGGCGGGCGCCCTCGCCGCGTATCTCATGCGCCGCCCGGCGGCGGAGGCGGCCGCCGCTGCATCGGCGACCGCCCCGGCCACTACGGCGTCCTGACCGCGCCTCGGACCTCCAGCCCGTCCAGCAGTCTGACGGTCGCCTCGGTGATCTCGTCGACGGCCCGGTCGAACACCTCCTGGTTGTGCGCGGCCGGGGCGCGGAAGCCGGACACCTTGCGCACGAACTGCAGGGCGGCGGCCCGGATCTCCTCCTCGGTGGCCTCTTCGGGGATGGCTGGCGGGCGAAGGGTCTTGATGCTGCGGCACATGACTCAAGTGTGAACCGCACCACTGACAACCGCCCGAATCGCCCTCGCTCCCCCGCGCCCCCGAAGCCCGGCTCCCCTCACCGAACCCGTTCGACGGCGGGGAACTCGTACGTATCGTCGAGGATCCCGGCCCCCGGCGCACGGAGCCCGAGCACGGCCCGGAAGTCCCCGTCGGGCACGGGCAGCCAGTTCGCCGCCGCGACCGGATCGTCCGGCCGCTCCCGCTGGACCCGGACCGTCAGCGAACCGTCCCGCGCATACACCGGGCCGCGCCCCGCCGGGTTCTCGCCGATCCGCTGACCGGCCGGGCCGTACCCGGTCATGTCGTACGCGGCCAGGGACCAGCCCGCCCCGGCCGGCGGCCGGCCCTCGAAGCGCAGCACGTAGGAGCGGGCCCCGTTCAGCCGCTCGCCCCCGGCGTCGCACAGGGTGTGGGCGTACACCGCCTCGTAACCGTGGACGCCCCACAGCGCGCTCCGTGCCGCCACCGCCCTGGTCCGGTAGGACGCCTCCCGGTCGGCGATCCGCCACTGAGGGGAGTCGATGGTCCCGACACCGTAGTGGTCGAGGTTGTAGTCGAAGAGATGCGGCTCCATCACCCAGCCCCCGCGCTCCGCATCGGCCCGGCTCACCTCCTCCACCCGTGCCCTGCCCCGCACCAGCCCCTCGGTCAGTGCGCGTACAAGGACGGCATCGGCACGGACGTAGGGCGAGGGCCCTTCCTCCAGCAGCCCCAGCCGCTGGAACCGGTCCTGATACGCCTGGTCGGGCGCGGACGGCGGGAAGTCGGCCATCCACACCCTGAGCTGCTCGAAGAACCGCAGCGCCTCGGGTACGTCGGGGTCGGGCGCGGGCAGCCCCGTGCGGTGGGCACCCGGTTCGACGTACGTGACGGTCAGCTGTTCCTGGAACGCGCTGACCCGCTCCGGGCCGTGGCCGCCGCCGGCATCGCAGGCGCTGCGGCCGATGACGGTGACGACGGAGGTGGGCGCGTCGATGACCCCGAGCACGCCGTCGGGCACGCGGCCCGCCCAGCCGGGGGGAACGACGAGCCAGTCACCGGCGTGGACGGGGGTGGTGCGGCGGCCGACGTACGCGAAGCTGTTGGTCCACGCGTCGACGAACTGCAGCACGCGGTACGCGCCGTCCGGATGCCCGCCGTCGGGGTCGGGGACGTGGAGCAGGACGGGCCCACCGGAGAGGTCGAGATGAGCGACGGACCGGACGGTGTCGTCACCGACGGACACGAAGGGCGTGTCGGCGGGCACCGGCCGGTCCGCGTGCGCGAAGTGGTTGAAGGGGGTGGGCGGCAGCGGACCGAAGCCCGTGTACATGGCGCCTTCGACCAGCGACAGGTCCCGGACCAGCGGATACCCGTAGACGTACGCCTCGGCGGCAAGAGCGACGAGTTCCACCGCTGCCTCCTCCCGGCCTCCGTGCCCGTTCTGCCCCCTCAGATGACCGCCCGCGAACGCTCCGTGCACAGGGCCCAGATGACGAACACGTCGATGGCGATGGAGACGACCGCCCAGATCGGCTGGTACGGCAGCCAGACGAAGTTGATGATCACGCTGATGGCGGCCAGCACCACACCCGTGGCCCGGGCCCATTCGGCACCCTTGAGGACCCCCCAGCCGACGACGGCGAGCACGATGCCGAGGACGAGGTGGATCCACCCCCAGGAGGACACATCGAACTTGAACGTGTAGTTCCTGAGGTGCGCGTAGACATCGTCGGTGGCGAGACCGGAGATGCCCTTGATCACTCCGAGGACACCGTCGACGAGCAACAGGACACCGGCGAAAATGACACCGCTGGCCGCCCAGGGATTGATGTCCCCCTGGCCGGCGGAACCGGCGGTGCCGGGCGTGGGCGCTGTATGAGCCATCGGAACTCCTCGGGCCTGATCGGGACTGCGGAACAGAACCGACCCTGCGCGCCACCTCCCCGCACGGCCACCCGGACGTACCCATCCGGGTGACCTCCAGAAACCCGCTCACGACGAGGGAAGCCGCGTCACCTTCGAGACCTTGCAGGTCATCTTGCCGGGGACCTTTCCCAGCCCCTGGGCCTTCTGCACCGACTTCCGCCCCGCCGCCAGATCGGTCGCCGTCGCCAGCCCCGAAGCCCGGCGCGTACCGTCCCCGTCCACGAACTCCACGGACACGATGTAGGACGCCTGGTCGTCGCCGTGGTTCACGATCTCCACATCCGCATCCGGCCACTCGGTCAGCGAGTCCACCTGGCACCGGGTGATCCGCACATCGCCCTCGCCGTCCGTGCCCTCCGGGGCCGGCAGCTCCGTGGGCGCGTCGGAGGCGTCACCCGGCGCGGGCGCACCGCTCGCAGCAGGGGACCCGCTCTCCGTGGCCTCCGCCCTCGACGGCTTCGACCCGGCCGTCGACGACGTGCCGCCCCCGCTCGTCACGGCGACCAGCACGCCGGCCGCCAGCAGAAGGACAACCCCGCCGATCACGGACAAGGTGACGATCAGCCCGGTACGCGACTTCCTGGGCGGCTGCGGATAGCCGTACGCACCGGGCGCGGGCTGCGGCCAGTGCGCGTACGGCGACGAGGCCGGCGGCTGCTGACCGGACTGCGGTTGCTCACCGAACTGCGGCTGCTGACCGGCCTGCGGTTGCTCACCAGGCTGCGGTTGCTGACCGGGCTGGGGCGGCGGATAGCCGTACGACATGTATCCCCCCTGGGACGGTGCTGACGTGACCAGGACACGTTACGGCGAGCCGGGGCTTGACTCTCCCGCAGGGGGAGGCCCGAGGGTTACGGACATGAACGGCGACGCACTCCTCCCGATCGGGGATCTGGCCAGGCGGACCGGGCTGACGGTGAAGACCGTCCGCTTCTACTCCGACCGCGGGATCGTGTCCCCGGCCGCCCGCAGCCCCGCGGGCTACCGCCTCTACGGCCCCGACGCCGTGGCTCGCCTCCGCCTGGTGCGTACTCTGCGCGAGCTGGGACTCGATCTTTCCACGACCCGCAAGGTCGCCGACCGCGAGCTCTCCCTCCCCGAGGTCGCCGCGACCCACGCCCAGGCGCTGACGGTGCAGATCCGTACGCTGCAAATGCGGCGCGCCGTACTGACCGCGGCGGCCGGGCGCGGTTCCACACCCGAGGAGCTGGAAGCCATGCACGAACTGACCATGCTCTCCGAGGACGAACGCCGTCACTTGATCGACGACTTCCTCGCCACCGTGTTCGGCGGCCCGGACGCCGCACCGGCATTCGCCGGAATCATGCGCTCGATGACCCCGGAGCTGCCCGAGAACCCCGACACCGAACAGGTCGAGGCCTGGATCGAGTTGGCCGAACTGACGCGGACCCCCGACTTCGCCGCCCTCATGCGCCGCCTCGCCACCCACGTATCGACCGACCTCACCCGCCCCCACCCCACCGCGACGATCCACACCCACGTCACCCCGGCCCTGCGAGCGGGCATCGCCCCGACATCACCCCGGGCCGCCCGGATCATCAAGGCGGTCAAGGCCGAATACGCCAACACCACCACGGGCCACGACCTGCTGACCTTCCTGAGAACGGCGAACGACCCCCGCCGCCGGCGCTACCTCCAACTGCTCGCCGTGATCAACTCCTGGCCACCCCCGAACGACCCGACCCCTGCCTTCACCTGGCTCATCGAGGCCCTCACCGACACAGCTGATGCGGCCGGGACGGGCCGAACCTAAACTGACGGAGGCCCAAAAACCCCAGGTGAGGGAGGCAGGTCATGGCCAAGCGAGGAAACAAGCGCCGCGCCCGCAAGAAGAAGAACGCCAACCACGGCAAGCGCCCCAACGCCTGAACCGAACCCCCGTGGTGCCCTGAGAAGCGCTCACGCTCCCCAGGGCACCACGGACGCGCCGGTGACGCATGAGCGGCCACCGGCAGGGCGGCCTCGGGAGAAGATGCCAACCGCCGGCTCCTGAAACTCAGGCAAGCTGCCGAGCGGGGGGCGCCCCGGTCGGCGGAGCACGGGCCCCGACCGGCAAGGGAGACACACCGGCAGTAGCCATTCGCACACCATGTGTTCGCACCCTGTCAGGATGATGCCGCGTCCGCGGACCCCGGGCTCAGGAGGACCATGACCGCCGACGAGAAGTTCCTTCCCCTGCACCGGCTGGTGTTCGCCGACCCCGGCCCGCCCCGGCACACAACACTGCCCGGCTCCAGCCCTGCCTGGCACTTCACGCGCTACGACGACGTCCGCCAGGTGCTGGCCGACGACCGGTTCACCCGGGCCCTGCTGCCCGCGACGGCCACCTCGCCCCTCACCGATGCCCCCGACGCCATGACCAAGCAGGACGGCGCCGGCCACCTGCGACTGCGCCACACCGTCAAGGGGGTCCTCACCCCTCGCGGGGTCGCCCGGGTGACGCCCATGGTCGCCGAGGTCACCGACCGGCTGGTCGCCGGGCTTGCCGAGCACGGCCCGCCCGCGGACCTCGTCGACCACTACACCCGTCCCCTGCCCATCGCGGTCATGAACAAGCTGCTTGGCGTCCACGACGTCGACGACACCCGGCTGCTGCACTGGACCGAACTCGCCTTCCCCGATCCCTCCGTTCCCGAGGACGAAACCGCCGAGGCGGCAAGCGAGTTCACCGAATTCGCCACCCGTCTCATGGCCGATCGCCGAAGCGCCCCGGGTCCGGACCTGATCAGCACCCTCGTACAGGCCGCCGACCGTGAAGGCGGCAGCATCCCCGAATCCCAACTCGTCAACTTCGTCAGCACGCTTGTGGTGGCCGGCTACGACACGACCATGACCATGCTGGGCAACGCCCTCCTCTACCTCCTGGACGAACGCCCCGAGGACTGGGCCCGCCTGGGCTCCGACGAAGCGGCCGCCGGAGTACTGGCCGAGCGTCTGATCCACCTGATCCCGCTCAACGACCCCGCGAAACACTTCAACCCGCTGCGGGCCACCGAAGACATGGAGATCGGAGGGGTGGCCATCCGGGCCGGAGACCTCGTCACCCTCGACCGCGGCGCCGCCAACCGTGACCCCGCGGCCTTCCCCGGTGACCCCTTCGCCGACATGTTCGCCCCGTTGGAACACCCCACCCTCGCCTTCGGCGGCGGACAGCACTACTGCCTGGGTGTCTCGCTGGCCCGCACGGAACTCCGCCTCGCCCTGCACCGGCTGGCCGCCCGGCTCCCCGGCCTGCGGCTGACCGTGCCGGTAGACGTCGTCGAGTGGCGCACGAGCGCGCTCACCCGAAGCCCCCGGCACCTGCCCGTGACCTGGTAGCCGCCTTCGAACAGCGAACAAATACCGGTTGCCCCTGGGCGATGGCGGCGGATCCAATGACCGGCAGGATCGCCGCCCTGGCAAACCCGCCGCACCGAGAGGCGACGAACGCGAACCGCCGCCCCTGCCGACGCCCGATCCGGGCGAACCGCGACCGCGCCACGCCAGGGGAGACGCCACCCGACGAGCACACCCTCGTCGCCGCCCGCAACGAATACACGGACGGGCCGCCCGGGCGCCCTCGCCCCGCTGACACCGCCCGGCTGGGCCGGGGCGGGCCGTCCGCGATGCTCGACGCGCTGGTAGATCGCATTGCTCGTTCGGATGCGCATCTCGTGCAGGTTCTGGCCCAGATGCCCAGGCTTGGACTCACGATGTGTCTCCTCGTGAGGGTGAAAGAACATGCCGACGTACGTCAGCTTGCTGAGCTGGACCGATCAAGGGGTCCGAAACTACAAGGACACCGCAAACCGCTCCGAGGCCTTCGGGGCAGCGGTACAGAAGCTCGGGGCGAAGCTCCTGAGCATCTACTGGACCGTCGGTCCGTACGACCTCGTGGCCGTCGTCGAGGCGCCAGACGACGAAACTGCCACGGCAGCACTCCTGCAGCTCGGCGGGGTGGGCAACGTCCGTTCCACAACTCTGCGGGCCTTCGGCCCAGAGGAGATGGACCGCATCATCGCCAAGGCGGCCGGCTGACGACCCACGTTGTCCAGGCCACGCAGCGCGAGGGCACGAGTCACCTGGACCGAATGCTGAAGCGACAGCGTCCAACCATGAGTGACCGCACCCGTTGATGTCAGAAGCAGACGTCGAAGGCCCCCAACCATGATCGGTTGGGGGCCTTCGCACTGGTGGGCGCGGACGGTTTCGAACCGCCGACATCTGCTTTGTAAGAACCCGTAAAGTAACGCCGTGTGATTCCCAGAACATTCTAGATCTTCCGAGA
>NZ_JBIWKI010000018.1:0-189123 GCF_044765565.1 Streptomyces sp. NPDC102437 | reverse complement strand
ACCGCCGAGTGGGGCGACTACGTCACCGGCCCGCGGATCATCACCGACGCCACCAAGGCCGAGATGAAGAAGGTCCTCGCGGAGATCCAGGACGGCACCTTCGCCAGGAACTGGATGGCCGAGTACCACAACGGTCTGCCCAAGTACAACGAGTACAAGAAGGCCGACAGCGACCACCTCCTGGAGACCACCGGCCGCGAGCTGCGCAAGCTCATGAGCTGGGTCAACGACGAGGACGCGTAACACCGACGCCCCGGGGGCGGGTCCACGGACCTGCCCCCGGGGCGTTTTCTTATCACCGCCGGAAGAAGCGGCGTCGTACGTGTGTACAAGTCGTCCACCCCCGTGTGGGTGATCCTTCCAACCGGGCGCAGTATGCGTCCTGGCGCATGACTACACTTCTCCACACATACACGCGTCAGGCCCACAGTGTCGTGCGTCTTCCACGCGGCAAGCCCCTCCACCGCCTGCGGCCGTCGGGACGGCCGTCCGCACTGGACCTGTGAGGACTCACGTGAGCTCGAAACCTGTCGTACTCATCGCTGAAGAGCTGTCGCCCGCCACGGTGGACGCGCTGGGACCGGACTTCGACATCCGGCACTGCAACGGCGCGGACCGCGCCGAGCTCCTCCCCGCGATCGCCGATGTCGACGCCATCCTGGTGCGCTCCGCCACCAAGGTCGACGCCGAGGCCATCGCCGCCGCGAAGAAGCTGAAGGTCGTCGCCCGGGCCGGCGTCGGTCTGGACAACGTCGACGTCTCCGCCGCCACCAAGGCCGGCGTGATGGTCGTCAACGCGCCGACCTCCAACATCGTCACCGCCGCCGAGCTGGCCTGCGGTCTGCTGGTCGCCACCGCGCGCAACATCCCGCAGGCCAACACCGCCCTCAAGAACGGCGAGTGGAAGCGCTCCAAGTACACCGGCGTCGAGCTCAGCGAGAAGACCCTCGGCGTCGTCGGCCTCGGCCGCATCGGCGTCCTGGTCGCGCAGCGCATGTCCGCCTTCGGCATGAAGATCGTCGCGTACGACCCCTATGTGCAGCCGGCGCGCGCCGCGCAGATGGGCGTCAAGCTCCTCACGCTCGACGAGCTGCTGGAGGTCGCCGACTTCATCACGGTGCACCTGCCCAAGACCCCCGAGACGCTCGGCCTGATCGGCGACGAGGCGCTGCGCAAGGTGAAGCCCTCGGTCCGCATCGTCAACGCCGCCCGCGGCGGCATCGTCGACGAGGTGGCGCTCGCCTCCGCCCTCAAGGAGGGCCGGGTCGCCGGCGCCGGCCTCGACGTGTACGCGAAGGAGCCCTGCACGGACTCCCCGCTGTTCGAGTTCGACCAGGTCGTCTGCACCCCGCACCTCGGCGCCTCCACCGACGAGGCCCAGGAGAAGGCGGGCATCGCGGTCGCCAAGTCCGTGCGCCTGGCCCTCGCCGGCGAGCTCGTGCCGGACGCGGTCAACGTCCAGGGCGGCGTGATCGCCGAGGACGTGCGCCCGGGTCTGCCGCTCGCCGAGAAGCTCGGCCGTATCTTCACCGCGCTCGCGGGCGAGGTCGCGGTCCGCCTCGATGTCGAGGTGTACGGCGAGATCACCCAGCACGACGTCAAGGTGCTCGAACTCTCCGCGCTCAAGGGCGTGTTCGAGGACGTCGTCGACGAGACCGTGTCGTACGTGAACGCCCCGCTCTTCGCGCAGGAGCGCGGTGTCGAGGTCCGCCTCACCACCAGCTCCGAGTCGCCCGACCACCGCAACGTGGTCACCGTCCGCGGCACGCTCTCGGGTGGCGAGGAGGTCTCGGTCTCCGGCACGCTGGCCGGACCCAAGCACCTCCAGAAGATCGTCGCCGTCGGCGAGTACGACGTGGACCTGGCGCTGGCCGACCACATGGTGGTGCTGCGTTACGAGGACCGTCCCGGTGTCGTCGGCACGGTCGGCCGGATCCTCGGCGAGGCCGGTCTGAACATCGCGGGCATGCAGGTCTCGCGGACGGGCGCGGGCGGCGAGGCGCTGGTCGTGCTCACCGTCGACGACGACGTCCCGGCGTCGGTGCTCGCCGACATCTCCACCGAGATCGGTGCCAACTCGGCCCGTACGGTGAACCTGACCGACTGACGGTCCCGGAGCCTCTCCGTGTACCTTCCGCGTACCCGGCATCTAGACGTGCGTCTTACACAAACGTCTGCATGCCGGGTACGCTGCTGTTATGGGACATCGTGAGGATCTGCTCGAAGGCGCCAAGCGCTGCCTGCTGGAGAAGGGGTACGCCCGGACGACGGCGCGCGACATCGTGGCCGCCTCCGGTACGAACCTCGCCTCCATCGGCTACCACTACGGCTCCAAGGAGGCCCTGCTCAACCTGGCCTTCGTCAAGGTGACGGAGGAGTGGGGGGATCTGCTCACCGAGGACGGGGAGGAGCGCGCGGAGGGCGGCGACGGGTCCGGGGCGCCGCTCGACCAGTTCCGCGAGACCTGGGAGCGGGTGATCGACAGCTTCGAGGAGACCCGGTCCGTCTGGCAGCTCCAGATGGAGGTCGTCTCCCGGATCGACCAGGACCCGGAGCTGCGGAAGGCCCTGGTGGGCCCGCAGCGCGAGGGGCGCGACGGGCTCGCCGAGGGCATGCTCGGCATCGACCCGGAGAAGGACCCGGAGAAGGCGCGGGTGGCCGGACTGTTCTGCCAGGCACTGCTCGCGGGCGTGATGGCGCAGTGGCTGATGGACAGCGAATCCGCCCCGTCCGCACAGGACTTGACGGACGGTCTGAAGGCCGTGCTGGAGGGCCGGGGAGGCTCTACGTCCTGAGCCGCGCGCCCTTGAGCGCCATGTGCAGCAGCAGCCGGTCCTCGCCGTCGTTGAGATCGAGGCCGGTGAGCTGCTGGATCCGGGAGAGCCGGTAGTAGAGCGTCTGGCGGTGGACGCCGAGTGCGGCGGCCGTCCGGGACGCCTGGCCCGCGCAGTCGAGGAACACCTCGGCGGTGCGGGCCAGATCCTTGTGCGGCGGGGTGAGCAGGGTGCGGACCGCCGGATCCGCGACAGCTTCCGGGGGGAGCGCGGTCAGCAGCCGGTACGACCCGATCGACGACCATCGCGCGATCGGGCCGAACCGGGACTCGGCCGTCGCCGCGCGGGCGGCGGCCACCGCCTCGTGCCAGGCCGCGGCCAGTTCCGTAAGACCCCGGCGGGGCACCGCGACCCCGGCGGTGGCGTCCCGGCCCGCGGCGGAACGCAGCCGGTCGGCGGCGGCGAGCGCCGGGTCGAGGACATCGGTGGAACGCAGCCGGACCAGCGCGGCCAGCGAGGGGAACCCGCCGGCCCCGGGGATCGCGGACAGTGCCGCCGCCGACGGGACCGTACGGACCGACGGCGGATCGTCCGGCCACGGGGTCACGCACACCACCGTGTGCAGCCCCGGCGCGTCCGGCCCCAGCGCCTCGTGCAGCGCGGCCACCGCCATGTCGCGCTGCCAGCCCCGCCCGGCGGTGAGGACCGCGCCGAACTCCCGGGACGGATCGGTGCCCGCCCGCGCCTCCTCGGCGAGCAGCGCCCCGATCCGGGCCGCCACCTCCATCGCCGCCCTCAGCTGTTCGTCGGTCGGTCCTGGGTCCGCGTCGAGCAGCCACACGTAACCGAGCACGGCGTCCCGATGGCGTACAGGGAGACAGATCCGGTCCCGGAAGACCCCGGCCTCCGGGGCAGCCGGGATACGGACCGGGCCGGTGGCGCGGGTGATGCCGAAGCCCTCGAACCAGGCGCGGACGGCGGGCGTGGAGCGGCGGGTCAGGATGGAGCGGGTGCGGACCGGGTCCATCGCGGTGTCGTCGTCGCTGTCGTGGGCGCCGAAGGCGACCAGGCCGAAGTCCCGGTTCTCCAGCGTCGCGGGGGCGCCGAGCAGCCCGGAGATCTCGTCGACCAGCTCCTGGTAATCGCCCTTCACCCGGCCATTCTCGCACCCCTTCAGACATATGTCTGAGAACCGGGGAACGGATGCGTGACAGGTGTCGATGGCACACGATCGGAGAGATCCTTAGATTTCACGGTGGTTCTCCGTGCTGTACCGGTCTGTTCCCGAACTTCCGGTATGGCCTTCGTTCGTACTTTCCGTGGAGGTGCTCCGTGCTGGGTCCCGTGATTCTCGCCGCGTCCCGCAGCGACAAGATGCGCCGTTTCGTCTCGGCCGCACCTGGCACCAAGCAGGTCGTCGACCGGTTCATCGCCGGTGAGACCGTCGACCAGGTCGTCCCGATCATCGAGGACGCCGCCGGCAAGGGCCTCGAAGTCACCCTCGACGTGGTGGGCGAGGACATCACCACCCCCGAGCAGGCCTCCGCCGCACGCGACGCCTACCTCGAACTGATCGGACGCCTCAAGGTCCTGGGCCTGGGCACCAAGGCCGAGATGTCCGTCAAGCTCTCCATGTTCGGACAAGCGCTGGACGGTGGTCACGAGCTGGCGATCGCCAACGTCCGCCCGGTCGTCGAGGCCGCCGCCTCGATCGGCACCACGGTCACGCTGGACGCCGAGGACCACACCACCCTCGACTCGATGTTCGCCATCCACGAGGAGCTGCGGAAGGACTTCCCGCAGACCGGCTGTGTGATCCAGGCCTACCTGTTCCGCACCGAGGACGACGCCCGCCGCCTGGCCGCCGCCGGCAGCCGGGTCCGCATCGTGAAGGGCGCCTACAAGGAGCCCGCCTCCGTCGCGTACCAGGACAAGGCCGAGATCGACAAGGCGTACGTCCGCATCCTGCGGATCCTCATGGAGGGCGACGGCTACCCGATGATCGGGTCCCACGACCCGCGTCTGATCGCCATCGCCCAGGAGCTGGGCCGCAAGGCCGGGCGCAAGCTGGACGAGTACGAATTCCAGATGCTGTACGGCATCCGCAGCGAGGAGCACCTCCGGCTCGCGGCCGAGGGCCACCGGATGCGCGTCTACACGGCGTACGGCACCGACTGGTACGGCTACTTCATGCGCCGCCTCGCCGAGAAGCCGGCGAACCTGCTGTTCTTCGGCCGTTCGATCCTCACCAAGGGCTGAGCCCTCCTCCACCTCTCTACTCAAGGAGCAACGGAACTCATGGACGCTGTGACCCAGGTCCCCGCGCCGGTCAACGAGCCGGTCCACTCCTACGCCCCGGGCTCCCCGGAGCGCGCCCGCCTGGAGGTGAAGCTCAAGGAGCTCAGCCAGAACCCGATCGACCTTCCGATGACCATCGGTGGCGAGAAGCGGATGGGCGGCGGCGAGCGGTTCGACGTCGTGCAGCCGCACAACCACAAGGCCGTCATCGGCACGTTCGCGGCCGCCACGCAGCAGGACGCGCAGGACGCGATCGATGCCGCGCTCGCCGCCGCCCCGGCCTGGCGCGCGATGTCGTTCGACGACCGCGCCGCGATCATCCTGCGCGCCGCCGAGCTGCTGTCCGGCCCGTGGCGCGAGACGCTGGCCGCGTCCACGATGCTCGGCCAGTCGAAGACCGCCCAGCAGGCCGAGATCGACACCCCCTGCGAGCTCGTCGACTTCTGGCGCTTCAACGTGCACTACGCGCGCCAGATCCTCGCCGAGCAGCCCCCGGCCAACTCGCCGGGCGTGTGGAACCGCATGGACCACCGCCCGCTGGAGGGCTTCGTCTACGCGATCACGCCGTTCAACTTCACGGCCATCGCGGGCAACCTGCCCACCGCTCCTGCCCTCATGGGCAACGTCGTGGTGTGGAAGCCGTCCCCGACGCAGACCCACGCCGCCGTGCTGCTGATGCAGCTGCTGGAAGAGGCCGGTCTGCCCAAGGGCGTCATCAACCTGGTGACCGGTGACGGAATCGCCGTCTCCGAGGTGGCCCTGAACCACCGCGACCTGGCCGGCATCCACTTCACCGGCTCGACCCCCACCTTCCAGCACCTGTGGAAGACGGTCGGCAACAACATCGCCAACTACCGCACCTACCCGCGGCTCGTCGGCGAGACCGGTGGCAAGGACTTTGTCGTCGCCCACCCGTCGGCCGACCACGCCGTCCTGAAGACCGCGCTGACCCGTGGCTCCTTCGAGTTCCAGGGCCAGAAGTGCTCGGCCTCCTCCCGGGCGTACGTCCCGGCCTCCATCTGGAACTCCGGTTTCAAGGAGAAGTTCGCCGCCGAGGTCGACTCCATCACCATGGGTGACGTCACCGACCTGTCGAACTTCATCGGCGCCGTCATCGACGACCGTTCGTTCGCCAAGAACAAGGCCGCGATCGACCGCGCGAAGGCCGACCCGTCCTGCACGATCATCGCGGGCGGCACGTACGACGACTCGGTGGGCTACTTCGTCCGCCCGACCGTCATCGAGTGCACCGACCCTTCGAACGAGGTCTTCACGACCGAGTACTTCGGCCCGATCCTCGCCGTACACGTCTACGAGGACGACGCGTACGACGCGATGCTGGAGCAGATGGAGTCGGTCTCCGACTACGCGCTGACCGGTTCCGTCATCGCGAACGACCGCGCAGCGGCCGCGTACACGATGGAGAAGCTGCGGTACGCCGCGGGCAACTTCTACATCAACGACAAGTCGACCGGCGCCGTCGTCGGCCAGCAGCCCTTCGGCGGCGGCCGTGCCTCGGGTACGAACGACAAGGCGGGCGCCCCGCAGAACCTCCAGCGCTGGACCCTGACCCGGGCCATCAAGGAGACGCTGGTCCCGCCGACCGACTACACCTACCCGCACCAGGGCTGATCCCCCTCGGGGCGCCCCACCCCCGGCGCCCCGCCATGAATTCCGCCTCCCGCCCGGTTCCCCTGCCGGCCGGGAGGCGGTTTCCATTCCGGGGCCGCTCCTCAGTACAGGAACCGCTTCACCACCGCGTCGCCCCCGCCCGCCGCGCGCTCGTAGAAGTCCGCCAACCGCCGGAAGTGGGCGGCGAACACGGCGCGCACCTCGGGCTCCTGCCACCCCCAGTGCGCGGCGACACCACCACCGGACGCGTCCCACAGCCCGTCGAACGGATGGGTGCGGAGGAACTCCACCACCTCCCGCACCTGCGCCGCCGTCAGCGTGAGCGACGGCGCCTCGATCCCGGCCGGGTCCTCGTGGATGTCCCCGCCGAATACGGGCAGCTCCCCGCTGCCGTGGCCGGGCGGTGCGGTGAGACACAGCTCGTGCACGTCGGAGAAGTCCTTGGAGATGTGCAGATCCGTCTCCAGGCGGTCGAGCCCGTCGTCCGTGTCGGCGAAGACCGCCGACACCCCCGCGAAGTCGTGCGGCAGCCGGGCGGCCGGAACGGCCCGTGCCTGCATGCTGAAGCTCATCGCTGTCCCCTCCCACCGGGCCGCCGTCCGGCGGGCCCCTGTTTCTGAACCGTAGGGGCACCCACTGACAATCCCTGCCCCCGCGATGGTGCGGTCAGCCCCAGCCGTTCACGATCAGTGACAGCCCCGCCGCGAACCCCCCGCCCAGCAGGACCAGATAGCGGCCGTACTGGCGGCGGTGGCGGCGCATCAGCAGCCCCAGGGCGGCGAAACCGAGCCCCACGGTGAGCGTCCGGGAACCCCGGGCCGTCGCCGAAGCGGTGAGCCAGTCGAGCGCGGGCACACCGGCGCGGCCCGCCTCGGCCCCGTACACCTTGAACGGAATGCCGTTCCACGGCTGATGCCGCACCGCCGACGCCCCCTCCAGCGCGAGTTCGGCCCGGACCTGTGCCCGCATCCGGTCCGTGGTCAGCGGGGCGGGCAGGTGCACACCGGCCGAGGCCAGCTGAAGGGCGAGCAGGCCCCCGGCCAGGCTGCCGGCGAGCGCCCCCAGCGACATCTTCAGCGCCGCCCGCGGGACCGCCACACAGACCGCGCCCAGCAGCAGTTCCGGCATCAGCGGCCAGCTCAGCGCCTCCGCCAGCGCCCACCCGAACGCCAGCGGGATGCCCCAGCGCGAGGTCACGACCGACGCCACCCGGCGCCGCGTCGCGGAGTCCCGCAGCGGCTCGGCGACCGTACGCGCGTGCAGCGCGACAACCGCGTCGCGGGCCTCCTGAGGACCGGTCGTCGACGGCAGCGGGTCACCGATCGAGACGCGCACCAGCGCCGAGCGCAGCCGGCCGTGCTTGGGCAGCAGCCGGTCCGTGCCCGCGATCCCCACCGGCACCACCGGCACCCCGGCCCGCTCGGCCAGCACGAGCGCGCCGCGATGGAAGGAGCCCAGCTCACCGTCCTTGCCCCGGGTTCCCTCCGGGAACAGGACGACCGCCCGCCCGGAGCGCAGCTCGTCCGCCATGGACAGCAGGTCGTCCATGCCGCCGCCACTGCGCCGCACAGGGAACCCGGCCGCGAGCCGGCGGCAGATCCGGCGCCGCCACGGCGAGGCGAACCAGTAGTCTGCCGCCGCGCCGATCGCCGGGGTGTGCCGGGCGTCGAGCGCGGCGAGGAGCGCCGCCGTGTCCGCGTGCGAGGAGTGGTTGGCGACGACGACGCAGCCGCCGCGCGGCAGCCGGCCACGCCGCTCCACCCCGCCGGTGAGGCTGAGGACGCCCCACCACAGGCCGCGCCGGAGCGCGGCGGCGAACCGGGAGCGGGCGGGCAGCTCGACCCGGCCGGGTACGTGCGCAAGGGTGCGGGTCATGCCATCACCATCGCCAGGAGAAGGGCCACCAACAGGGAGTCGATCCGGTCGAGGAGGCCGCCGAAGCCGGGCAGCCAGCTGCCCGCGTCCTTCACCCCCGACTCGCGCTTGACCATCGATTCGAGCAGGTCGCCGAGGACACAGCCGCCGATCACCGCGAACCACAGCGGGAAGGTGAACTCGCCGAGCACGAGCAGCAAAAGGGCCGTCGCCACCGCCGCGCCGAGCACTCCCGCCCAGGTCTTGTTGGGGGAGAGCGGCGAAAGCGGCCGGGCAGGCGGGCCCCGACGGCCCAGCGCCGTACCGCCGCACCAGGCGCCGACATCGCCGAGCGCCACCGCGAGCCCCACCGCGACCGCCGTGTCCCCGAGCGTCACCAGACCGGTCAGCGCGACCGGGATCCACAGCAGCCCGAAGGCGGTGCGCGCGGTGCGGGTGAAGCCGGCCCGGTCGTCCCCGCCGAGTACCGACGGAAGCGCCGCCGCGACCAGCAGCAGCGCCGCCGCCCGGACGTCGAGGAGCCGCGGCGCCAGCCACGCCAGCGCGGGGAGCGCCACCGAGGCCGCCACGAGCACCGCGAGATCGCCCCGGCGCAGCCCCGCCATCCGTGCGAACTCGCACGCCGCGACCACACCCAGCCCGGCGGCCAGCGCGAACGTCCCGCCGCCGCCCAGGAAGTACGCCCCCAGGAAGACCGGCGCCACCAGCGCCCAGGTACGCCACCGCCTGCGCAGCTCGGCCCGCATCCGGACCTTCGACGGCAGCACGGCGACGGCGACACCGCCCGCCCCCAGCACCCCCGCGACCAGCGGCACGGCCCGCGCCGCGGCCTCCTCGGCGATCAGTACGGCGCTCATGCCAGCTCCCGCCACAGTCCCGCAAGCCGGAGCGCCGCGGTGAGCAGCGAACCGGCGGCGATCACGGCCAGGACGGGTACGGCCCAGCCGCTCGCCGCCGCGACCACGACCAGCAGACAGCGCTCGGTCTTGCCGACCGGGCCGCCGTTGCGACGGCCCGCGCCCGCCGCCGCCCCGGCCAGCGACACCCAGGACGGCAGGGTCGCCGCGAGCCCGGCCACCGCCACCAGCCACAGCGGGGCGAGCGCCAGGAAGCCGGCCAGCACGACCAGATCGGCCACCCGGTCACCGAGCTCGTTGAGCACCGAGCCGCGCCGGGTCGTCCGGCCCGTGTCGCGGGCCAGCGCGCCGTCCAGGTTGGCGAAGGCGAGCCGGGCCGCGAGCAGCAGGGCGACCGGCAGGGCGGCGAGCGGAGCGGGCAGCCAGGCCAGCGCGGCGGCGGCACCGGCCGCCGAGACCACGCCGGCCGCGGTGAGGGTGTCGGGCGACACCTCACGGCGGACCAGCGAGGCGCGGACGCCGGAGAGGCGGTCCGCGTACCAGGGCTTGAGAGCGTAGAGGCCGTTCATGTGCCCAACTGTCGTGCGAAGCACAGTTCTTCGACACGTGGCAGGTACTCAAATGGAGACTGAGTACCTGCTGGACCGGCCGCGCGTAGCGACCCCTGCAACGCGCCCGCGTCCCGTGCCGTCCACACCGACGGGTACAGCGGCCGGTGGCCCAGCTCGTCGCGGGCCCGCAGGTTCGACGTCAGGGAGGCACGGCCGGGCCGGAACATCATCCGGGACTGGTTCACCGACCCGGCCGGGCGCGTGCTCTTTTTGCCCGAGGACCACGAGACGCACTCCCGCACGCATGTGGCCCAGCTCCGGGCGGCGCTCGCGGCACGCCCCGGGGACGCGCGGCCGGCTGCCCGGGTACGAGAGGCGGTTCCTACGATCGCCGGAAGTCCGGGCTTTCGCCGGGGTGTCGTGGGCGGCCGGTCGTAAACCTCCGTCTCAGATAGTAGGAAGTCCGAGTAATTGTGGAGACAGACCGGCCGAGCTGCCCTAGTTTTGTAGGAGCCGAACGTCTCGCTAGATCCAGCGACTGGCGGTCGTGAGTGCGCGCCCTTGTGCAGGCAACCCCTGCGGCGCCCGCTCCCCGCCCCTTCCGGCGCCTCGAAATCCCGATCTCGAAATCAGCTTCACGATTTTCGATCTCGAAATCCTCGCGATCTCAAGGAGTCGATCCATCATGGTCCAGACGACTGCCCGCCGCGTCCGTCACACCCCCCGCCCGACCGAGTCGGAGCGCCGCAATGCCGCCGCCGCCCTCCAGCGCGCCCTCGACCGCAGGGACAACGGCGGCTCCACGGGCCACTGAGACCGGTGAACGGGCCGGTCACCGGACCGGCCCGACGGCCAGCCCCGGCCGATCTCGAAGGGGTCGATGCGCTCGCCCGACTCGGCGAGTGCGGTGACCTTCATCCGGGCGTGCGGTCCGGGCTCCACCTCCACCGCCAGGAACGAGAAGCCGGTGTACCGCACCCGGGACCACTCCACGGTCTCGGCCGCCCTTTCCCGCCGCCCTTGACCACGTGACATGTGTCCACGCTTTCCCGGTCCGCGACGTTGCCCTCGTGGGAGGCCGGCGCCGGGAAGTCGTACAGTGCCTTGCCCGCGCCGTCGGCCGTGACGTACACGATGCCGTCCCGCGTCGGATCGGTGCGCTCGCCGATCGGCACCCTGCGCCGGGCGGTGTTGTTCAGGATCGGGTCGGTGCGCTCGTAGACGTGGGATTCCGAAACGGGGATGTCCATGGAGCAGAACATCCACCCAGTGCCCGACTGCACGTACAGCTCCCATTCGTCCGTATGGTGGACGTGATGTGTCATGGGGTGGGACGAGCAGTAGGGTGCGGACATGTCTCGCAGCATCAATCTCGCAGTGATCCCCGGTGACGGTATCGGCCAGGAGGTCGTGGCCCAGGGCCTCAAGGTCCTCAATGCTGTTCTCCCGCAGGATGTGAAGCTGGAGAGCAAGGAGTACGACCTTGGCGCCCAGCGGTGGCACCGCACCGGTGAAACCCTCCCGGACACGGAGCTCGAAGCGCTCAAGGGCCACGACGCCATCCTGCTCGGCGCGATCGGTGACCCCTCCGTGCCGTCGGGCGTCCTGGAGCGCGGGCTCCTGCTGAAGCTGCGGTTCGCCTTCGATCACTTCATCAACCTGAGGCCGTCGAAGCTGTTCCCGAACACCGCGACCCCGCTGGCCGGCCGCCCCGACATCGACTTCGTCGTCGTCCGCGAGGGCACCGAGGGCCCGTACACCGGAAACGGCGGCTCGCTGCGCACCGGTACGCCGGCCGAGGTCGCCACCGAGGTCAGCATCAACACCGCGTACGGCGTCGAGCGCGTCGTCCGGGACGCGTTCGAGCGGGCGAACGCCCGCCCGCGCAAGAAGCTGACGCTGGTGCACAAGAACAACGTCCTCGTGTATGCCGGCCACATGTGGAAGAACATCTTCGACAAGGTCGCGACCGAGTACCCCGAGGTCACCACCGACTATCTGCACGTCGACGCCGCGACGATCTTCTTCGTCACCCAGCCGGAGCGCTTCGACGTCATCGTCACCGACAACCTCTTCGGCGACATCCTCACCGACCTCGCCGCTGCCGTGACCGGCGGCATCGGCCTGGCCGCGTCCGGCAACATCAACCCGACGGGCACCTTCCCGTCGATGTTCGAGCCGGTCCACGGCTCCGCCCCCGACATCGCGGGCCAGGGCAAGGCCGACCCGACGGCCACGGTCCTCTCCGTCGCCCTCCTGCTGCGCCATCTCGGCTACGAGGCCGAGGCCGTGCGCATCGAGGACGCCGTCTCCGCCGACCTCGCGGAGCGCGACGGTTCGTCGAGCCGTACGACCGACCAGATCGGCGACGCGCTCGCGGTACGCGTAGCGAACTGACCCGACGACTCCGTTTCGAAGCCGCCGGGCAATCACCGCACCCGGCGGCTTCACCTTGCGCGGCCCCGGGTGCCACCATCGACCACTGGACCGCGATCGCGTCGTTTCGATGCACGGCCACCCGGGAGCGATAATCGAACGGGGCCGTGGCTCGCAACAGAACTCGGACGTCCTGGCACCTGTCTGGCAGGAGCGGCGTGAGCGCGGTCCAACACACACAACGGTGAAGGACACGCACTCATGACGACACCCACGATCGAGCTCAAGCCCTCCTCGAACCCACTGTCCGACGCGGAGCGCGAGGCGAGCATGGTCAATCCCGGATTCGGCCGCCGCTTCACCGATCACATGGTGACGATCAGGTGGACCGAGGGCCGCGGCTGGCACGACGCCCAGCTCGTGCCGTACGCGCCGCTGTCGATCGACCCCGCCAACATGACCCTGCACTACGGGCAGGAGATCTTCGAGGGCCTCAAGGCCTACCGCCAGCCCGACGGCTCGGTCGCCACCTTCCGCCCCGAGGCCAACGCCAAGCGCTTCCAGGCCTCCGCCCGCCGGCTGGCCATGCCCGAGCTGCCCGTCGAGACGTTCATCGCGGCCTGCGACGCGCTGGTCAAGCAGGACCAGGCCTGGGTTCCGGCGCACGGCGGCGAGGAGTCCCTCTACCTGCGCCCGTTCATGATCGCGACCGAGGTCGGCCTGGGTGTGCGGCCCGCCAACGAGTACCTGTTCCTGGTGATCGCCTCGCCGGCCGGCGCGTACTTCCCCGGCGGTGTGAAGCCGGTCTCGATCTGGCTCTCCGAGAACCGGGTCCGCGCCGTCCCCGGCGGCATGGGCGACGCCAAGACCGGCGGCAACTACGCCGCGTCCCTCCTCGCCCAGGCCGAGGCCGCCGAGAAGGGCTGCGACCAGGTCGCCTACCTCGACGCGGTCGAGCACAAGTGGGTCGAGGAGCTCGGCGGCATGAACCTGTACTTCGTGTACGGGAACAAGATCATCACCCCGGCCCTGACCGGCTCGCTGCTCGCCGGTGTCACGCGTGACTCGCTGCTCAAGGTCGCCCGCGACCTCGGCTACGAGTCTCAGGAGGGCCGCGTCTCCATCGACCAGTGGCGCGACGACACCGCCGACGGCACCCTCACCGAGGTCTTCGCCTGCGGCACCGCCGCCGTCATCACCCCCGTCGGCACCGTGAAGTCCGAGGGCGGCGAGTGGACCCAGAGCAACGGCACGCCCGGCGAGGTCACGATGAAGCTGCGCGAGCGCCTGCTCGACATCCAGCGCGGTGTCGCCGAGGACAGCCACGGCTGGATGCACCCCCTCGGCTAGGGCTCTCGGCCGGATCGGACCCAGTAGTAACGAAAAGCCGCGCCCCCGCTTCCCCGCGGGCGCGGCTTTCGTCTGCCCGGATGCGTCCTCCCGCACCCCGGAGTGTGCCCCCTCACATGCTTAGAGCGCCGCTCTAAGCATGAGTTAGAGTGCTGCTCTAAACCGAGAGGTGTGGAGACGTGCGACTGACTCCGACGGAACGTGACCGGCTGCTGCTCTTCGGCGCCGCCGAACTGGCCCGCGCCCGCCGCGCCCGGGGCCTGAAGCTCAATGTCCCCGAGGCGACCGCCCTGATCGCGGACACGGTCTGCGAGGCCGCCCGGGACGGGTTGCGGCTGGCCGAGGCCATCGAGGCGGCGCGGTCCGTGCTCGGCCCCGACGACGTGCTGCCGGGCGTCGCCGACGTCGTCACCGAGGTCCATGTGGAGGCCGTCTTCGACGACGGCTCGCGGCTCGCCGTGGTCTCCCGGCCGCTGGGCGAGGGACTGGGTGACGACGGACCCGGGGCCGTCGTCCCCGGACCCGCCACGCCCGAGCCGGAGCCCGCGGTGCGGCTGAGTGTCCACAACACCGCGACCGTGCCGGTCTCCGTGACCTCGCACTTCCACTTCTTCGAGGCCAACCCGCGGCTCGACTTCGCCCGCGCCGCCGCCTACGGGATGCGGCTCTGCGTCCCCGCCGGGTCCTCCGTACGGTTCGGCCCCGGCGAAACCGTCGAGGTGGGCCTCGTACCGATCGGCGGCGAGCGGATCGCGATCGGCTTCGCGGGCCTGGTCGACGGCCCGCTGGATGCTCCCGGCGCGCGCGAAGAGGCCCTGCGGCGCGCCGCGGCCTGTGGATATCTGGGAGCTGAGCGATGAGCATCGATCCGTACGAGTACGCCTCCGTGCACGGCCCGCGCGCCGGGGACCGGGTCAGGCTCGGTGACTCCGGGCTGACCGTCCGCGTCGAGTCCGACGCACAGGAGTACGGCGAGGAGTTCCTCGCCGGATTCGGCAAGACCGCCCGCGACGGGCTGCACCTCAAGGCCGCCGCGGTCCGCGACACCTGTGACGTCGTCATCAGCAATGTGCTGGTCATCGACGCCGTGCAGGGCATCCGCAAGGTGTCGATCGGTATCCGCGAGGGCCGGATCGCGTCGATCGGCCGGGCCGGCAACCCGGACACCCTGGACGGCGTGGACGTCGTCGTCGGCACGGGCACGACCATCGTCTCCGGTGAGGGGATGATCGCGACGGCGGGCGCCGTCGACACCCATGTCCACCTGCTCTCGCCGCGGATCATGGAGGCCTCGCTCGCCTCCGGCGTCACCACGATCATCGGCCAGGAGTTCGGCCCGGTCTGGGGCGTCGGCGTCAACTCGCCCTGGGCGCTGCGCCACGCCTTCGACGCCTTCGACGCCTGGCCGGTCAACATCGGCTTCCTGGGCCGGGGTTCGTCCTCCCACCAGGCCCCGCTGGTCGAGGCGCTCGCGGAGGGCGGGGCCTGCGGTTTCAAGGTGCACGAGGACATGGGCGCCCACACCCGCGCCCTGGACACCGCGCTGCGGGTCGCCGAGGAGCACGACGTCCAGGTCGCCCTGCACAGCGACGGGCTGAACGAGTGCCTGTCGGTCGAGGACACCCTGAAGGTCCTGGAAGGCCGCACGATCCACGCGTTCCACATCGAGGGCTGCGGCGGCGGACACGTCCCCAACGTCCTGAAGATGGCGGGCGTCGAGAACGTCATCGGCTCGTCCACCAACCCCACGCTGCCCTTCGGCCGGGACGCCGTCGCCGAGCACTACGGGATGATCGTCTCCGTACACGACCTCAAGACGGACCTGCCGGGCGACGCCGCCATGGCCCGCGACCGGATCCGTGCCGGGACGATGGGCGCCGAGGACGTCCTGCACGACCTGGGGGCCATCGGCATCACCTCGTCCGACGCGCAGGGCATGGGACGGGCCGGCGAGACGGTGCGCCGCACCTTCGCGATGGCCGGGAAGATGAAGGCCGAGCTCGGGCCGATGGAGGGCGACAGCCCGGCGGACGACAACGCCCGGGTGCTGCGCTACATCGCCAAGCTCACCATCAACCCCGCCATCGCCCACGGTCTCTCGCATGAGATCGGCTCCATCGAGACCGGCAAGATGGCGGACATCGTGCTGTGGCGTCCCGAGTTCTTCGGTGCCAAGCCGCAGCTCGTGCTGAAGTCCGGCTTCCCCGCGTACGGCGTCACCGGCGACCCGAACGCCGCCACCGACACCTGCGAACCCCTCGTCCTGGGACCGCAGTTCGGGGCGTACGGAGCCACCGCCGCCGACCTCTCGGTGGCCTTCGTCTCGCAGGCGGCGACCCAGCTCGGCGCCGACTCGATGCCCACCCGCCGCCGCCGCGTCGGCGTGCGCGGCACCCGCGGCATCGGCCCCGGCGACCTGATCCACAACTCCCGCACCGGAGCGGTCGCCGTGGATGCCCGCAGCGGTCTGGTCACCCTGGACGGCGACCCGCTGCGCTCCGAGCCCGCCGACTCCGTCTCCCTCAACCGCCTCTACTTCCTCTGAGGACACCGCAGTGACCTTCCGCATGCCGCCCGAGTGGGCCCCGCACGAACGCACCTGGATGGCCTGGCCGGGCCCCAACCCGACCTTCGAGACCGACGCCGAACTGGACGAGGCCCGAGCCGCCTGGGCCACCGTTGCCCGCGCCGTGCGCCGCTTCGAACCCGTCACGATGGTGGTGGGCCCCGGCCAGGAGGACAGCGCCCGCGCGCTCCTCGGCCCGGACGTCGAGCTGGCCGTCCGCCCCCTCGACGACGCCTGGATGCGGGACATCGGCCCCACCTTCGTCACCGACGGGAACCGACTGGCCGCCGTCGACTGGACGTTCAACGGCTGGGGCGCCCAGGACTGGGCCCGCTGGGAGCACGACCAGCACATCGCCCGCTCCGTCGCCGAGCTCGCCGACGTACCCGTGCAGAGCTCCCGGCTGGTCAACGAGGGCGGCGCCATCCACGTGGACGGCGAGGGCACCGTACTGCTCACCGAGACCGTCCAGCTCGGCAAGGAGCGCAACCCCGACTGGACCCGGGAGCAGGTCGAGTCCGAGATCCACGCCCGGCTCGGCACCGAGAAGGCCATCTGGCTGCCGCGCGGACTCTCCGGTGACTACGGCATGTACGGCACCCTGGGCCATGTCGACATCGTCGCCGCGTTCGCCCGCCCCGGCACCGTCGTCGCCCACGTCCAGCCGGACCCGGCCCACCCCGACCACGAGGTCACCCGCGAGACGGTGCGCATCCTGCGCGAGGCCACCGACGCCAGGGGCCGCTCGCTGAACGTCGTCGAGGTCCCCGCGCCCACCGTGCTGCAGGCGGACGGGGAGTGGGTCGACTACTCCTACATCAACCACTACCTCTGCAACGGCGGTGTGGTCCTCTGCGCCTTCGACGACCCGCGCGACAAGGAGGCGGCGGCCATTTTCGGCGAGCTGTTCCCCGACCGTACGGTGACCCTCGTCGACGCCCGTACGATCTTCGCAGGCGGTGGAGGCATCCACTGCATCACGCAGCAGCAGCCGAAGGTCTGAACCGTGCCCCCCGCGCCACGCCGTCGCAACACCGCCCCGCCCCGTGAGGAACTGCTGGCCGCCGCCATGGCCACCATCGCCGAACGGGGGCTCGACGGCCTCACCATGGCCGGACTCGGCCGCGAGGTCCAGATGAGCAGCGGACACCTCCTCTACTACTTCCGCACCAAGGACGAGCTGCTGCTCCAGACCCTGGAGTGGAGCGAGGGACGGCTCGGCGCGGAGCGCCGCGCCCTGATGGCCGGGTCCGCGACCGCCCGCGAACGGCTCGACGGGTACATCGACCTGTACCTGCCCGACGGCCCCCGCGATCCGCACTGGACGCTCTGGCTGGAGGTGTGGAACCGCTCGCAGAACGCGGACGACGACGCGCGCGCCCGCCAGGCCGCCATCGAGGCGGCCTGGCACCGCGATCTGGTGGACCTGCTGGAGCGGGGCGCGTCGGCCGGGGAGTTCCGCCCGGTCGACGCCGGGCGGTTCGCCACCCGGCTGCGTGCCCTGCTCGACGGCTTCAGCGTCCATGTCGCGGTCGGCCTCCCCGGCACCGGCCGTCCTCAAGCCCTGGCGCAGGTACGGGAGTTCATCGAGGAGTCGCTCGCCGTCCGGTAACGGCCGCCGCGCCGTGAACGAAACGCACGTAAGTACGCGCGATCGTTGCGCATTGCGCCCTTGTTCCGGTCCCCGCTGTTCGGGCACGGTGACGGACCATGGGACGAGAGCAGTGGAAGAAAATCTGGGTCGGTTCGGCCGGCAACATGGTCGAGTGGTTCGACTGGTTCGTGTACGCGACCTTCGCGGTCTACTTCGCGGATTCGTTCTTCCCCGAAGGCAATGAGACCGCCAATCTCATGAACACCATGGGCATCTTCGCCGTCGGCTTCTTCATGCGGCCGGTCGGCGGCTGGCTGCTCGGCCGGATCGGCGACCGCAGGGGCCGCAAGGCGGCGCTCACCCTCACCGTCACGCTCATGTCGGCCTCCGCGATCCTCATCGCCGCCGCACCGACGTACGACGTCGCGGGGTACGGCGGGGTCGCCGTCCTGCTGGTGGCCCGGCTGCTCCAGGGTCTGTCCGTCGGCGGCGAGTACGCCGCCAGCGCCACGTACCTCACCGAGGCGTCCGCCGCCCACCGGCGCGGCTTCGCCTCCAGCTTCCAGTACGTGTCCATGACCGCGGGACAGCTCGTCGGCCTCGGCCTGCAGATCGTCCTCCAGCGCAACATGTCCGAGGCGGCCCTGCACAGCTGGGGGTGGCGCATCCCGTTCATCGTCGGCGCGCTCGGCGCCGCGATCGTCTTCTACCTGCGCCGCTCGATGCTGGAGACCGAGGTGTACGCGGAGTCCGGCGCCGCCGAGGAGGCCGACCGCGGCACGCTGAAGGCGCTTTGGCGGCACAAGCGCGAGGCGTTCCTGGTGATGGCGCTGACCATGGGCGGGACCGTGGCGTACTACACCTACACGACCTACCTCTCCAAGTTCCTCTCCAAGAGCGCGGGCATGGACAAGCCCACCGCCTCGCTCGTCAGCTTCTGCGCCCTGTTCGTCTTCATGTGCATCCAGCCGCTGGCCGGCATGCTCTCCGACCGGATCGGCCGCCGCCCGCTGCTGATCACCTTCGCCGTCGGCTCCACCTTCCTGACCGTGCCGATCATGACGATGCTCAAGCACGCGGGCACGTTCTGGCCCGCGTTCGGCCTGGCGCTGCTCGCGCTGGTCGTCGTCACCGGCTACACCTCGATCAACGCCTGTGTGAAGGCGGAGCTCTTCCCGACCGGCATCCGCGCCCTGGGCGTCGCCCTCCCGTACGCCATCGCCAACGCGCTCTTCGGCGGCACCGCCGAATACGTGGCGCTCTGGTTCAAGAAGGCGGGCATCGAGTCCGGCTTCTACTGGTACGTAGCCGGCTGCGCGGCGGTCTCCCTGGTCGTCTACCTGACCATGCGCGAGACCCGCGACATCGACCTGGGCCGGGTCGGTGCCAAGGACGCGGACCGGGCGGGCGCGGAGCCGTCCGGCGCGACGAGCGTCACGCCCGCATCCTGAGACGGGCCGGGGCACGGAGGCGGCCTTGTGCAAAACTGCTTCCGTGCCCTCGAACGCCATGATTATCGGCAGCAGGCGCGCCGGTCCGCAGTGACCGTCCCGTACCACCATGTACGGCACGGCCACCGTGCCCCAGACCCGCGCGCAGACCTCTCGCACCCGCGAGGGGTTTTTTCGTTTTCCGGCCATCACCTCGGTCGGCGCGAGACGCACGCGGGATGATGGGGGCAAGTGGAGCCAGATCGTCCGGATCCGCTCATCCGACAGGAGTCAGACCAGCATGACCACCAAGGCCAAGCCCACCGACGACAGTTTCCATGTCTTCGACACCACCCTGCGCGACGGGGCCCAGCGTGAAGGCATCAACCTGACGGTCGCGGACAAGCTGACCATCGCCCGGCACCTGGACAACTTCGGCGTGGGCTTCATCGAGGGCGGCTGGCCCGGCGCCAACCCCCGCGACACCGAGTTCTTCGCCCGCGCGCAGCAGGAGATCGAATTCAAGAACGCCGAGCTGGTCGCCTTCGGCGCGACCCGCCGGGCCGGTGGCAGGGCAGCCGAGGACCCCCAGGTCAAGGCGTTGCTGGAGTCCGGGGCCCCGGTCATCACGCTGGTCGCCAAGTCCCACGACCGCCATGTGGAACTCGCGCTGCGCACCACCCTCGAAGAGAACCTGGAGATGGTCGTCGACACCGTCTCCTACCTCCGCGAGCAGGGCCGCCGGGTCTTCGTGGACTGCGAGCACTTCTTCGACGGCTACCGCGCCAACCCCGAGTACGCCAAGGCCGTCGTTCGCGCCGCCTCCGAGGCCGGCGCCGATGTCGTCATCCTCTGCGACACCAACGGCGGCATGCTCCCCGCCCAGGTCCAGGCCGTCGTCGCCACCGTGCTCGCCGACACCGGCGCCCGGCTCGGCATCCACGCCCAGGACGACACCGGCTGCGCCGTCGCCAACACCCTGGCCGCCGTCGACGCGGGCGCCACCCACGTCCAGTGCACTGCCAACGGCTACGGCGAGCGGGTCGGCAACGCCAACCTCTTCCCCGTCGTCGCGGCCCTGGAACTCAAGTACGGCAAGGCGGTCCTGCCCGAGGGCGCGCTCGCCGACATGACCCGCGTCTCGCACGCCATCGCCGAGGTCGTCAACCTCACTCCCTCCACCCACCAGCCCTATGTGGGTGTTTCCGCCTTCGCTCACAAGGCCGGACTGCACGCCTCCGCGATCAAGGTCGACCCCGACCTCTACCAGCACATCGACCCCGCCCTGGTCGGCAACACCATGCGGATGCTGGTCTCCGACATGGCGGGCCGCGCCTCCATCGAGCTCAAGGGCAAGGAGCTCGGCATCGACCTCGGCGGCGACCGGGCGCTCGTCGGCCGGGTCGTCGAGCGGGTCAAGGAGCGCGAGCTCAAGGGCTACACGTACGAGGCCGCCGACGCCTCCTTCGAACTGCTGCTGCGCGCCGAGGCCGAGGGCCGGGTACGCCGCTACTTCCGCACCGAATCCTGGCGCGCCATCGTCGAGGACCGCCCCGACGGCACCCACGCCAACGAGGCCACCGTGAAGCTCTGGGCCAAGGGCGAACGCATCGTCGCCACCGCCGAGGGCAACGGCCCCGTCAACGCCCTCGACCGGGCGCTTCGCGTCGCCCTGGAACGCATCTACCCCCAGCTCGCCAAGCTGGAGCTGGTCGACTACAAGGTCCGCATCCTCGAAGGCCGCACCGGCACCGAGTCCACCACCCGAGTCCTCATCACCACCGGCGACGGCGCCGGCGACTGGGCGACGGTCGGCGTCGCCGAGAACGTCATCGCCGCGTCCTGGCAGGCCCTGGAGGACGCATACACCTACGGGCTGCTGCGCGCGGGCGTCGAGCCGACGGAGTAGGCCGTGCGGGGGACGGGCCCATGGCGCAGTTGCCGTGGGCCCGACGGGGCGGGGCAGGGTCACGGGTGGTAGATCTGCTCGGCAGGGCGGCGGCAGAAATGCGACGGCGGTTCATGTAACCCTTTGCGGGGCAACGTCGTTGACGAGATCAAGGATGTTGATCCCGAAGCCGGGGTCGTCGCCGTCGCACGCGACGTGGCGCACATCGATCGCGACCCCGCCCGCCTCACCCCGGGGCGGACGAGCGCGGCGGTCCGGGGCTGTCGCACCCCTTCCGGAGCGGGCCGGGCTGTCGCACCCGCCACCCATCCGGGTTAACTTCGAACTATGCGGAACAGGCTGTTCCCGGCGATGCTGGCCGGCCTGCTGCTGATCCTGGCGGCGGCCGTCCTGGGCATGGCGCCCGGTGCGCCGTCGTCGACCCGGGCGGCCACCGTCGACGATGTCGCGCAGGCGCTGCGAAAAAGCCCGGTGTACGTCGACCCCGCGGCGTCCGGCCAGCTGTCACCGGGGCAGGCCGCCGCCCTGACGAAGAAGATCAAGGACGCCGACAAGCCGGTGTTCGTGGCGGTACTGCCGCAGACCTCCGCGTTCCCGGCGAAGACCCTGCTGGCCACCCTGCGCACCGACACCGGAATCACCGGCGTCTACGCGGTCCGCCTCGGCAACGGCTTCGACGCGGGCGCCGACCCCCAGGTCATGTCCACCCGGGCGGTCCACAACCTCACCGCCGCGGTGAAGGCGCCCGGCACGGGCACCGACGCCGCGACCCAGCTGAACGCATTCGTCGACCGGGCCGTGGAACAGGCCCGGGGCAGCGCCCCCGCCTCCTGGGGCGGCTCGTCCGGCGGAGGATCGTCGTCCGCCATCGGGCTGATCACGGTCGGCGCGGTCCTGGTGCTGGGCGGCGGCACGGCCTACGCGCTCGCCCGCCGCAACCGCAGGCGCAAGGAGGCCGAGGAGCGGGCCGCGCTCGACAGGCTCCGGGTCGTCGTGGACGAGGACATCACCGCGTACGGCGAAACCCTGGACCGGCTGGACTTCCACCCCGCCGAGGCGGGCGCGGACGACGTCATGCGGGCGGACTACGAGCGGGCGCTCGACTCGTACGAGACCGCGAAGACCCGTATGTCGAAGGCCCGGCGCCCGTCCGAAGTGCGCGGGGTCACCCGGGCACTGGAGGACGGCCGCTTCTCCCTCGCCGTCCTGGAGGCCCGCCGGACCGGCGGCGAGCTGCCGGTCCGGCGCCCGCCGTGCTTCTTCGACCCGCGCCACGGCCCCTCGGTCACCGACGTCCGGTGGTCCCCGTCCGGCGGAACGGCACGCGAGGTCCCGGTCTGCGCGGCGGACGAGGTCCGGCTGCGCGCGGGCGAGGAGCCGCTGAGCCGCACCGTCGAGACCGGCGAGGGCCGCCGCCCGTACTGGGAGGCGGGCCCGGCGTACGGTCCGTGGGCGGGCGGTTACTTCGGCGGCGGCCTGCTCCCCGGCCTGCTCGTCGGCACCGCGCTCGGCTCCATGCTGTCGAGCCCCGCGTACGCGGCGGAGTACGGCGGCGGCGACTTCGGCTCCGGCGGGGACTGGAGCGGCGGAGACGTCTCCGGGGCCGACTTCGACTCGTCGGGATTCGACGGCGGAGGATTCGGAGGAGGCGATTTCGGTGGCGGCGGAGGATTCGACGGGGGCGGGTTCTGAGCCGCTGACCAGCGAGACCTCGGGCAGGTGCGATTCATGCTAAACCTGAAGTTATGTCTGGTATCGGCCGATTTCGGGCGCGGCTGCGAGGCTCCGTCCGGCGATCGCATCGGCACGATGGGGGGCGCTCGGGCCAAGCCGCCCCCGAGCTGCCCGACCTGCACATGTCCCACCGCTCCGTGGGCCGCGAACTGCTGTCCCTGTTCAGTGTGCGCACCGTGGCCGGCCAGGTGTTCTGCTTCGTGCTCGGGCTCGTCATGCTGCTCGTCGCCGGCGCTGCGACCGCGCTGGTGGTGCAGGGCCGCAGTGACAGCCTGCAAGAGGCCCGGACCCGCGCACTGAGCGTGGCCCAGACATTCGCCGACTCGCCGGGGATCGTGCAGGCGCTGGAGAGCAAGAACCCCACCGCGATCCTGCAGCCACGCGCGGAGGAGGTCCGCAAGGAGGCCCATGTCGATTACGTCGTCGTGACCAGCGCCCGGGCTATCCGCTATACCCACCCGAATCCCGCGCTGATCGGCAAGCACTTCGTCGGCCCGTACAAGAAGGCGCTGACCGGTAAGGGCTTCACCCAGAGCGGCTCCGGCACCCTGGGGCCTTCGATCGAAGCAGTGGTGCCTGTCACCCGGTCCGACGGTTCGGTCGTCGGCCTGGTGGCCGTCGGACTCACCGACAGGTCGGTAAACAGCGTGGCCGATCGTTCCATCCGGTTGAGCATCGCCGCCGCGGTGGCCGCCCTCACGCTCACGGTGGGTGGCGCGGCGCTGGTGAGCAGACGGCTGCGCCGTCAGACGCACGGGCTCGGACCCGCCGAGATGATCCGGATGTACGAGCACCACGACGCGGTACTGCACGCGGTCCGCGAGGGTGTCCTGATCATCGGGGTCGACCGGCGGCTGATCCTGGCCAACGATGAGGCACGCAGACTCCTTGACCTGCCCCCGGACGCCGAGGGCCGGACGGTGGCGGACCTGGGGCTGGACCCGGGTGCCACCGAACTGCTCGTCTCCGGCCAGACCGTCACGGACGAGGTGCTGCGGGCCGGCAGCCGGATGCTGGCCGTCAACCTCCGCCCGACCGACGCGAACGGCGGGCCGCCCGGCACCGTGGTGACGCTGCGCGACACCACCGAACTTCGCGCGGTCACGGGACAGGCGGAATTGGCGACCGAACGGCTGCTGCTCCTGTACGAGGCCGGGGCCCGGATCGGTACCACCCTCGATGTGACCCGGACGACCCAGGAGCTGACGGGCGTGGCGGTGCCCGGCTTCGCCGACGCCGCGTCGGTCGACCTCGCCGACCCCGTACGGCGCGGCGACGAGCCGGTCACTCCGGAGGGCGGCACGCTGGCGATGCGCCGCACCTCCGTCGCGGCGGTCCGCGAGGACCATCCGCTGTACCCGGTCGGACATGTGGTGGACTTCGTCCCCGACCGGACCCGGGCCATGCGGGTGCACAGCGACGATTCCGATCTGAAGCACGACTTCACGATGCTGGGCTGGCGGAACTGGGACCCCGACGTGGCCGAGCGGCTCAGGGAGCAGGGATTCCACTCGCTCATCTCGGTGCCGCTGCACGCGCGCGGCACGGTCCTGGGCATGGCCAACTTCTGGCGCTCGGGAGAGTCTGAACCCTTCGCCGACGACGACGTGTCCTTCGCGGAGGAACTGGTGGCGCGGGCCGCGGTCGGCGTGGACAACGCCCGCCGCTACACGCGGGAGCACGCACTGGCCGTGACGCTGCAGCGCAGCCTGCTGCCACGCGGCCTGCCCGAGCAGAACGCCCTCGATGTCGCCTACCGCTATCTGCCCGCACACGAGGGGGTGGGCGGCGACTGGTTCGACGTGATCCCGCTGTCCGGAGCCCGGGTGGCGCTGGTCGTCGGCGACGTGGTCGGCCACGGGCTGCACGCCGCGGCCACCATGGGGCGGCTGCGCACCAGCGTCCACAACTTCTCCTCGCTGGATCCCGCCCCCGACGAACTCCTCGGCCATCTCGACGAAATGGTCATGCGGATCGACCGGGACGAGGCCGACGACGACGGTGCCGAGGTCGCCGGGGCCACCTGCCTGTACGCGATCTACGACGCGGTCTCCGGGAACTGCACGGTGGCCCGCGCCGGCCACCCCGGGCCCGTACTGGTCCTCCCCGACGGCACGGTCGAGTTCCCCGAGGTCCCGACCGGGCTTCCGCTGGGTATCGGCGGCATGCCCTTCGAGGCGGCCGAGTTCCACGTACCCGAGGGGAGCCGTCTGGTCCTCTACACGGACGGCCTCGTCGAGCGGCGCGGCCGGGACATCGACACCGGCCTCGCCATGCTGCGCGCCGGCCTCGCCGGCCGCGACCGGACGCCGGAGGAGACCTGCGACGACGTACTCGACGCGCTGCTGGACGACGGGCCGGACGACGACATCGCGCTGCTCGTGGCCCGCACCCGCACGCTCGATCCGGACCAGGTCGCGCAGTGGGCCGTGGCCACCGATCCGGCGGCCGTCGCCGGGGTCCGCAAGAACGTCTCCCAGTGGCTCGCGGACCGGGGCCTGGAGGAGGAGGCGTTCGCCACCGAGCTGATCCTGAGCGAACTGGTCACCAACGCGGTGCGCTACGGCACGGCGCCCATCGAGGTCCGCCTGCTGTACGACCGCAACCTCATCTGCGAGGTCTCCGACAGCAGCAGCACCTCCCCGCACCTGCGCTACGCGGCGACGACGGACGAGGGAGGCCGGGGCCTGTTCCTCGTCGCCCAGTTCGCCGAACGCTGGGGGACCCGCTACACCGAGACGGGCAAGGTCATCTGGTCGGAGCAGACGGTCGGCGATCCGGAGGAAGACGCCTTCTAGGGGCCGGGCGGCCCGCGCAGCAATTTGCTGCTATGGCAATGAAGCTTGCCGATATGGCGCCGTGTCGCGCACGCTCCAGGCGAAAGGGAGGTGCTCCTCATGAACGACATGACCAGCAATGCGACCGGTGACGCGACCGGCGGCCGAGGCGCGGACGGCGCTTTGGACCGCCCCTACGACGTGGTGGTGATCGGCGGTGGCGCCGCCGGACTGAGCGGAGCCGTGACCCTGGCCAGGGCGCGCCGCTCGGTGCTGGTGATCGACGCCGGACAGCCGCGCAACGCCCCGGCCGCGCACATGCACGGATACCTCGGACACGACGGCGTCCCGCCCTCGGAGCTGCTGGCCATCGGCCGGGACGAGGTGACCCGTTACGGGGGAGAGCTCGTCGATGACGCCGTGGTGGCCGCCGAGCCGTTGCCCGGTGACGCGGGATTCCGCGTCGTACGGAAGGACGGGCCGCCGGTGGTGGCGCGCCGGCTCCTGGTGACCACCGGCCTGCTCGACGAGCTGCCCTCGGTGCCCGGCGTGGCCGAGCGGTGGGGGCGCGACGTCCTGCACTGCCCGTACTGCCACGGCTGGGAGGTCGCCTCCCGCCCGATCGGCATCCTGTCCACCGGCCCGCTGGCCGTGCACCAGGCACTGATGTGGCGCCAGTGGAGCGAGGACCTCACCCTCTTTCGCCACACCGGGCCCGAGCCCACGGACGAGGAGTACGAACAGCTGGCCGCCCGCGGCATCGCCGTGGTCGACGGCGAGGTGGCCGGCCTCGAAGTGACGGACGACCGGCTCACCGGGGTGCGGCTGGCGGATGGCCGGGTGATCCCGCGCGAGGCCGTCGTGGTGCACCCCGGATTCACCGCCCGCGCGGACTTCCTCGCGGGCCTGGGACTGGAGGCGGTCGGGATGGAGGCGGAGGGCCGGGTGCTCGGGACGTACGTCGCCGCCGATCCGGCCGGGGCGACGGAGGTGCCCGGCATCTGGGTGGCCGGCAATGTCGCCGACCCGAGGGGGAAGGTCGTCGCCGCCGCCGCTGCCGGGGTGCAGGCCGCCGCGGCCATCAACGCCGACCTGATCACCGAAGACGTGAACCGCGCGGTCGCCGCCCGCCGGGCGTGACGGGGCCGCGCCGCGCCGCCGGGCAACGCCGAGCGCCCGCCTCCCTCCCCGGCGGGGGAGGCGAGAGCGGGCGCGCTCGGGTTCAGGCGTGGTGCGGTGCCGAAGAGTCGGCCGGCGGCGGTACGCGTCGGACGGCGGCAGGCGCCGGGGGACGGTACGCGTCGGACGGCGGTACGTGTCAGGCCTGGGTCGCGGCGGACTTGATCGCGGAGATGTCGAAGCTGAGCTTGACCTTGTCGCTGACCATCACGCCGCCGGTCTCCAGCGCCGCGTTCCAGGTCAGGCCCCAGTCGGAGCGCAGGATGTTCGTGCTGCCCTCGAAGCCGACCCGCTCGTTGCCGTAGACGTCGGTGGCGGAGCCGTTGAACTCCAGGTCGATGGAGAGCGGACGCGTGACGTCCTTGATGGTGAGGTCACCGGTGACACGGTACGTGTCGCCGCCGAGCTGCTCGGCCTGCGTGGAGCGGAACGTCATGAGCGGGAACTTCTCGGCGTCGAAGAAGTCGCCGCTGACCAGGTGGCCGTCGCGGTCGGCGATGCCGGTGTCGACGCTGGCGATCTTGACGTCGAGCGAAGCGGTGGAGTTCGCCGGGTTCGAGCCGTCCAGCTTCAGCGTGCCCTCGTGCTCACCGAAGGTGCCGCGCACATTGGTGACCATCGCGTGGCGCACGGTGAAACCGATGCTGCTGTGCGCCGGGTCGATCGTGTACTCGCCGGTGAGGGCGGCCAGGGCCGGGTCGACAGCGGGGGCGACGGTGGTGGTGGTGGTGGCGGGGGCGTTGTTGTTCTTGCGGCCGAACAGAGCCATGGCTCCTCCTTGGGGACGTGAACGAGCGGGGTCGAAGTGATTGTTTAACCTTCAACGAGATTGACTGTAGCGCAATCTATTTCAACGTTCAACATCTAGGGGTGGGGTGCGCATCGGGAGGGGCTCATGAACATCGGCCGAACGCCCGCTCAATTACTGCCCGCCGATGCCGCCACCCTCTGGCGGACGCGCGTAGAACTCGGGCAGTATCTCCCTGCATCCATTTGTCATGAGCAGGAGGAGTCCCCCCATGGTGTCCCGTATGAGACTGCGCCCCGTCCTGACCGCACTCGCCCTCGTCCTCGGCGTCCTCTTCGCCCCGGGCGTCGGCGTCCTCGGCGGTGGTGCCACCCAGGCCCACGCCGTCACCAAGCTCACGCACGCCCAGGCCACCGCCCGGTTCAGCTCCTCCGGGATCACCTGGTCGTCCTCCGGTGGCTGCTCCGACCGCAACGTCGCCACCTGCACCTCGTTCGACCAGCTCAACCTGGCCACCGCCCAGGGCGCCCAGACCCTCAAGAGCGCCACCGGCTGCGCGCTGAACATCACCGGCGGCACCGAGACCGGGCACGCCGGCGGCACGTACTCGCACTGGAACGGCTACAAGCTCGACTTCGCCAAGTCGACCTGCCTCACCAACTACGTCCACAACGTCTTCACCTACATCGGTGTGCGTGGTGACGGTGCCCCCCAGTACCAGTCGGGCTCCGGCAACGTCTACGCCGACGAGGGCAACCACTGGGACGTGACGTACTACAACTGCGGCGGCTGCTGACCTCCGCACGCATCGCCTGGCACGGGGTGCCCCCTGTCCGCCGGACAGGGGGCACCCCGTGCTGCTTCCTGCGGCCGGATCAGCATGGTCGACTGCCGAGGTCCTGGCCCGAACCGTGGGGGTTGCCGGTGTCGTACTCGCCGTCGCGTGGATCGTGACGCACGCGCGGGAGCGCTGGCCTAAACGCGAACGGTCACGGCCACGGTCACCTCGTCAACCGCCGAGAGCCCCTGCGGCTTGCGGACCGCGCTCTTGAGCGGCAGCAGGTAGCCGCCGTCCTTGGGGAAGAGCGACGTGGTGAACGCGGTCTCGCCGATGCGCGCGTCCACGGGGACCGCGCCCCAGCCGTACGTGGCCAGCGCGGCCACCTCGCGGATGTCGGCGGCCTGTTCGGCCGGCACGGCGGCGAAGTAGAACGGTGAAGGCCCCCGCCACTCGATGACGCGGCCGGTGAATTCAACGTGCACGTGGTCGATCCGTTCAACGAGGGACCCGGATGCCGGGCAGCGTAACCTGAGGCCCGTCCGTGCTATCTGGGAGAGTCATGACAAGTAGGTTCACCGAACTGGCAGTTGACTGCCACGATCCGGAGAGGCTCGCGGCCTTCTGGTGCGAGGTCCTGGACTTCAAGGTGATCGACCGGAGCCAGGACAAGGTCGAGATCGGCTCCTGGGTGCCGACCATCGAGGATGTCCGGGCCCGCCAGATGTCGCCCACTCTGCTGTTCATTCAGGTGCCCGAGGGCAGGACCGTGAAGAACAGGCTCCACCTCGACGTCAGCCCGATCGACGGCAGCACCGAGGACGAGGTGACCAGACTGCTCGGGCTTGGCGCCACCAGGACGGATGTGGGCCAGGGCCCGAACCGGAACTGGGTGGTCATGGCAGACCCCGAGGGCAACGAGTTCTGCGTCCTGCGCACCCTTGCACCGCAGAACTAGGGTCTTTCGTCCAGCCGTGGGCGGGCACCCGCGGATGAATGCGGGCCGTTGCCATGTCCACGGTTTTGAGTAATCCATCAGGATCCGCGAGTGGCAGGTGCCGTTTGATGTACGCAACAGAGCTCACAGAAGCCCGCATCGAGAATTCGAGCAACATCTTGGTCGCACCTTCGATGTTGCAGGACAATGACCTGATCAGGGACTTCTTCGGGTCCACGATCACGCCGGAGGACCTTGCTTCCGGTTCGCCCGACCTCGCGCAGAAGAACGTCTACCTGTGTGGCGACATATCCGGGATCAGCGGCCGCCAACTGAAGGCGGCTGCACGGGTGTTCGTCATCCGCGAGCTGTCGCACGGCTACCACGAGGACGCCGATAGACCCTGGGCCCTCGTCGGCCTCGGCCGAGTGCCCATCGGCGTACACGGCGTCGGCGTGTACTACCGGCGCTTTTTCGGACTCGACACCGATTACTTCGGACGCATCGGTGAGGAGCACGCGTTCCAGTCCCTGACGGAGTCCACCAAGCCTGGAACGGCCCATCGCAGCGGAATCTATCTGACGCCCGTCACACGAAACGATGACGAACTGCATTTCCGCCTGCTCCGGTGCTCCACGAATCTCTCGGGGCCGACCGAGAGCTTTCGCCCCACCGACACGCATATCGTCGATGCTCTGAACCGCGAGGCTGCCGCGGTCTTCCGGAACCAGGCACCGCTGAATCATGTCCTCGCGCAGCTCTATCACAACACCCTTGCCACGGCCGAGCGCAAGCAGTCCAAGGCCAAGATCTCGGCCCATGCCGACAAGACCAAGGACATGCCCGTCAACGGCATCATGGCCTTCTGCACCTTCTATGACCGGCTCGAAAAACTGCGGCCCCTGGCCGAAGATGCCTTCGACTACGGTGTGAAGGGCGCCAGCGGGCTGACCAGACTCCACTTCCGCCTCAAGGGGTCGACCGGAGAGCACGACGGGGTCGCGCTCCCTCCGCAGTTCACCGTGACCCTCTATCCCGGCTCCGTTTTCTTCATGCCACTGTCCACCAACCGCTTGTACACGCACGAGATCCGGCCCTCGGTGTTGGACGCCGAGTCACTCCCGACCCGCCTGGGATATGTGGTGCGCTGTTCGAGCACCGAAGCCGTTCACAAGAACGGCAACACGTTCCTCAAATTGGCCGGAGATCTGGTGAAGCTGGAGCCACCCACACCGGCCGGCATGGACGATCTGCGCAGGTTGTACGCCGAGGAGAACAGGACCTCGTCCTTCATCGATTACGGCGACAAATTTCTCTTCAGCATGAACACGGGAGATTACGTTGCCCCTCGGGTCTAGGATCCCGGACGAGATAATTTCGTGCGCTTTGTCGATCGAGGAAAATCTCTTTGCGGAGCTGTCCGCGTCGGCTCGTTGGGAAGACGTAGGAAAGGGCCGGCGGGGCGCCGTGCTCACCAAGGTCGACGATGCGGGTGGTGTGCCTCTGGTACGCACGACCACTCGATACGGCAGTCCGACGCAGCGTTTCCGGGCGGTGCACGAACGGCTGGCGCGACAGATCCAAGAGCGTGCGGAGCTTTCCGTCGGGTTCAACAACGCTCTCATCGAGAGCTACACGAACGCTTACAAGACCATGGGAAGCCATTCCGATCAAGCCCTCGATCTGGCCGACGAGTCGTTCATCGCTGTCTTCTCCTGCTACGAGCATCCCGAAGCGGGCCCGCCGAGGAAGCTGATCTTCGAATCAAAGGAGTCCGGTGGCGAGAAGTTCGAGATCCCCCTCGCCCACAACAGCGTCGTCGCGTTCTCCGTCGACTCGAATCGACGACTCAAGCACAAAATTGTATTGGACGCGCCGGTCCAGGCGGCGGACAACCAATGGCTGGGCGTAACGTTTCGAACGTCAAAGACCCTCGTTCGGTTTCGCGATGGACATGCACACCTCCCGCAGGGTGCGCACCTCATGTCGGCCGACGATGAGCAGCAGCGCGAGTTCTACCGACTGCGGCGCCGTGAGAACAATGAAGCGGACTTCGTCTACCCCCTGCTGACGTACACCATCAGCGAGAGCGATCTGATGCCGCCCGTCTGACCTTGGGGGCCCGCACCGGCGCGCCCCGGCGCGCCTCGGTGAAGGCCGAAGTCGGCGGCTCAGGCCCCCACGGTCACCGTGAAGCGGCGTGGGTTGCCGTCGTTCGCGGCGCCCGGTCGACCGAGGCGCACTGCCTCCTGCGGGGCGCAGGCGCAGCTCGCATGTGGTGCCGCATCCCTGACGAGGCATCATGAATGCCGAGTCTGGAGGTATTTGGGCGCCGAGGACCCGGCAGATCTCTGTCCGCACAGCCACACCGCGAATCCCTTGCCCGTTACACAGAGTTGCGTGAAAACCACCGTCTCAGCGGGGGCGCGCGCCGTTCACTCGCTCCTGTGCCGGTGGTCATGGCTCCGGGTGGAGCCCGCGTGCGCCTCCGGGGGCCTCTCGATCCGAGGTGAGTGACGTTCGCACTGCGGAACGGGATGCGGTGCGGAGTGAAGGACCTGTCGGCGATGTGCGGGCGTGCCAGGTGAGCGAGTCGGCCTGCTGGAGCCAGAGTTCCCATGACTTATTGAACCCTGCGGTCTGTTTTCACGTAACCATGGTGATCAAGTTCCCCTCGGTGGGCTCGATGTCTTCACTGTCGCAACCCATCCACTGGGTGACCCAGGTCACTCTTGACCGACCGTGATCTTGACCTCATATTTGGCTGACTTTTGTAAAGGCTATGTGGTCAGTGGGGCGGGATCTGTGAACGGTGAGTTGTGGCGTCGAGCGCGTCACGGTGCGTGTGCGCTGGCTGTCGCGGCCACGGTGGCGGGCTCGATCCCTGCTCTGACCTCGCAGGCTGCAGCTTCCCCCGCGTCCTTCGGGGGCGTCGTGGGGGAGTCGGCGTCACCGGAATCGAGAGCGTCGGCTGCTGCGGCCGGAGCGGGTGAACGTGTGGAGGTCGTGGAGGAGCGCACCGAGAGGGAGACGGTGTTCGCCAATCCTGACGGGACGACGTTCACGCTGGAGAAGTCGGTCGCGCCGGTCAGGGTCGCCGCCCGGGACGGCGGTTGGGTGGATCCCGATGCGACTCTGGTGAAGAAAACCGACGGTTCGGTTGGCCCGAAGGCCGCAGCCGTGGATCTGTCCTTCTCACCCGGTGGTGCCGGGGCGAACTTGGTCACGATCGCAGAGGGTGCACAGTCGGTTTCGCTGGGCTGGCCGGGCACCTTGCCCGCTCCGCGACTTGACGGCACGCGCGCGGTCTACGAGAACGTGTTGCCCGATGTGGACCTTGTCCTCACTGCGACGGTCGAAGGCTTTCGTCAGGTCCTGGCGGTGAAGACTCCCGAGGCCGCGGCCAACCCGGCGCTGGCCCGTATCGAATACCGGCTCGGCACGGAGAATCTGACGGTCCGGTCCAGTGCCGGGGGTGGCGTGGACGCGCTGGACGGCAACGGCCGCCCGGTGTTCCGCTCGCCGGCGGCACAGATGTGGAACTCGGCGGGCGACGACACCGCCCCCGCCGCCGCGCAACGCTCGCTGTACCTGGCCGGACCGGCTCAGGCCGATGCGGATGCGCCCGTGCCGGCAGGCCCCGAGGAAGAGGGCGACCCGTTGGCCGGTCCGGGGGCGGGTGACGCGTCCTCGGTTCTCAGCTTGGCGGTTACCGAAAAATCTGTGACGGTCGAGCCGGACCCCGAGCTTCTGGCAGCCACTGACGAGGCCGACTTCCCGCTGTACATCGACCCGTCGATCGAGCTGAACGAGTCGGAGCGAACGGTGCTGTCCTCGGACGGTGATGTGTTCTGGAACTTCTCCGGCGGCGACAACGGCATGAGCGTGGGCAAGTGTGGATCCGCGGTGATCGGCGGCATCTCGTACTACTGCGGCAACGGCTACGTGAACCGGATGTATTTCGAATTCGACCCGGGCAAGCTGAAGGGGAAGCACATTCTGGACGCCCGGTTCGCGGTCACGGAGACGTGGTCGTTCTCCTGCGACGCCCGATGGGTCGATCTGGAACGAACGAACAACATCTCGCCGTCATCGAAGTGGCCCGGCCCCACGAAGCTGGACCAGATGGGCGACCGGAACGTGTCCGCGGGCCGAGGCAGCAACTGCAGTCCGTCCCAGCCACGTGCCCCGATCGAGTTCCACGACTACGCACCGGAACCCGACGAGAATCTGACACCGACCGTCCGGAACTTCGCCGCCGGAAAGATCTCGCGCTTGACGCTGATGCTGATGGCCAAGGACGAGAAGGACACGATCTCGTGGAAGCGGTTCGACGATGACGCGGTCCTGAGCGTCGACTACGTCGGCAAGCCCGCCAAGCCGAGCGCCATCGGCCTGGTCACGGGATCCAGCCAGACGTGCACGACCACAGAATCCGCCCCGGCGATCGCCACCGATCCCACCCCTGCACTGACGGCCACGGCCCAGACGGAATCAGGCGGAGAGCGAGGTGCGAGTCTGCGGATCGTCATGTCTCTGGACAAGAAGACCGGTACGACTTGGACCAAGGCGACGGGGGACATGCTGGCTCCGTCCAGCCCGATCGGCGACAACGTCAAGGTCACCGACTCGTTTCCCACCACGTTGGAAGAGAACACGCTGTACCGCTACCGGGCCTGGACCCGTTCGTACTACGGGTCCGAATACCTGGCCGGCCCGTCGAACGCTTCCACAACCGGCTGGTGTTACTTCAAGGTCGACAGCAAGGCACCCAAGCCCCCCACCATCACGTTCAGCAGCACTGGCCCGTACACCCAATGCCTGCCGAATGATTGCACCCCGGGCGGCAAGCCCGGCCTGGCGGGGGCCTTCACCCTTGGTCCGGCGGCAGGTGACGTCAACACGGCGTACCGGTACAAGCTGTCCACCGACAATGCATGGTCGGCCTATGTGCCCGGGGCGACCGTGAAGATTGCTCCTGTCCCTCCGACCTCGGGCACGATGACCCTGCAGGTGGAAGCGAAGGACACCTACGGCCCGGGGGCAGGCAACTCCGTCGACTTCGTCGTCAAGGAGGGCGATGGGCCGGTCGGGCGATGGAACTTCCACGACTCGGGCAATGAGGCGGTGGACTCCTCCACTGCCGACCCCGACCTCCGGGACAACGCCACCCTCGCCGGTGGCGCGGTCCGAACCACCCAAGGACGTCGCGGTGAGATCACGGTCAAACCGGCCACGGACACCAGTCCGGCCGAGAAGGTCACAGACAGCGGCCTGAGTCTCAACGGCACCAGTGGCTACGCCGCGACAGCGGGCCCCGTCATCGACACACGCGCCTCGTACACCGTGGGCGCGTGGGTCCGCCTGGACACGGACACGCGCAACGCCACCGTGATGGGTCAGGACGGTGTGAATCGCAGTCCGTTCCTTCTGGGCTACGAGCAGAGCACCAAGAAGTGGTCCCTCCGCGAGGCCAGCGCCGACGCGCCCGCCGGCGGGACGTGGTCCTACCAGCGGGTCAGCTCCAAGAACGCAGCCGTTCCCAAGGTATGGACCCACCTGGCGGGTGTGTTCAACGCCGTTGACAACACGATCAGCCTCTACGTGAACGGTGAGCCGCAGGGCACGGTGCAGTCCACGACGCCATGGGCGGCAACCGGACCGCTGCAGATCGGGCGCGTTCACTCGTCGGGCACGTACGTGGACTACTTCCCGGGCGTGATCGATGAAGCCGCGGTGTGGCAGGCCGCATTGACCGACTTGCAGGTGAAGCAGGAGAGCAGGCTCCTCGACGCGGGCGGAAATCCCTCTGCGGAACTTGTCGCCTCCTGGAACCCCGCTCAGGCGACAGGCACGTCCCTGCCGAACAGTGCTCCTGGCTACGGCGGAACCCTGACCCTCTCCTCCGGTGCCTCTCTCGTCGGCGACGAACTGGTACTGGACGGCACAACAGGGGCCGGAAGCACGCCGGGCCCGGTGGTTGATGACTCGGGTTCGTTCACAGTGACGACACAGGCGGTCGTCGACGCTGCCGGGATCGTGAAAAAGCCGGATGGCTACAAGGCCCAGATCCTCGGTCAGCGCACGGCGACCGGATCTTCCTGGAGCCTGTGGTTCGAGAAGACCGGCACCCAACAGGAGCCCGAACTCGACGAGAACGACGAACCGGTCCTTGACGAGAACGGCAATCCCGTGAACAAGACCGTTCCGGTGGGCCGGTGGCACTTCGGCCGTCTGACCGCAGACGGCACAGGGGCATCGGTCGTCAGCAAGGAAGAAGCCGTGCTCGACTCCGAGGTCCGCCTCACTGGTGTCCACAACGCCCAGGACGGCACCATCCAGCTCTATCTCACGGCATCCCCTCAGGGCGACGACGCCAAGGCCTACACCGCGCAGGTCGGCAGCGGTGAGTTCTCCGTCGGCAAGGGATACCTCGGCGCCTGGGGCAACTACCTGCCTGGGCGGATCGACGATATCCGGATCTGGTCAGGAGCACTGGGCGACGAAGGCCAGGTAGACGAAATCGTCGGCACCTGACACGCCCCACCCCAGACCGCAAGCAGCGGGGCCGGCCTTCGCGGCGGCCCCGCCTGTTCCCAGCCCTGCTCCGCCACATCGCCGCCGCTCATTGCCGGACGGCGGCATCTCCTGGAGAAGAAGACGTGTCTGTGTCCAGAACCTTCCCCTCGTTCCTGAAACACGGCGGAAGACGCCGTCCTGCCTCGGGCGCCCGGAAGCTCCGTATCCCCGTGGTCGGAGCGCTGGTCCTGATCCTGTCCGTCCCGGCGGGGCTCACCCCTCTCGCCGTCGCGGCGGATCCGCTGGGACGTCCGGACGCCACGGAGCCCCGCGTGAGCAAGGTCAGGACGGTCTCCGCGTTCGGGGCGAAGGAGGCTCGCGAGCGGGTGGCGAAGAACAGAGCCGCCAACGACAAGCAGGCCGCACAGGCACGCAGCGAGCGCGCCGCCCACTGGCCGAAGGCCTCACACAGCACGCAGAGGATATCCGGCAAGCCGGGAACGGGCCCCGTCCTGGTGACCGCGCCCCGCCCTGCGAAGGCGACCGCACGCGGCGGGAAGCAGACCGCTGCCGCCACAGGCACTGCCACGGTGAGCGTGCTCGACCAGAAGGCAGCACGCCGCGCGGGCGTCACCGGCGTCGTGCTCACCGCCGCAGCCGAGTCCCCCGGCACCGCCCGGATCAGCGTCGACTACTCCACCTTCGCCGACGCGATCGGCGGCAACTGGGGACCTCGTCTCGGACTGGTCTCCTTGCCCGCCTGTGCGCTCACCAGCCCGCAGAAGGCCAAGTGCCGTACACAGACACCCATCCCGTCCAGAAACGACACCACGAAGCAGAACGTCTCCGCTCAGGTCTCCCTGCCACAGACGACCGCGGCCGACAGCGCCCCGGCAGCAGCAGGTGTCTTCGCCGTGACGGCGACCGCCGCTGCTCCGGCATCCGCGTCCGGTGACTACAAGGCAACCCCCCTCGCAGCTTCCTCCAGCTGGGAAGCGGGCGGCTCCTCGGGGGCGTTCACCTGGTCGTACCCGATCAGCGTTCCGCCCGCAGCAGCCGGCCCCGCCCCGTCGCTCTCGCTCTCCTACGATTCCGGCAGCATCGACGGGCGTACCTCGAACACCAACAACCAGGGCTCCATGCTCGGTGAAGGCTTCGACCTCACCTCTTCCTACATCGAGCGCAAATACGGCTCGTGCGAGGATGACGGGCAGCCCGACAAGTCCGACCAGTGCTGGAAGTACGAGAACGCCTCACTTGTCCTCAACGGCAAGGCCACCGAACTTGTCAAGGACGACGCCAAGGGCGTCTGGCACCTGAAGAACGACGACGCCTCCCAGGTCACCCACGAGACCGGCGCCGACAACGGCGACGACGGCGACGACATCGTCGCCGGCAAGGGGGACGGCAAGGGCGAGTACTGGAAGGTCGTCACCGGCGACGGCACCACGTACACCTTCGGTCTGAACAAACTCCCCGGCGCGGGTACCGAGCGCACCAACTCGGTCTGGACCGCCCCCGTCTTCGGCGACGACTCGGGCGAGCCCGGCTACTCCTCCGGAACCGGCTTCTCCGGCCGTGCCAAGACCCAGGCATGGCGCTGGAACCTCGACCTCGTCACCGACGTCCACGGCAACGCCTCCACCTACTGGTACAAGGCGGATACGAACCACTACGCCAAGAACGGCGACAAGACGAAGCTCGCCGCTTACACGCGTGGCGGCTACCTCGAAGAGATCAAGTACGGTCAGCGCTCCGACACCCTGTTCACCGGCAAGCCCTCCGGCACCGTGGAGTTCACCTACAAGGAACGCTGCACCGCCACGGACTGCTCCTCACTGACCGAGGACACGGCCACGAGGTGGCCGGACGTTCCCTTCGATGCCATCTGCACGGCTGACGAGACCGACTGCCTGCCCACCGGGCCCGCGTTCTTCACCCGCAAGATGCTCACCGGGGTCGACACGAATGTATGGTCCGTGGCCGCCGAGCCCGACGCGTACAAGCCGGTCGACAGCTACAGCCTGACCTACGAATTTCTGGACGGCGCGGACATCGGCAACCCGTCGGACAAGACTCTGACCCTCAAGTCGCTTCAGCGCACTGGGAAGAACGGCGGCACCATCACCGTGCCGCCGGTGGAGTTCGGCTACCACATGCGGCCCAACCGCGTGGATTCCGACAGCGACAACATTCTTCCGCTGACCCGCCCCCGCATCAACACCATCACCACCGAGACCGGCGCCATCACCACGGTCACCCTCTCCGAGCCGGAGTGCGTCCGCGGCAGCAAGATGCCCAAGGCCGAGGACGACAACAACCTGTCCTGCTACCCCGTGTACTGGCCCATCAACGGTGGCGACCCGCAACTGGACTGGTTCCACAAGTACAACGTCATCTCCGTGTCCACCTCGGACCCGGCCGGCCAGAACCAGGCGGTGGAGAACTCCTACACCTACGAGAGTCCCGGCTGGCACTACAACGACGACCCCTTCACCCCCGAGGACGAGCGGAGCTGGTCCAGCTGGCGCGGCTACCAGAAGGTCACCACCTACGCGGGTAAGGCCGGTCTTCCTCAGTCCAAGACGGTCCGCCTGTACATGCAGGGCATGCACGGCGACAAGCGCCTGAACACCACCGCCACTCGCAGCGCAACCATCGCCGGCATCGACGTGGCCGGCCTGGACGTGACGGACGCCACCGACTACGACCAGTACGCGGGATCCCTGCGCGAGGAACTCACCTACAACGGCTCCCAGCCGGTCACCGTCACGGTCAACAACTTCTGGAACCAGCTGACCGCCAGCCAGCAGCGGTCCTACGCCAACACCAAGGCGTACTTCGTGCGCACAGGCCGTACCTATGCCTACACCTACCTGCCCCTCAGCAACACTTGGCGCCGCAGCTACACCTCGCACACCTACGACCCCACGTACGGCATGGTCACCCAGTCCGAAGCCATCGGCGACCAGGCCAAGACCGGGGACGAAACCTGCACCCGGGTCTGGTACGCGCGCAACCCCGACAAGGGACTCACCAGCCTCGTCTCCCGCACCCGAGTCGTCGGATCCGCTTGTCTGAGCGCCGGGGCCGTCATCACCGACGACAAGCTGGATCTCCCCACGAACTCCAAGACGCGCGGGGACGTGCTCTCCGACACCGCTGCCGTGTACGACAACGCCACGGCCACCGGCTGGTCCGCCTCCCAGTCCCCGACCCGAGGCCTCGCCACCTGGACCGGCAGGGCCAAGGCGTACCCGGCCGCGATCGGTACGAACGACCGCACCCCCGCCCTCGACGGCGGCTGGCAGACGGTGACCAGGACCACGCACGACTCCCTCGGACGCCCGCTCGCCGTTACGGACGCCAAGGGCAACGCCACCACCACGACGTACTACCCCGCCGCGGCCGGCCCGCTCACCTCCACCGTTGTCGCCGCCCCCAAGCTCGCCTCCAACGGCCAGTCCCACAAGATGTACACCTACGTCGACCCGGCACGTGGATCGGTCACCAGCGTCCTCGACGCCAACGTCAAGAAGACCGAGAACAGCTACGACGCGCTCGGCCGCATCACCGACACCTGGGCGCCCAACCGCACCAAGGGCATCGACACCCCCAATGTGAAGTACGGCTACAACTTCGCCCGTGGCAGTCAGCCCTGGACCTCCGTCGCCACCATCAAGGCCGATGGCGAGAGCTACCAGACCAGCTACGCCGTCACCGACGCGCTCCTGCGACCACTCCAGACCCAGACCGCATCGCCCCTCGGCGGCCGGATCCTGACCGACACCCGCTACGACTCACGCGGCCTCGCCTACGAGACGTACGCCGACATCTACGACAACGCCAATGCTCCGGACGGCAAGTACGCCCGCGCCTCCTACGCCCACACCCCGGCCCTGACCCGGACCACGTACGACGAGGCAGCACGTCCCACGACCAGCACCTTCACCGTCTTCGGTGACGACCGCTGGTCGACCACCACCAGCTACACCGGTGACTCGACCGCCACCACGGCGGTCAAGGGCGGCAATGCCACCCGCACCATCACCGACACCCTGGGCCGCACCGCCGAGACCCGTACCTACGCGGGTACCGAGCCGAAGGACACCGCGTACGGCGCCACGACGGGCACCGCCTACACCCGGGTGAAGTACGACTACACCCGTGACGGCAAGCAGTCGCAGATCACAGGCATCGACGACGCCAAGTGGACCTACACCTACGACCTGTTCGGCCGCCAGACCGGCACGACCGACCCGGACAAGGGCGCGTCCACCACCGAGTACACGGAGCTCGACCAGATCGACTCCACGACCGACTCACGCAACGCGAAGCTGCTCTACGGCTACGACGAGATCGGCCGCAAGACCGACCTGTGGCAGACCACGAAGACGGACGCCGACAAACTCGCCCACTGGACGTACGACACTCTGCTCAAGGGCAAGCCCACCGCCTCCACCCGCTACGTAGGCGGCACCACCGGCAAGGCCTACACCAAGCAGATCACGGCCTACGACACCCTCGACCGCGCCATCAGCACCGATGTCGTGCTGCCGAGTGACGACCCGCTGGTCACCTCCGGGGCGGTACCGTCCACGCTCACGTTCGGCACGGACTACTTCCTCGACGGCAGTGTCAGCAACACAACGGAGCCGGGAGCCGGCGGACTCCCCAAGGAGATCGTCGGAATCAGGTACAACTCCGTCGGACTGCCCATCAAACTCTCCGGAACGAGCACCTACCTCCTCGACGTCTCCTACTCCGCCCTCGGCCAGGCAGAAACGCTCACCCTCGGCATCGCGGGTGCCAAGAACGCCTTCATCAAGAACACGTACGAGGCAGGCACCGGCCGACTCACCCGCAGCCATGTCACGGACCAGACCCACCCGTACATGCTGCAGGACCTCAACTTCACCCAGGACGACGCCGGCAACGTCCAGTCCATCTTCGATCCCACCACTCTCGGCGACACCACCAAGGCCGACAACCAGTGCTTCACCTATGACGCCAACCGGCGTCTGACCGAGGCCTGGACCCCCAAGACCGCCGACTGCGCCACCGGCGGCCGCACCACCGCCAACCTCGACGGCGCCGCCCCGTACTGGACCAGCTACACCTACAACGACGCCGGCCAGCGCGACACCGAGACCACCCACGCGGCCACGGGCGACGCCACCACCACGTACGGATACAAGACAGCGACCGGCCAGCCCCACCCGCTCGTCAAGACGACGGGTGCGAAGGCCGCCACGTACGCGTACGACAAGGCGGGCAACACCACAGGACGCCCCGGCACCCAGGCCAACCAGACCCTGGACTGGAACAGCGAAGGCGAACTCGCTTCCACCACCGAACCGGCCGCGGGCGCAAAGCCCGCCCTGGGCACCACCTACCTCTACGACGCCGACGGTGAACTCCTCATCCGCCGCGCGACCGGAGACGGCGACACCGTCCTCTACCTCGGCGCCACCGAGGTACGCCTCACCACCAAGGGCGCGACCAAGACGGTCTCCAGCTCCCGCTACTACAGCGCGGCGGGCCAGACCATCGGGGTCCGCACCGCAACGGCCGGCACCGCAGGCAGCAAGCTCAGCTTCCTCGCCGCCGACCACCACGGCACCAGCAGCATCGCCATGGACGCCACCACCCAGGACGTCACCAAGCGCCACACCACCCCCTTCGGCGCCCCCCGCGGCCCGAAGTCCACGACCTGGCCCGACGACAAGGCTTTCCTGGGCAAGCCTGCCGACACCACGACCGGGCTCACCCATATCGGTGCTCGTGAGTACGACCCGACCATCGGTCAGTTCATCAGCGTCGACCCGGTGCTGGATCCCGCCCAGCACCAGTCCCTGAATGGGTACGCGTACGGCAACAACACCCCTGTTACGTCGGCTGATCCCACTGGCATGTGGATCGACGACGGCACCGGGCACAGCGAGCCGAGGCGCGACGGAGGGCCCGCTGGTCCATCAAGCCCGACTCCAGGCAGGACCGGTGGCACGGCGAGTGGCGGTGGGAAGGGTGGAGACGGCTCTGACAAACCTAAGGGGAGGTCCGGTGAAGACATGGCAACGGACAGGACCCGCCACAATCAAGCAGTGAAGGCAATGGCGGCCTTCCTGCAGGCTCAGATGGTGATGACCCCTGAGGTCCAGGTGCTGACGGAGTACTGGATTCCTGGTGCGCAGCGAAAAGACGGTAAGGGTGGTTGGGCTGACATAGTCGTCATCTGGGGAGATGACATGTTCATCTGGGAGGTCAAGTCAGCCAAAACAGCCGAGCTGGATGGGCCCAAGACGCTTGACCGATACATCAGAGCGCAGCAGAAGATTGAGGACAAAAAAACGTTTGGTCGCACTGTTCACCGCGGCTGGGAGCTCTTGCAGGTGGCAACCGTCGACCCGCTAAACCCAAGGCAGCAAGTAGTTGCGCAGTCAACTCGAACCAGGGCGGGATCGCCGCGCACTGGCCCGGAGTACCAAGGGGTCGTCGGCTGGTGGACACGCAGGCAGACGCCAAGAGATAAGTCGCCAAAGGGAATGGAGCCTGTCCCTGTGTCCGCGCCAATCACAATCCAGGCATGGCAGCCGACACCGCAGCAGCAAAGGGATATTGCCTGGGGTGCAATAGGGGCAGGAGTGCTCTACGTAGTTGGGAAGATGGTGACCGACCCCTTTGGCGTAGGGTAGCCTGCGTCACCTCGGAGGCTGGTCGGCCGAGGTCGGGTAGCATGAAGGCGGGGTGCCGTGGTTTGGATACGCGGGTTCCCCGCCTAAAACTCAGAAATCTTTGAGGTGGCAAATGGATGCCTTCATCTCGGTAAACTCCGGCCTTAGTCATGATCTCGTGATGGAGCTTACTGTCTATGATGAGAACCCCGATGGCTTGTCTGCCGGGGCATTCGGATGGCTTACCGAGGGAGTTGGCAAATCTGCTATCGGCGGCGAATTGAGTAGGCTCCAGCAGGGGCTTCGAGTTTCAGTAAATGGATTTTCGCGAGCGCGCGACAGCATGCCGATGCGAGGGAATTCCGGACTGTGGGGCTCTGTATCCGTTGCTCCCCAGGGTACTTTCGATGTGCTGTATAACCCTTATGTGCAGGATGTCCTGCCGTGGTTGATGAATCGCCTCACCGAGAAACCGGAATCGGCCGATGTTGAGATTGGCGAGTTTTCCGCGGGTGGCGAGATATCTAATTCCGTAATCCGGCTCTCGGTTTCCTTTGACGAGGAATTGCCGAATTATGTGAAACTCTCGTACCTTATCGATGAGGCCGTACTGGTTAATTCCGATACCGCGCAAACCGAGCGTTCGCGCTTGTTGGCTGCGGTCGAGTGGGCATGTAGTCGCTACAACGTGGTGTTCGGTCACTTCTCGTACGCGCATTCTGGTGGGCGTACTGAAGTTGAGAGATATCTTCGCGGTCCAGCGCGTGTTCCATCACACAACACGCCAAATTGGCGTGAGCGACTCAGAGGGTATTCGTGGCTCACGGTCGTCTCCGGCGATATCGTGCACAGCCTCGGAGGTATCGATGTCCTGCGCAACTCCGGCGCCTTCTCCTCGATCTCAGTGCTGCCGAACGACTCTCTGTTGCTTCAGGCCACTCCTTGGTTCCATGAGTACCGGGACGAGCGAGTGGAGGCCGTGCACCACGCCCTGCGCACGACGCTCGTCGAGGGAGAATTCCGGCGGCCTGCTCCTGCGCCGGGCCAGCCTTCCACGCACATGGTTCTCTTCGACGCTTGACCTCAGGATCCGTGTCTCAACCGGTTTTGGCCAAACGGGGTTCCTTGTCGGGTGATCTTCGGGTGGCGGGTGAATGAAGGCAGGGCCTCCTTGCGGCTCGGGGGTGCGATCCCGAGCCGCGCAGGTTCGGAGGCCCTGTCGTCGTCGTTGTGCGCGTCTGCGCCTGCTGGGGGGTGAGCAGGATCAGGCCCCCACGGTCACCGTGAACCGGCGGGGGTTGCCGTCGTTGGCGGCGCCCGAGACGTCGGGTTCGCCGTCGGGGCGGACGTCGTCGTAGGGGAAGGCGTAGCCGATCGGGGTGTTGGCGTGGACGACGCGGGACCAGTGGTTGGTGGCCGGGTCCCGGTAGTAGTCGGCGGCCGAGGTGCCGTTCGGCTGGTCGGGGTGGGTGAGCATCAGGGAGCGGTTGAAGCCGGAGGCCAGGCGGGCCAGGAGGGCCTTCTTGTCGTCCGGGTCGCCCGGGTTGTTGGCGAACGGGCCGTGGTTGCAGGTGAAGACGTCCTTGGAGATGGGCTTGGTGAAGGTGTGCCCGCCCTCGAAGGTCAGGGCGTCGCCACTGACCCGGCCGGTACGGACGCCCCGGCCGCCCTGGAGGTCGATCCGCAGGTCGGTGGAGCGGTACTTCTCCCAGACCCGGTCGATGTACGACGTGAACACATCCCGGAACGGCATCTCGTCCGGGCGGTCGAAGAACGGTGCCATCAGGTTCTGCGGCGAGATCACCCGCAGTACGTTGCCATCCGTCCCGCGGATCACCAGCTTGTCCCACGGCTGGCCGTCGGCGGCGGCCTGGGCGGTGAGGCCGTCCGCGATCCGCTGCACCGCGCCGTCCGGGAGCGGCGCCACGGTGTGCGTCGCGTCGCCGGCCAGGGTCAGGCCGATCGGCAGCGCGGTGACCAGGTCGACGTAGCTGATGTTCGCGTACAGCTGCTGAGGGTTGAAGGTGAACTCGCAGAACGACCAGGTGCGGCCGTAGTTGGCGTCGGTGGACGTCGCGAACGCCGGCTCGACCAAGGCGGGGCCGGGGTTCAGATAGAACGTGAGCGTGTCGTCGCGTACGAAGTAGACGCGGGCTCCGTACATCTGGGGGAGCGTGAGCACCACCGGTCCGCCGCCCGCCGCGTTCAGCGGGATGGCGCAGTCGACGGGCAGTGGGGTCTGCGGGGCGGCGGGGGAGTCGGGGCGGTAGACGCTGCCGTCGGCCCGCAGCAGGACCCAGCGGTCGGTGCCCTGTTCGTGGCCGGTTACGTAGGCGTTGACCCTTCCCGGCAACGAACGGTTTTCCAGGGCGAGTTCACAGGTTGCGGGGGCGGCGGACGCGCTCGGGGCGAGGGCGCTGCCCCAGAGGGGGGAGGTGAGGGCGGTCGCGGTGGCGGCGGCGCCGCCCGTCAGGAACATTCTGCGTGAGATCACGAGAGACTCCCGAGGTTTGTGGGGGGCAACCACTCTCGTGAGAGCCGCATCAGGCGTCAAGACTTATGACTGAGAGCGCTCTCAGAAACGGGAAGTCTTTACAACTCGACATAGTTCGAGGGAGGTTGCGGCCCGGCGTACCGGGCCGTGACGCGATCAGACCGTGGCGTTCAGGAACGCGGTCCAGGCGGTGGGGGGAACGGTGAGGACGGGGCCGCCGGTCACCTTGGAGTCGCGGATGTGGACGGCGGCGGGGTGGGTGGCCACCTCTACGCAGTCGCCGCCCTGGCTGCCGCTGTAGCTCGACTTGCGCCAGTCGTACGCGACTTCGATGCAGTTGCCGCCCTGGTCGCTGCTGTAGCTGGACTTGAACCATGCGAGGGCGGCGGTGCGAGGGGCCGGGTGGGCTGCGCGGGTCATGTCTCTCCAAGCAGTTCGTCCAGTAGGCGCGCGCTCTTCTCGACGGAAAGCGCCTGCGAACGCAGCATCCCACACTTCTGCTGGAGCACACTGACGTCGTCTGGATCTTCGTGAAGGTAGCTGGTCAGCTGTCCCTCCACGTAGACGAGGTGGTCGTGGTCGGGGGTCTCCAGCAGCACCATCGGACCGTCGAAGGCGGCGTGTTTCGGTAGTTTCATCGGCATGATCTGGAGCCCTAGGAACGGCAGTTCCATGCATTGGCGCAGATGCCGGATCTGGCTCCGCATCATGGCGGGGTCGCCGATCTGGCTTCGCAGAATGCTCTCCTCCAGGATGAAGTGCAGCATGGGGCGGGGTTTGCGGTTGAGCAGCTTCTGTCGATCGATTCGGTCTGCGACCCACTTCTCCAGCTCGTCCTCCTCCGGGGGCGGATACAGGCAGGAGACGACGAACCGGGCGTACTCCTCTGTTTGGAGCAGCCCCGGAACCACTCGGTCCTGGTACGAGAGCAGTGTCACCGCCTCCTGCTCGTAGTCCACGAAGTTCTGTACGAACGCCGAGAACCGCTCCTTCTGCGGCACCTTCGACACCGCGACCTGCAACGCCCCTTTCGTGTCCAGCAGTTCGTCCAGTTGGACCGCGAAGTCCCATTGCAGCGCTCTGCGCCCTTGCTCGATCGACGAGATCGTGTCGTCGCCCACCGAGCACTGCTCGGCCAACGCCGCCTGTGTCAGTCGGGCCGCCTTGCGGAACGTCGCCAGCTGGGCGCCGATCAGGTGCCAGGACGTGATCCGCTTGCTCTTCTGCTTTGCCGGTTGCATGAACTGCCTCTCCCCGTCACGGGCCCCGGATGACCTGTCAGAAGTCGTACAACGGAGATGTACGACCCCACACTCTGCTCAACCGTAGTGACTATGTGTGACGTTGGCTGCGTGAACGAGACAACTCAACTCCCCCAGATCCGCGAGGTGTTCCACCGCCGGGAACGCCGATCCGTGCCGCTCGTACGACAGTTCGTGCGGGACGCTCTCGTCGACTGGGCGTGCGACGGTCGGACCGACGACGTGTTGCTCTGCGTGAGCGAGCTCGTCACCAACGCCCTGCTCCACGGCGTCCCGCCCGGTCGTGGGTTTCGCCTCCGGCTCCAGCTGGAACCGGTCGGCGGGACCCTGCGAGTCGAGGTCCACGACAGTGGTGACGGGGAGGTCCGGATCGCCGATTCCTGGGCGGATTCCGAGGAGGAAGGGGGCCGTGGGCTGCGGCTGGTGGCGGCGCTCGCGGACAAGTGGGGGGTGGGGGAGCGGAACCCCGGCAAGGTGGTGTGGTGCGAGTTCGCGGCGTCGGTGGGGTCTACCGGGGCGGGCCGCGAGTGGGCTATTCCTGGAGCTGCGGCCCTCGACGGGGTCGCTTCCCGTGGAAGTGAAGGAGCCCTGCCGTGGACGGCTGGTACGTGGACGATCGCTGCACCAACTGCGACGTCGCCCGACAGTTCGCGCCCGAGCTGATCATCGAGGAGGAAGGGGCGTCGCGGATTCTGCGGCAACCGGATGGTGACGCGGAGAACCGGCGCTTACACGCCGCTGTCTTTGCCTGTCACACCCGGTCGATCCGGCCCGCGTCCGGACAGCCGGACCCCTCGCTCGACCCGTTCCCGATGGCCCTGGACGACGGCGTACTGGTGTGCGGGCACAACTCCACGCACACCGCCGGTGCCAACTCCTATCTGCTGCGGCGCCCGTCCGGCACGGTCATGATGATCGACACCCCGCGCTGGAGCCCGGGACTCGCCGAGCGGTACGTGGCGGCCACGGGGCCCGTCACCGACGTACTGCTCACCCACCGGGACCATGTCGCGCACGGGCGCCGCTACGCCGACCACTTCGGGGCCAGGCTGTGGATCCACGAGGGCGACCTCGACGCGGTTCCGGACGCGGACCAGGTGATCCGGGGGCTCGACCCGGTGGAGATTGGCGAGGGCGTCACCGCGCACCCGCTGCCCGGCCACACCCGGGGCAGCGTGCTCTACCTCGCGGACGACCGGTACTGCTTCAGCGGCGACAGCTTCTACTGGTCCCGTACGACCGAGGACCTCGAAGTCGCGGAGAGCGTGACCTGGTACTCCATCGAGGAGCTGGCCGCCTCGCTGGCGAGGACGGCGGAGAAGTTGCGGTTCGAATGGGTGCTGCCGGGCCATGGTGACCGGCGCCGGCTGGACGCAGACGAGATGTCCCGGCGACTGCTCGCACTCGCGGAACGCACGGCGGAGCTGCGCCCCCAGCCGATCGACTTCACGGCCCTGCGCTGGTGAACGACGGCCCGGCGGAGGGCTCGCCCGGTGTCCACAGGCGCAGCTTCTCCGGGTTACGGACCACCCAGATCCGGGTGGCGCGGCCATCCGCGGCGTCGAACGCCGCCACGGTCGCGGTGACGCCCGCGTGCTGGGCGATCAGGCCCGGCGCACCGGCCACCGAACACTCCAGGAGCCGCAGCCCGGGAGCCTTGTCGGCGATCGCGATCATGTACTGCGCGATGCTCGCGCCTCCCTCGACCGGGCGCAGCACGGTGCCGGCCAGGCCGCCGCCGTCGGCGGTCATCACGGCGCCGGGATCCAGGAGGCCGACGAGCGCCATGATGTTCTTGGCCTCCCACGCCTCCTTCACCTGCCGCACCACCTCGGCCTGCCCGACCGCCGTGCCCGCCGTCGCACCCGCCGGAGCGCGCTCGGCGCGCACCCGCCGCCGGGCCGAACTCGCCAGCTCCCGGCATGCTCCCGGGGTGCGGCCGACGATCTGGGCGATCTCGGGGAAGGAGTAGCGGAACACGTCGTGCAGCACGAAGGCGACCCGCTCGGCGGGCGTCATCGACTCCAGGACGACGAGGAAGGCCATGGTCACCGACTCGTCCAGGGTGATCAGGTCGGCGGGGTCGGCGGCGTCGGTGCCGCGCCCGTCGGCCCACTCCCGGCGGTCGGGCAGCGGCTCGGGCAGCCACGCGCCGACGTAGCGCTCGCGCCGGGCCCGCGCGGAGCCCAGCACGTCCAGGCAGATGTGCCCGGTCACCGTCGTCAGCCAGGCACCGGGCGACACGACGGCCGACCGTTCGCTCCGGGACCGCGCGTACCAGCGGGCGTACGCCTCCTGCACGGCGTCCTCGGCCTCGGCCAGCGAACCGAGCAACCGGTAGGCGATGTTGATGAGTTGGCGTCGCTCACCGTCGACGTCCGCCGCGCTCCACGCGGGTGCACCCCTGGCCATGACCACTTCCCCCCGGGCCCGCCGTTCTCGTTCCCGCCTTGCATTTCGCGGAGCTGTGTCGTCGGGCTGGTGAGACCTTATCGATCCACTGCTTCCGGGCGGACAAGGGGACGACGTCATGACCACGCAGACGGCAAGGGCAACGGCAACGGCAATGGTGAGAACGACGAAGGCTGCGGCGTTCCTGCGGATATCGGTCGCCCTGCAGACCCTGACCATCTTCCTCCAGGCGGTCAGCGCCGGTGTGCTGCTGTCCTCGTCGCACGGTGAGCTGCTGCACGGCATCGGGGCGCGCGTGATGTACGGGGCGTCGATGCTGTACGTGCTCGCCGCGGTGCTGGCGTGGCGGCCGGGCGGCGGTCCGGCCCGTCCCATCGGGTACGCGTCCGGCTTCCTCGTCCTCGCCTCGGTGCAGGTCGTGCTCGGTATCGCACGCGTCCCGTCGGTCCATGTCCCGCTGGGCGTCCTGATGTTCGGCCTGAGCGTTCTGGCACTGGCCCACCACACCATGGGAGCGCCGCGCGACGGTCGCCGCTGAGATCGCGTACCGGACCGGACACCTACCGTCCACTTGGACTTACGCAACGCGGTTGTTGGACTGGAGGGCCCCGAGTTGCCGCAGGTCGTTGACGGTGTCCGGTCACGGCGACTACTCAGGGCACATGTCGCGAAGATTCACTTCGGCGGGCGCTGTCGCCGCCGCCTCAGCCGCCGTCCTGGCGCTGGTGGGGACCGCGCTCCCCGCCACCGCCGCCTCCACCACCGCACCCGCCGCAGTCGGGCCGGCCGTTCCCGCGGGCGCCACGGTCATCGGGTCCGAGCAGCTCTCGGTCGCCGTCGCCGACGACTTCCCGCGGGTCCTTGCGTACACCGACAAGGCCACCGGAAGTCAGCTGTTCGGCAGCACCCAGCCGGTCACCGCCGTGACCCTGAACGGCACCGCGCACCCGGTGAAGCTCAAGGGTGCCCCCGTGGTCACCGCCTCGGCCGCCCGCTACACGCTGGTCTTCACCGACCTGCCCGGCATCGAGATCGACGCCTCGCTCTCCGTCTCCGGACGCGCCACCACCTTCAAGGTGACGGCGGTCCGAGACACCGAGGCGTTCCGCGTCGGCACCATCGACATCCCCGGCCACGACCTGGTCTCCGTCGGCTCCACGGACACCGGCGGGGCCACCGCCTTCACCCGGCTGGACAACGACTCGACGAAGACCGCCGACGTCTTCTCCAAGGTCACCGCGGACACCGCCGCCGACAAGGCGCCGGTCGGTGCCTCGTACGCCATCGTGAACACCGGTTCGCTCGCCGCGGCCGTGGAGTCCAACTCCTCGTACGACAAGCCGTCCGGCGCCACCGGCGGTGACGACGCCCGGTTCTGGCACCAGGCCCGCAAGGCCGACGACGGCAGCGTCCGGGTCGGCGTCTGGTCCGGGCAGTGGACCTACCGCGGGGACGGGGCGCCGAAGCCGGAGAGCGGGAACAACCTGCCCTGGGCGAAGGTCGTCGTCACCTCCGACGCCAACGGCGACAAGGCGGTCGACTGGCAGGACGGCGCCATCGCGTTCCGCTCCATCGGCGTCGTGGCGCCCGGCGGCAAGGACACCCCGGACCGGGTCGTCACCCACATCCCGTTCAACTTCGCCAGCCAGGCCACCCACCCCTTCCTGCGCACCCTCGACGACGTCAAACGGGTCTCCCTCGCCACCGACGGCCTCGGGCAGCTCGCGCTCCTCAAGGGATACGCCTCCGAGGGCCACGACTCCGCCCACCCCGACTACGGCGGCGACTACAACAAGCGCGCCGGCGGGCTGAAGGACCTCAACGAGCTCCTGAAGGGCGGCAAGAAGTGGGGCGCCACCTTCGGCGTCCACGTCAACGCCACGGAGGCGTACCCGGAGGCCAAGGCCTTCGACGAGAAGCTCGTCGACAAGACCAAGCCGGGCTGGAACTGGCTGGGCCAGAGCTACTACATCGACCAGCGCCGCGACATCAACAGCGGTGACCTGGCCAAGCGCTTCCAGCAGCTGCGCGACGAGACGGACCCCAATCTCAGCCTGCTCTACATCGACGTCTACTACACGCACGGCTGGATCGCGGACAAGACCCTGCAGTCCGTGCAGAAGCAGGGCTGGAACGTCGCCACCGAGTGGGCCGACAAGTTCGAGCGCGGCTCGCTCTGGTCGCACTGGGCCAATGACCTCGACTACGGCGGCGCCACCAACAAGGGCCTCAACTCGAAGATCATCCGGTTCATCCGCAACGGCGAGAAGGACGTCTGGAACAACGACCCGGTCCTCGGCCAGACGGCCATCGAGGAGTTCGAGGGCTGGACCAACGAGACCGACTGGAACGCCTTCTCCAGCAACATCTGGCAGCGCAACCTGCCCGCCAAGTACCTCCAGCAGCAGAAGATCACCCGCTGGGACGGCAACGACATCACCTTCACCGGCGGTGTCCGGGGCACGGTCGAGGACGGCAGGCGGACGTTCTACGACCACGGCCGCAAGGTCCTCAGCGGCACCGACTACCTGCTGCCGTGGGACGGCGGTAAGAAGCTGTACCACTACAGCAAGTTGGGCGGTACGAGCAGCTGGGCGGTGCCGTCGAACGGCACGTACACCGTCTACGAGCTCACCGACAACGGCCGGGTCAAGACCGGCACGGTCAAGCCCGTCGACGGGAAGGTCACACTGACCGCGAAGGCGGGTCAGCCGTACGTCCTCTACCCGCAGCAGGCCCCGAAGGCGGCCGACCCACGGTGGGGCGAGGGCACCCCGGTCGACGACCCGGGCTTCAACGACAAGGCGCTGGCCGCCTGGTCGAAGACCGGCACCGTCGCCCGTGAGAAGGACGGCAAGGGGCTCAACAGCGCCCAGCTCTCCGGCAGTTCCACCGCCGCGCTCTCGCAGCGCATCGACGGCCTCGCCCCGGGCAAGCGCTACACCGCGTCCGCCCTCATCGAGGTCCAGCCCGGGAAGAGCCGGCACACCACGCTCTCGATCGGCGGGAAGTCCGTCTCGGTGGACCGCTCCACCGCGAAGGACTACGTCGCCGCGTCCGAGCGGCACGGCACGTACTTCCAGCGGGCCAAGGTGAACTTCACCGCCCCCGCGAACGGCAGCACCACCCTGCGCATCGAGGCGGCGGACGGCAGCTCCGCGAGCGTCCGGGCCGATGACGTACGCATCGTCGCCAATGCCCCTCAGACGAAGGCGAACACCCTCTCCTACGAGGACTTCGAGGCCGTCGACCAGGGCTGGGGCCCCTTCCTCAAGGGCGACGCCGGCGGCTCCACCGACCCCCGCACCGTCATCTCCCAGCTGCACGCCCCGTACACCCAGGCCGGCTGGAACGGAAAGCTGATCGACGACGTGATCAGCGGCAAGGAGTCCCTCAAGTCCCACGAGGAGAACTCCGGACTCGTCTACCGCACCGCCCCGTGGACCGTGCCGATGACCGGCGGGCACCGCTACAAGGTCGAGTACGACTACCAGTCCAGCCACGCGGGCGCCTACGAATGGGTCGACGGCTACGACCGGATCACCGCCGACGAAAAGCCCGGCTCGGTCGAGACCCGGACCACCGCCATCGGACAGCAGCGCACCACCGGCCACTTCGCCGAGACGGTCGTCGCGGGCTGCGGCGACACCTGGACCGGGCTGCGCAAGCGCGGTGACGCCCCCGACGGCGCCGACTTCGTACTCGACTCCTTCACCGTGACCGACCTCGGACCGGCCCCCGACTCCGAGCAGGCCGCCTGCGGCACCCTCGCCGTCGCACCGGCCGCCGAGACCCTGGAGCCGGGTACCGCCAACACCGTCAAGGTCTCGTTCACCAACTACGAGGCGACGGCGGCGACCGGCGTCGCGCTGAGCCTGACCGTGCCCGAGGGCTGGCAGGCGGAGCCCACCGGCGCCGTCACCTTCGACTCCGTCGCGGCCGGCGCCCAGGTCACCGGCAGCTGGCAGGTCACCCCGCCGGTGGACGCCAAGTACCAGACGTACGGCCTGAGCTCCGAGGCGGGTTACACCGTCGGCGGTGCGCGGCGCACGCTCGGCGCGCAGACCTCCGTACGGACCCTGCCGCCGCCGCCCACCACCGACAGCTGGGCCAGCGACCTGGACTGGACTGCCTCCCAGAACGGCTGGGGCCCGGTGGAGAAGGACCTCTCCAACGGTGAGACCGGCACCGGCGACGGCTCCCCGCTGACCATCGGCTCCACCGTCTACACCAAGGGGCTCGGCAGCCACGCACCGGCGAGGATCCGCTACTACCTGGGCGGGAAGTGCACCTCGTTCACCGCCCAGGTCGGCGTGGACGACGTGCAGAAGAGCGCCGGCAGCGTGCAGTTCTCCGTCACGGCCGACGGCACCGAGAAGGTGAAGTCGCCCGTGCTGAAGGCGGCCGACAGCGCCTGGTCGCTGACGGCGGACGTCACCGGGGCCAAGTACGTCGAACTGGTCGTCGGTGACGGTGGCGACGGCAATGGCAACGACCACGCGGACTGGGGCGACGCCCGCTTCCACTGCGGCGGCTGACGCGATCCGATGCGGGGCGGGGCAGTCCTTGGCGGGCTGCCCCGCCCCGCATCACGCGTACGGTGGCGGCTCCCGCTCCGTGACGCCGGATGGACATTGAGTGACCGGAGTGTGTCCGAGGTCTGGGATCGGCCCCCGCTACGCGCGTATTCTCGTGCGGCATGGGGGAGCTCAGGGCGGACTGGCGGATCCGATTACGGCAGGGCCACGCGAACGGGCGGGTCTGCGGCGCCGGAGTGCTGCTGACCCAGGACCGGGCACTGACCTGCGCGCACGTCGTGGGGGAGCCGGACGCCCGGATCTGGGTGGAATTCGCAGAGAACCCCGCCATCGCCCCGGTCGGGGCCCGCGTCGCCGAGGGAGGCTGGCTGCCCGGTCTCGGCGCGACCCGCGAGGACATCGCGGTACTCGCCCTGGACAGCCCGCGTCCGCACGCCACCCCCGCGACACTGGAGCGGCGCCTGGAGCGCGGAGGCGAAGTGTGGATCGGCGGCTATGCGCGGTCCTTCGCCGACGGGATGTGGCTGACCGGGCGGATCAGCGGAGCGCACGGCGCCTGGATCCAGCTCGACGCCGCACGCAACGAACAAGTGGTGAAACCCGGGTTCAGCGGCGCCGCCGTGCAAGTGCGCGGCGGACCGGCCGGAACGCCCGAGCGGGTCGTCGGGATGGTCGTCAGCTGGCGCGGCGACCTCGATCTGGCCCTGCCCGCCGACAACGACCTGGCGTTCTCGTACATGATCCCGATCGACAAGATCGCCGAACTCGTCCCCCTGGTCGCCGAGTTGAGCGGACCGGACGGTTGGGACCACGGCCTCGACCGGCGGCTGCGCAGATGGTTCGCGGGGGGTGAGGAACCCGCGGTGCGCTTCAGCGTCGTACCGCACGACGGCGGCCGCGACCGCACGCTCAGGCACCATCTGCACCGCGCCCATCTCGTCTACCGGGGTGGCCGCACCGTCCCCGAGGACTTCGTCGACGAACTGGTGACCAGGCTGCGGCCGCCCCGCCACCAGGCCCAGGCGTACCGCGAGTGGCTGCTCACGGGCGGCACCCCGCCCGAGCGGGCGGCGGACGGCGGGCGGGGGAGCTCCGGACCCACCCTCGCCGTGGTCGGGCTCGACGAGGACCGGCGGCCGCACCGGCTGGTGCCCCTGCTCGCCCGGGTGCGGACACTCGGCTTCCGGCTGCTCGTCATCGTGCGGGACAGCGGCGGCGACGAAGTGGACGAGGTGGTACGGCAGTTGCTGGTGCCTGCTCTCGACGAGCGGGCCGTCGAACTGGTCCGCCGCGTCGAGGAGATCGAGAAGCGATGGGCCGGGCTGAACGGCCTGGTGGAATCCGCCTCCCTGGGCCCCCGGCCGCGCACCCAGGCGGCCCGCCACCGACAGCAGCTGGCCCGGCTGCGCACCGTCGGCGACCCGCGTGAACGGCTCTCCGCCCTGCGCGCCCTGCTGCGTGAAGTCCGGGCGGAGCTGGAGCGGCACGGCCGGGCGGACGTACCCGGACCGCGCGGCGAGCACGGCCGGGCCGGCCGCCGATGAGGATCCCCTGCCCGCACCGCCGGTTCACCGGAGCCCCCTGCGACGGCGCCGTGCGGTCCACCGGCTACTGCGACACCTGCGGCCGCTCCGAGGACGGCCCGGGACTCCCGCCGCTGCCCACCGCCCCCGACCGGTGCGGCCCCCGGCACCTGCTGGAACTGCCACCGCTCGACCCGAGCACCCCCGACCAGCGGCTGGGCGCCGCCGTGACCCGGGCCCACGTCCGGATGAGCTGCTCGTCCAAGTCCTGCGCCACCTACTTCGTCGCCCCGTACACCGCCGCCCCGCCGCCCGACGAGGGCCACTGCCCCAGGTGCGGCGTCCCCTACTCCTACCGTCCCGAACTCGACCGGGACGGGCCGCTGCTCCAGGGCCAGTACCGCATCCTCGGACCCATCGCCCACGGCGGCCAGGGCTGGGTCTACCTCGCCCGCGACACCCACCTCGAAGACCTCGTCGCCGTGAAGGGGATGCTGAACCGGTACGCGGAACGCGGCGCCGCCCAGGCCGCCGAGGAGCGCCGCAGCCTCGTCGCCATCCGGCACGAACGCATCGTCCAGATCCGGGACTTCGTCAGCACCGTCAGCGCGGACGGCACAGTCTCCGGCGGCTACATCGTGATGCAGGACGTCGGCGACCGCACCCTGTCCGCAGTCGTCGAGGCGACCCGGCAGGGCAACTTCGTCCTCGACATCGAACATGTCATCACCTACGGCTGCCAGATCCTCGAAGCCCTCGCCCATCTGCACGGCATGGGCTTCCTGTACGGGGACATGAAGCCGTCCAACGTCGTCCACCAGCACGACGGCGTGAAGGTCATCGACCTCGGCGGGGTCCGCAAGCAGGGATCCACCGAACCGCCGCCCGTCATCACCCCCAGATACGCCGCGCCCGAGATGGTCAGCGGCAGCCCGCTGACCGTCGCCCACGACATCCACACGGTCGGCGCGACCCTGGCCGAACTGGCGGGCTGGGCGGTCGGCGACGACGTACCCGGCCTCGGCACCAGCTCCTTCCGCCTGGTGGTGGAACGGGCGACCGACCGGGACCCGGAACGCCGGTTCGCCGACGCGGAGGAGATGGCCGGCCAGCTGCGCGGGGTGCTGCGCGAGATCCGGGCGCTGCGCGGCAAACAGGACCGGACCGAACCCTCCGCCTACTTCACCCCGTCCACCCGGCTGCTCGGCGGGCGGCTGGGCACCGTACCCGACTACGCGCACTGGCTGCACCCCCACCGAGATCGCCCGGCGGCTGCCGGTGCCCAGGCCCTACCCGGGGGACCCGGAAGCCGCCCGGTTCCTGGTGAGCAGCTACGACCCCGGACGGCTGCTGGCCCAGCCCGCCGAGGGCGAACAGTCGGTGGAGATCTGTCTGCACAACGCCCGGCTGCTGCTCGGCCGGGAGGGCGCCGAAGCACTGAGCCTGGCGCGCGAACAGGTGGCGGCGGCGGACGCCATACCCGGCCCCGGGCCGGTGCGGCAGTGGCGGCTCAGCTGGCACTGGGGGCTCGTCGCGCTGCGCAGCGCGGAGGTCCTGGACGACCGGCGGCAACTGCTGGAGGCCGCCCTGGAGCACTTCGCGGCCGTCCACCGTGCACTGCCCGGCGAGTACGCCGCGAAGCTGGCCCTGGCCTACGCCGCGGAACAGCTCGGCCCGGACCGCCCGGCCGGTCAGGTCCCGTCGGCGTACGAACTCTTCCGGGCCGTGCACGCCCGCAACCCCTCCCACGTCGGCGCCGCGCTGGGCCTGGCCAGGCTGGCGCTGGAGCGCGGGGACCGGGACGCCGCGGCCGAGGTCCTGGATCTGGTGCCGGACGAGTCGCGGGACCACGCCGTCGCCCGGATCGCCGCGCTACGCATCCGGGCGGCCCGGCTCAAGGTGGGCGGGCGGCCGCTGCCCGGGACGCGGCGGATCGACGCCGTGCTCGCCGCGGTCCCGCTGCGCGAGGGCGGCCATGGACCGCATCCGGCGTCCGTGGTGACCGGCGACGAATCGGCCCGGCTGCTGCGCACCGAACTGTACGAGTGGAAGCTCGACGCGGTCCGGGCCGAGGCCGGCGACCCGCGTCACGACGGCCGCTGGTGGCGGCGGGGACTGCCACCGGCAACGGTGCCCGGGGAGCGGGCCGTACGGGAGGAGCTGGCGCGGTGCTACCGCTGGATGGCCCGGCAGTGCAGGGACACCGCCGACCACGAGAAGCTCATCGACCTCTCGCACGCCGTCCGCCCGCAGACCCGCTACTGGTTCCCGCCCCGGCGCCGCACCCCTGGAGGCAGTTGAATGGGCCGCACCGCCGCGTCGCCCGGACTCGGAATCGGCCTCACCGTCCAGGTCGCGAAGAAGCAGCGGCCGGACCGGGACGCCCGGATCGACGCCCATGTGCGGGTCCGGGCGGTCGCCGCCGGGCCGCGCGACCGGGTGCCAGCCGTCGACATCGCACTGGTCGTCGCGGTGGACGTGGCCGCCGGGCGGCGTGACGCGGCCGTCGCCGCGCTGACCGGGGCGGTGGGCGCGCTGCCCGACGGAATCTCGTACACCGTGCTGGGCGGCGGCGGAGAGCAGTGCTACCCGCTGCGCGGCCGGTGGGCGCTGGCCGGGCCCGACGACCGGCACCGGGCAGCGTTCAGCGTCGGGCGGATCTCCGCCTCCGCCGAGGGCCAGGAGCCGGCCGGGTACACCACCTGGCTGGCCAGGGCGCGCGATCTCTTCGCCGAGCGCCCCCTTCCCGTACGGCACCTGGTGCTCGTCACCGACGGCGGCAGCCGGGGAGACGGGGACGACGCGACCCGCCCGGAAAGCGCCCTGAGCCTCGAACTGGCCGCATGCGAGGGAGAGTTCACCGCCGATGTCATCGCACCGGGAGCCGGCTGGGACCCGGCCCCGCTGCTCGCCGTCGCGGAACGGCTGCACGGCACCGCCGTTTCCTCGCCCGACGCCTTCGCCCCCGCCGTCGCCACCGCCCTGGTCAGGCTGCGCCGGGTCCGCAGCCCCGAACTGCCCATCGTGGTGACCGTGCGCCCGGCGGTGCGGGAAGTGACCCTGACCGAGACCGCACCGCACCAGCAGCGGCTGGAGCCGGAGCGGGACCGGGACGATCCGCACCGGCTGGAGTTCCGCACCCACCAGTGGCAGCCGGAGTCCCGCGACTACCTCCTCACCCTCCGGGCCGACGCGGGCAACGACCCGCTGGGCGTGCCCCTCCAGCTCGCCGCGGTCTCCGTCGGCGGCGCCACCGAGCCGGTCGTGGTCCGCTGGCTGCCGGCCGGTACCGCCGCGGACACTGCCCGCATCTCCGGCGCCGTGGGCCGCAACGTCCACACCATGAACGTCTCCACACAGATGCGGACCGCCCTCAACCACGGGTACGCCGCCCTCGACCTGGAGAGCCGCGAGCGGGCCGAGGCGCAGCTCGGGCTCGCCGTCCGGCTCGCCACCGAGATCGCCGCCGACTGGGTCCTGGACGAGGTCCGCAAGGTCGCCCGCATCGTGGACGGCCCGCAGGGACGGGTCCGGATCGGGTCCGCCGTCGACCCGGGCACCGTCCGTCAGGGGATGCTGAGCATCACCTCCGGACACCCCGTGGAACTGCCGGCCGTCCCGGCACCCGGGCCGGGGACCCGCTGCCCGCACTGCGACCACCCGGCCGGACCCGCGGCCGTGTTCTGCATCGACTGCGGGAGGACGCTGTGAGCCCCGGACCGTTCCGCCCGCGCAGGAACGCCTACCGCTCCCGGACCCGGCGGCTGCTGGAATGGCACCTGGCCGCGCTGCTGGTGGCCGCCCTGGTCTCGATGACCGCCCTGCTCGTCTCGTACCGCGAGGTCCAGATCTCGGCCGGCGAGATGCGCACTCGCGGCGCCCCGGCCGTGCAGGGCGTGGCCGCCACCCAGCTCGCCCTGCTGCGCGCCCACGAGGAGGCCCGGACATCCGTGCACGAGGGCATCGCCGATGTGGTCGGCGCCGGCGCGCGGTACGAGAACCAGCTCGCCGCCGCCGACCAGGGCCTGTCCCGGCTCTCCGACGTACAGATCGACGGGGACCGCGGCCGCGGGGTGCTCGAAACCGTGAACGGGCTGCTCACCTCGTACAGCAGCTCCATCACCCCCGGCGCGGTGAAGTACGTGCGGGACGAGCCGATGCAGCGGGAGAAGTTCGAGGAGGCCGAGACCCTGCTCACCCGCAAGGGCACCGGTGTGGTGCCGCGCCTGGACGTCCTCCAGGGACACCAGATGGCCAGGGTCGGCACGCTCACCTCGATGAGCCCCCTGCGGTGGACCGGCTGGGCGGTCGCCGAACTCGGGCTGCTGGCCATGGCACTGATCACCCTCTCCGCGCTGTGGACGCTGCGCACCCGCTGCGGACACAGCCTCGATCTCTGCCTGCTGGTCTCGCTGCTGGCCGTCGTCTTCCTGGCGACGGCCCCGCTGATCGCGACGAGCAACACCCAGGACCGGCTGGACGCGGCCCGCGACGGACTGGTCCTGATCGAACAACAGGCCCGGAACCACACCGACCTGGCCGAATCCCAGCAGGACGTCACCGACACGGCGACCGGGGTGCGCGCCGGGCTCGCCGCCCAGGGCTGGCAGAGCGGCATCTACTACGGGGCGCTCGCGGCGGGCGCCCTGGTCGTGCTGCTCCCCGCCGTCGGCATCGGCCGGCACCTGAACGCCGACTACTGGAGGGCCGGATGAGGTCGCATGCCCGAGCGCTCCTGCTCCTGCTGTGCCTGGCGCTGACCGCGGCGGGTTGCGGGCTCGCCGCACCCGGCGGCAGCGACGAACAGCCGAGGGTGACGATCCTCGGGCCGTGGACCGACATACAGGAGACGCACTTCAAGGCGGTTCTGGACTCCCTGGGCACCGCGTACACCTACCAGGGCACCGCCGCCACCCGGGAGGTCCTGCTCGCCGCCGTGCAGGCCGGCAATCCGCCCGACATCGCGATCCTGCCCGGCGTCGGGGACCTCGTCGAGTACGCCGCCGAGGGGCGGCTGCGCCAGCTGGGCGGCGACGGCGCGGCCGCGAAGTACGGCAGGCCCTGGCAGCCGGAGGCGAAGGGGATAGAGGCCAATCTCTGGGTGCCGCTCAAGGCAGACCTCAAGTCCATCGTCTGGTACCGCAAGGACAGCCGCCCGGCCGCCCGCCCCGCGTCGCTCGCCTCCTGGTGCATCGGCATGGGCGACGACGGCGCGTCCGGCTGGCCGGGCAGCGACTGGATCGAGGACCTGATCCTCCAGACGGTGGGCCCGGTGCTGTACGAGCGCTGGGCGACCGGGGACCTGGAGTGGGCGGACGACCGGCTGGTCGACGCCTGGAGCCTGTGGGCCGGGCTGCTGGCCCAGGACAAGGAATCCGCCGGCCGGGCCATGCGCGAAGACCACCGGGGAGAGCCCGGCGGCCACGGACTGCTCTTCGACGGCACCAGGAAATCCGACGACGGCAAGAGGTGCTCCCTGGAGCACCAGGGCTCCTTCGCCCGGTTCTTCTACCGGGACCGCAGCGCGCTGGCCGCCGTCACGGACTCCGCGCCGCTGCTGCCCTCGGGCCCGAGGCTCAAGGGCCGTGAGGTGTCCGCCGACTTCGCCGCGCTCTTCGGCGACTCCGCACAGGCCCGCGATCTGCTCACCCGGCTCACCTCGCGCGGGGCCCAGCAGGAGTGGGGCCGCCGGGCCGGGGTATTCTCGCCGAACTCCGACGTGCCCGCCCCGAAGGGGACGGTCGAGAAGCAGATCAGCGACCGCCTCACCGACCAGCGGGTGCCGCTCTGCCTGGACGCCTCCGATGTGATGCCCGCCGCCGTGCGGGACGCCTTCTACGAGGCGGTGCTGCTGACCATGGCCCACCCCGACGCCCCGGTGCGACCCCGGCTGGAGGACGTCCAACGGGTCCAGGAGGCCCAAGCGGACGACACCCGGAGGCTGACAGGGGTGTGCAGCAGACCACAGTGAGTCTTTGTCGGACTCGCACAAAGACTGCACCGTACTGGCTGGTACTTCGCCTGCAAGCCGTCCGGCTTCTGTTGGGCTCCACCAGGAAACGGGTCAGGAGACTGTACGGAGTCGACGGCGGGATTTGCTTGCCCGGCTTCGTAGGGTCGGTACATGACCGTTGTGGACGAAACCCCGGGCGAGCCGAGCGACACCCGTGGCCGGGTGGCCGAACTGCTGGCGCTGCGTGAGCAGGCCCGCCGCGGACCGAGTGACCGGGCGACCGAGGCGCAGCACGCCAAGGGCAAGCTGACGGCGCGTGAGCGCATCGCGCTGCTCCTGGACGAGGGTTCGTTCAAGGAGGTCGAGCAGCTGCGCCGGCACCGGGCGACGGGGTTCGGCCTGGAGGAGAAGAAGCCGTACACCGACGGTGTCATCACCGGCTGGGGCACGGTCGAGGGCCGCACGGTCTTCGTGTACGCGCACGACTTCCGGATCTTCGGCGGTGCGCTGGGCGAGGCCCACGCCACGAAGATCCACAAGATCATGGACATGGCCATCTCGGCGGGTGCGCCGCTGGTTTCGTTGAACGACGGCGCCGGCGCCCGTATCCAGGAGGGCGTCTCCGCGCTCGCGGGTTACGGCGGGATCTTCCAGCGCAACACCCGGGCCTCGGGCGTGATCCCGCAGATCAGTGTGATGCTCGGCCCGTGCGCGGGCGGTGCGGCGTACAGCCCGGCGCTGACGGACTTCGTGTTCATGGTCCGCGAGACCTCGCAGATGTTCATCACCGGACCGGACGTCGTGAAGGCGGTCACCGGTGAGGAGATCACCCAGAACGGGCTCGGCGGCGCGGACGTGCACGCCGAGACCTCGGGCGTCGCGCACTTCGCGTACGACGACGAGGAGACCTGCATCGCCGAGGTCCGCTACCTGATCGGGATGCTGCCCTCCAACAACCGCGAGAACCCGCCGGCCGCCGCGAGCGACGACCCCGCCGACCGGCGCGGCGACGTCCTGCTCGACCTGGTCCCGGCCGACGGCAACCGCCCGTACGACATGCACAAGGTCATCGAGGAGCTCGTCGACGACGGCGACTACCTGGAGATCCACGAGCGCTGGGCCCGCAACATCGTCTGCGCCCTGGCCCGGATGGACGGCCAGGTCGTCGGCATCGTCGCCAACCAGCCGCAGACCCTGGCCGGCGTCCTGGACATCGAGGCTTCCGAGAAGGCGGCCCGCTTCGTCCAGATGTGTGATGCATTCAACATCCCCATCATCACTCTTTTGGACGTACCCGGCTTTCTGCCCGGGGTCGACCAGGAGCACGGTGGGATCATTCGGCACGGTGCGAAGCTGCTCTACGCGTACTGCAACGCCACGGTGCCGAGGATCTCGCTGATCCTGCGCAAGGCCTACGGCGGTGCGTACATCGTGATGGACAGCCAGTCCATCGGTGCGGACCTGACGTACGCCTGGCCGACCAACGAGATCGCGGTGATGGGCGCCGAGGGCGCCGCCAACGTCATCTTCCGTCGGCAGATCGCCGACGCCGAGGACCCGGAAGCCATGCGCAAGCGCATGGTCAAGGAGTACAAGGCGGAACTGATGCATCCGTACTACGCAGCCGAGCGAGGCCTGGTCGACGACGTCATCGACCCCGCCGAGACCCGCGAGGTGCTGATCGCCTCGCTCGCCATGCTCCGTTCCAAGCACGCAGACCTGCCGTCCCGCAAGCACGGCAACCCCCCGCAGTAGTCCGCACACCGCGCAGCACCCCTGCCGAGCCCGCGAAGACCTGCCGAGAAGACGGAGAAACAACCCATGAGCACTGCCGCCGAGTCCGTGCTGCGCGTCGAGAAGGGCCTTGCCGACCCCGAGGAACTGGCCGCGATAACCGCGGTCCTGCTCGCCCGCGCCGCGGCCCAGCCCGCCACGCCCCCCGCCCACCGGGGCCGCAACACCGCCGGCTGGCGCCGCCTGGAACGCACGCCGGGCTTCCGCGCCCCGCATTCCTGGCAGGGCTGACACACCACGCGCGAAAGGGCCCAGCACTCCTTGGGGAGTGCGGGGCCCTTTTCGTATGTCCGGACCGTGGGCCCTACCGCAGGCGCGCCATGAGGGCGTGCTCCACGAGCGTGATCAGCGCACTCTTGGCGTCCGCGCGGTGCCGCGCGTCCGTCGTCAGGATCGGCGTGTCCGGGCCGATCTGGAGGGCCTCGCGGACCTCGTCGGGGGTGTAGGGCTGGTGTCCGTCGAAGCCGTTGAGGGCGATGACGAACGGGAGGCCGCTGTTCTCGAAGTAGTCGACGGCGGGGAAGCAGTCGGCGAGGCGGCGGGTGTCGACGAGGACGACGGCGCCGATGGCGCCGCGGACCAGGTCGTCCCACATGAACCAGAAGCGGTCCTGACCGGGCGTACCGAAGAGGTACAGGATCAGGTCCTGGTCCAGGGTGATACGACCGAAGTCCATCGCCACCGTCGTGGTGGTCTTGTCCCCGGTGTGCGTCAGGTCGTCGATGCCCGCGGACGCGGACGTCATCACGGCTTCGGTGCGCAGCGGATTGATCTCCGAGACGGCACCGACGAACGTGGTCTTACCCACGCCGAAGCCCCCTGCCACCACGATCTTCGCCGAGGTAGTGGAGCGGGCTGCTCCGCCGCTAGAGCTTGCGAAGTCCACTGAGCACCCTTTCGAGCAGTGTCACATCTGGCTGGCCGCCGGCGGACTCGTCGCCGCCGGGCTGATGGATAGCGACGAGTCCGGCCTCTGCCAGGTCGGCTACGAGGATCCGGGCAACGCCGAGCGGGATCGAGAGCAGTGCCGAAATCTCGGCGACCGACTTGATCTCGAAGCACAGCCGGCAGATCCGCTGGTGCTCGGGCAACTGCCCTTGCAGCCGGGACGGATCAGCCGTGGTACTGACCAACGCCTCAATGGCGAGTTGGTAGCGCGGTCGGGTCCGGCCGCCGGTCATGGCGTACGGACGAACCAGCGGATTGTGCGCGGCGGCCGCGGCAGGCTCGGGGGTCTGCCGCGGCTGTACCGGCTGGATACGGGGCGCCTGGGGCGAGTCGTAGCGGAACGGACGCTGCGTGGGCCACCCGGAACCCTGCTGGGCGTCGTGCGGCGGCCGCGGGGGCTGCTGCGGCTGCTGCTGATAGGGCCGGTAAGGCTGCTGGGCGCCGTGTCCGCTGGGTGTGGAGGGGAAGTTGAATCGGTTGTCCCCGTGCTCACCCGGTACCTGTCGGCCACCGTTGTACGGGTGTCCGCCCTGGGGTGTGTCCACGATTCCTCCTCCGACTACCGGTCCCGATCCCAGTGGGTCCGCGCCAACGCACCTTATGGCCCGGTGGCGCGAAACGCACTGTCTGTCTATTAGTTAAGAAGACTTCCCTGCAGTTCAGCACGGAGGTCCGGGGTGAGGACACTGCCCGCACGGTCGACGAGAAGTGCCATTTCGTACCCAACCAGACCGATATCGGCGTCCGGATGTGCGAGAACGGCAAGTGAAGATCCGTCGGAAATGGACATGATGAAGAGGAATCCGCGCTCCATCTCCACAACTGTCTGATTCACCGCGCCGCCCTCGAAGATCCGCGAAGCACCCGCGGTCAGCGAGGTCAGCCCGGAGGCGACGGCCGCCAGCTGGTCGGCGCGGTCACGGGGGAATCCCTCGGACATGGCCAGCAGGAGTCCGTCGGCGGAGACCACCACCGTGTGGGACACCCCGGGGGTGTTGTCCACGAAGTTGGTGATCAACCAGTTCAGATTCTGCGCCGCCTGGCTCATCGGGCTCACACTAACGCTCCTGGTTGTAGGTATTACTGTCGTCCGAACCCGCGCTGCGTCCCCGCAGCACGCCCCGCCGCAGGTTGCTCAACCTGCCGCGGACGTCCTCGGGAGCACGGGAAACCTGGGGGCCGCCCTGCAAGGTCTGCTCGGCCGTGCCCTCGACCAGGTTGGCCTTGGGCACCCGCCGGGGGAGTCCGGACGGGGTGATCCCGCCCGCCTTCGGCTCCCGGAGCTTCTCGGCCCGCTCCCAGCGCTCGTCGTTGGCCGAGCGCCAGTCGTCGGAGCCGTCCGCGCCCGCCTGCGCGGGCTCCTGCTGCGGCGGTTCCTCCCGCTGCTGCTGCGCGGCGACGGGCCGACCGTTGCCGCGGCCGGTGGGCTGCCAGTGCTGCTGACCGCCCCGACGCGGCAGACCGGCTTCGGTCAGCTCGGGACCGGAGTCGGGCGTGGGGCCCGGACGGTCGAAGCCTACGCGCTCCTGCGGCTCTGCGGGAGCGCTCGGGAAGGATTCCGCTTCCGTCGGCGCCGAAGGCTCGTACGCACCCTGATAGGCGCCCTGATCCGGCCAGTCGTCCTGGTGGGGCTGGGGAGCGAACTGCTCCTCGTAGGACGGCTGCGGGGCCTCAGCGGCCGCGTACCCGCCTTCCGCATAACCACCGGGCAGACCCTGGCCGGGCTGCTGGGCGAGGCCCGCGTCGGCCTGGTAGGGCTCGTAGCTGCCCCGGTACGGAGTCTGCTCGTACCGGCCTTGCTGCGGGAGCTGCTGGGGAGCCTGCTCGTACTGCTCCTGCTGCGGCTCCTGGGCGTAGCCGTTCCCGGCGTACCCGCCGTCCCCGTACTGGTTGTCGGCGTACTGTTCCTGCGGGAACTGCTGGTGCTCGCCCGCCGTCTGCGCCTCCAGCGCCGCCCGGCGCTCCTCACGCATCAGCGAACGGCCCACCGGGTCCAGCTGCGCCGGGTCCGCCGAGGGCTGCTCGTAGCGCGAGTCGTCGAAGCCGAGCTCCGCCGCCGTGCGCATGTGCGGCTGGGACGGCTGCTGTTCGAAGCTCTGCTGCTCCGGAATGATCGAGGAGACGGTGAAGTCGTCCGTCGCGGCGGACGGTTCGCCGCCGCCGCCGTGGGTGATCGCGTCCGGCAGCATGACCAGCGAGGTGGTTCCGGCCTGCTCGCCCGAGGGGCGCAGCTGGACCCGGATGCCGTGCCGGTCGGAGAGCCGGCCGACCACGAACAGACCCATCCGCTGCGACACCGCGGCGTCCACGGTCGGCGGGTTGGCCAGCTTGTGGTTGATGTCGGCGAAGTCCTCGGCGGTGAGCCCGATGCCCTTGTCGTGGATCTCGATCATCACACGGCTGTCGGGCAGCCGGGTCGCGGTGACCCGCACCTTGGTCTGCGGCGAGGAGAACGTGGTGGCGTTCTCCAGCAGCTCGGCCAGCAGGTGCACGAGGTCGGTGACCGACTGGCCGTGGATCTCGGTCTCGGGTACCCCGGCGAGCTCGATGCGCTCGTACGACTCCACCTCGGAGGCGGCGGCCCGGAGCACGTCGACCAGCGGGACCGGCTGGTTCCAGCGGCGGCCGGGCTCTTCGCCGGCAAGGACCAGGAGGTTCTCGCCGTTGCGGCGCATACGGGTGGCCAGGTGGTCCAGCCGGAAGAGGTTCTCCAGCTGGTCCGGGTCGGCCTCGTTGTTCTCCAGGTCGGTGATGAGGGTCAGCTGGCCCTCGATCAGCGACTGGTTGCGGCGCGAGAGATTGGTGAAGATCGCGTTGACGTTGCCCCGGAGCATGGCCTGCTCGGCCGCCAGCCGGACCGCCTCGCGGTGCACCTGGTCGAAGGCGCGGGCGACCTCGCCGATCTCGTCGTGGCTGTGGATCGGGATCGGCTGGACGCGGGTGTCGACCCGGCCCGGTTCGGCCCGGGAGAGCTGGTCGACCAGCATCGGCAGCCGCTGCTCGGCTATCCCGAAGGCGGCGGTACGCAGTTGGCGCATCGAGCGGCTCATCTGCCGGGCCATGAGTCCGGCCAGGACGAAGGCGGCCAGCAGGGCGACGACCACGACGGCGGCGTTGATGACGGCGTCGTTCTTGGCGCTGGACGAGATGTCCGCGGCCTCGGTCACCGCCTTGTCGACGAGCTCGTCCTCGACCGTGGTGTAGCCGTCGAACTTGGCGGTGGCGGCCGCCATCCAGGTCTCCGGCGTGATGCCCTTCGCGGCCAGCTTCTCGGGCGATTTGCCCTGGCCGATCTGCTGGGCCATGCCGTCGAAGACCGAGCCGTCGATGCTCGGCGGGGCGACGAACGGGGTCCCCGCGGCGTCGGCCTCCTCCTTGGCCTGCTTCAGGTCCTTCGCGCCCTCTTCGGCCTTGGCGACCATGACCTGCTTCAGCCGGGCCGCGTCGGCCTCGGTGCCGCCGGAGTTGAACTCGCCGAGCGCGATCTGCTCCAGGTAGTTGTACGAGCCGAAGGCCTTGACCTGGGCGTCGAACTTGGCGCTCTCCTGACTCGGACGCACCAGGAGGTGCATGCCGATGGAGCGCTGAAGCGATTCTGCAGCCTTGGCGAGCTCGATCGCGTAGACCGTACGGCCGTAGGCGGTGATGTTGCCGGTGCCCAGACCCAGCTCGTTGCTGAACTCCATCAGAGAGTGCTGGACCTTGACGTAGCCCTCCTCCGTCTTCACCGGGTCCATGCCCTCGGCGAAGGCGGCCTTGCGCAGCTCGGGAAGGGTGGGCTCCTCCAGCTGGAACAGCTGAAGGCGTCGCTCCAGGCCCTGCTTCTTCGGCATGTCCTTCACGGCCGCGTCGAACTTCTCCGCGGCGGCGTCGGTGGTGGCCCGGACCTCCGTGATGATGCCGGCGTCCCGCTTGTTGGACAGCAGGGGCTGGGCGGAGAGGTCACGCTCGTTGAGCAGCGCCTGGCCGTACTCGGCGGCCGCGCGCACGATGAGCGCGGTCTTCTCGGCGTCCTGTGCCTCGCGCCAGGTGTCGATCGACCCCTTCACCTGGAATCCGCCCATGACCAGGCCGACCAGGACGGGGATCAGGAGAATCGCGTTCAGCCGGGTGGGTACGCGCCAGTTGCGCGGCGACAGCCGACTCGTGCTGCCACCGGGCCCCGTTGCGTCGGACGCCTCCGCGGAGGACGCCGCAGCGCGCGGTGGCGGGGTGAAGTTGCCCCGCTCCCGCGCCGTGGAGTCCGCGTTGCTTCGCCTCACTCGACCAACAACCTCTCGGCGTCGGCACCTACGTTGTGCCGTATTTCGTTCAGGGCCGTACTACTCGGGAGTTCGACGAATTCCAGCACGGCGACCGGTCGCCTTCCAAACAGTCGGAATCTGTCATTCCGAGTGGCGCAAGCCTCAGATAAAACGGGCATAAAGAACGAGCCCCGCCAAAAGGCGGGGCTCATGTGAGCGCAGTGGCACCGTTCGGATGCGTCGGGTGTCGAACGCGGGGTAATTCTCTTTCGAAACGTTATGAATACGGAGGTGGATCGTGTCAAAGGACACAGTCCACCCCCGTCCGACTACGGTAACTACCGTATGGCAATACCGACTTGTGACTACTTGAGCCGGGCCATGAGGGCGTGTTCCACGAGCGTGATCAGACCGCTCTTGGCGTCCGCGCGGTGCCGCGCGTCCGTCGTGATGATCGGCGTGTCCGGGCCGATCTGGAGGGCCTCGCGGACCTCGTCGGGGGTGTAGGGCTGGTGTCCGTCGAAGCCGTTGAGGGCGATGACGAACGGGAGGCCGCTGTTCTCGAAGTAGTCGACGGCGGGGAAGCAGTCGGCGAGGCGGCGGGTGTCGACGAGGACGACGGCGCCGATGGCGCCGCGGACCAGGTCGTCCCACATGAACCAGAAGCGGTCCTGACCGGGCGTACCGAAGAGGTACAGGATCAGGTCCTGGTCCAGGGTGATACGACCGAAGTCCATGGCGACGGTCGTCGTCGTCTTGCCCCCGGTGTGCGTCAGGTCGTCGATGCCCGCGGACGCGGACGTCATCACGGCCTCCGTACGCAACGGGTTGATCTCCGAGACGGCACCGACGAACGTGGTCTTACCCACGCCGAAGCCCCCTGCCACCACGATCTTCGCCGAGGTGGTGGCACGGGCCGCACCGCCGCTAGAGCTTGCGAAGTCCACTGAGCACCCTTTCGAGCAGTGTCACATCCGGCGCGCCGCCGGCCTCTCCATTGCCCGGCTGGTGGATGGCCACCATGCCGGCTTCCGCCAGGTCCGCGACGAGAATCCGGGCCACACCGAGCGGCATCGACAGCAGCGCCGACACCTCGGCCACCGACTTCACCTCACGGCAGAGGTGGCAGATCCGCTGGTGCTCGGGGAGCAGGGTTCCCAGATGCGCGGGGTCGGCCGTGGTCGAGACCAGTGCCTCTATGGCGAGCTGATAGCGGGGCCGGGTCCGGCCACCGGTCATGGCGTACGGGCGGACCAGTGGCTGGTCGCCTTCACCTTCGTACGACGCATGGTGCAGTGCGCCGTACGGATCGGGTGAGGCGGGTGGCGGGGTCATGAATCCTCCGGGCGTGACAGCAGTACGTCGGCTTGCCGTCTGAAGGGGCCGGTGGGGGGCTCTAAGCGGCCTGACGGGTGAGGGATATGGGCATTACCTGGGGCAATCGAGTCTGTCATCGATCCATGGCCGCCTAGTGGAGCAGGCTGCCCTGGAGTTCGGCACGGAGGTCGGGGGTGAGGACGCTGCCCGCACGGTCGACCAGCAGAGCCATCTCGTACCCGACCAGACCGATGTCGGCGTCCGGGTGGGCGAGAACGGCCAGTGAGGAGCCGTCGGAGATGGACATCAGGAAGAGGAACCCGCGTTCCATCTCCACCACGGTCTGGCTGACGGCGCCGCCTTCGAAGATCCGGGAGGCACCCGCGGTCAGCGAGGTCAGTCCGGAGGCGACGGCCGCCAGCTGGTCGGCGCGGTCACGGGGGAATCCCTCGGACATGGCCAGCAGGAGTCCGTCGGCGGAGACCACCACCGTGTGGGACACCCCGGGGGTGTTGTCCACGAAGTTGGTGATCAACCAGTTCAGATTCTGCGCGGCCTGACTCATCGGGCTCAACTAACGCTCCTGCTGGTGAGTGGGGCCGAGTGGGAAACTGCCGGTCGACTGGCTGTTGTTGGCCTGCCGCCCTTGCTGGATGCCCCGGCGGAGATTGGTCAACCGCCCACGTACATCGTCGGGGGCGCGTGACACCTGAGGACCGGACTGATGGTTCTGCTGCTGTGCCGTGCCCGGCACCAGGTTGGCGCGAGGCACTCGGCGCGGCAGTCCGGAGGTGGTGACTCCGCCTGCCGCGGGCTTCTTGACCCGCTCCGCCTGCCGTACGAGTTCGTCGTTCGGCGAAGGGCGCCAGGAACTTGTGGTGCCGCCCGGGTCGCCTCCGTCGCGGCGAGGCGCCGCGGGAGAGTCCGGGCCGGTCGGCCGCTGGGGGAGGGACGCGGGCGCCTGCGGCTCGGCGGGCGGCTGCTGGCCGCCCTGCTGCGGGCCGTGGAACCAGTTCGTCTCCAGGGTGTCGTACAGCGGGGTACGGCCGTCCCCGGGGCCGGCCGCCGGAGGCAGCGCCTCGGGCTGCGGCTGCGCAGGCAGGACCGGACGGTACTGCGCGTCACCGGCGGGCGTCCGCGGGGCACCGAAGTCCTCGTCCTCCGGGCCGCGACGGCGCGGGGCCGGCAGGCCCTGGTCCTGCGCCCGTGCGGGCTGCGGCTGGCCGAAGTCGGGGCGGGCGAACTGCGCGGTGCTCGCCGGGTCCTGCGCGGACGTGTTCTGCGAGCCGTAGGGCTGCGGGGCCGGGGCCGAGAAGTCCGGGCGGGCGAACTCGGCGGTGGAGCCGGGGCCCTGCCGGTCGTCGATGGGTGCCCGCGGCGTGAGCGGCGGGTTCATCGGCCCCTGGAACTGGCCGGTGGACTCGGGGTCCTCGTGACCGCGCGGGGCGTCCAGCGGAGTGTGCTGCGGCGCGGACGGCTCCTCGGTGCCCCAGCTGGTGGTCTGCGGACGCTGCGGCTGCGGATTGCCGCCGGGCAGTTCGGCACGGGGGCCGCCGACCGGGGGCAGTTGACGGCCGGGGCCGTCCTGGCCGGCCGGGTTCTGCCGGGCCTGCTGCGGCTGGGACGGCTGCCACGGGGAGGGACCGTTCGGGCGGCCCTGCGGGCCGTTCTGGTCCTGGCCCTGGCGGTTCTGGTCCTGACGGTCCGAACCCTGGCGGTTCTGGCCGAACAGGTCGGGACGGCCCGAGTCCGTACGGCCCGGTCCGTCGCCCTGGCCGCGGGCGCCGAGGCGGGCACCGTTGCCGAAGGCGCCGGCGAGGCCGCCGCCCTGACGCTGCGGCTCCGGGCGGGAGACGTCCTGCGGCCCGGTGCCGGACAGCCCGGCGGACTGGAACCCGGCGTTCTGCTGGCCCGACTGGTTCGGCTGGCCCGACTGGTGGCGGGGGCCGCCGTCGCGCGAGGGCAGCGCGGCACGCGGCGCGGAGCCCGCACCGACCTGACCGCGCGAGGCGCCGGGACCCGAGGCGAGACGGCCCGCCGGGCCCGAGGCGGGGCCGCCGAGGCCGGGACGGGAGGCGTTGCCCGCGCCCGCCGGGCCACCGCCGAGCAGACCGCCCGGGGCGCCGGACTGCTGTCCGGGAGCCTGCTTGGGAGCCGGCTGCTTGCCGCCGTGCGCGACATCGACGGGCAGCATGACCAGCGCGGTCGTGCCGCCGGAGTCGGAGGGACGCAGCTGGATCCGGATGCCGTGACGCAGGGACAGCCGGCCGACCACGAACAGACCCATGCGGCGGGAGACCGAGACGTCCACGGTGGGCGGCGAGGCGAGCCGCTCGTTGATCGCGGCGAGATCCTCGGGGGAGAGGCCGATGCCGGTGTCGTGGATCTCGACCAGCACCCGCCCGTCGGGCAGCGCGTGACCGGTGACCCGGACCTTGGTCTGGGGCGAGGAGAACGACGTGGCGTTCTCCAGCAGCTCGGCGAGCAGGTGCACGAGGTCGTTGACCACGCGGCCGGCGACCTCGGTGGCGGGCACCGCGGCCAGTTCGATGCGCTCGTACTGCTCCACCTCGGAGGCGGCGGCACGGAGCACGTCGACCAGCGGGACGGGGCGGGTCCACCGGCGGCCCGGCTCCTCGCCCGCGAGGACGAGGAGGTTCTCGCCGTTACGGCGCATACGGGTCGCGAGGTGGTCGAGCTTGAAGAGCGAGGAGAGCTGGTCCGGGTCGGCCTCGCGCGACTCCAGTTCGGAGATGAGCGAGAGCTGACGCTGGATGAGGCCCTGGCTGCGGCGCGAGAGGTTGGTGAACATCGCGTTGACGTTGCCCCGGAGCAGGGCCTGCTCGGCGGCGAGACGGACGGCCTCGCGGTGCACGTCGTCGAAGGCCGCGGCCACCTGGCCGATCTCGTCCCGGGAGTGCAGACCGACGGACTCGACCGAGGTGTCCACGTCCTGCGGGTCGGCCTCGGAGAGCTGCTTGACGAGCTCGGGCAGGCGGTCCTGGGCGACGCGGGTGGCCGTGTCCTGCAGCCGCCGCAGCGAACGGATCATCGACCGGGCGACGACGAAGGCACCGACCAGCGAGACGCCGAGCACCAGCAGGATGAGCGCACCGCTGATGATCGCTTCACGCTTCGACTCGTCGCGAAGCTCGCGGGCCTTGCTCTCCATGTCGCTGAGGAGGGTCTCCTCGATGGTCTTCATAGCCTGGATCTTGGTCGAGCTCTGGTCGTACCAGTCCAGGTAGGAACGCCGCACGGTGCCGGACATGCCCTGGGGACTGTCCAGCACCTTCCTGGCGTAGGAGTCGGCGGCCTTGATCTCGGGGTTGCCCTCGTCCAGCGTGGCGGTCAGCTCGTCGGCGTTGTTGCCGGTCGCCTTGTACACGGCCTTGAAGGTGTTGAGCGCCGATCGCTCCTTGCGCAGCGCGCCCTGGCCGAACTGCTTGTCGTTCTCGTCGAGGTGCGGCTGCTTGTTGTTCCCGCCGGGCAGGGCCGCGGCGATGATCGCGCGCTGGATCGAGGCGTACTCCTTGGCGGAGGAGAAGGCCGCCAGCGCCCGGGTCCGCTTGATCATCTCCGAGTTGCTGGTCGCCTGCGCCATGTCCTGCGAGAGGCTCAGCAGCGAGGTGATCAGCTGGCTGTACTGGTCGACGGTCTGAAGACTCGGACTGCCCTCGATGTACGCGGCCTTGCGGATGTCACGGATCGTGGAGAGCTGGCTCGCGATCTGGTTGACGCTGGCGAAGATGCCTTCGAGGGCCTCGTCGCCGGAGGGGTCGCCGATCGAGGTGGTCGCGTCGAGGAAGGCGGTCTTCGCCCGGTCGGTCTTCTTGCGGGGAACAGTGACCTTGAAGTCGTCGGCCTTCCCCCCATTGGACAGCGGACCGGCCGACTCGTCGCGCTCCTGCTGGAGCGCCTGGGCGAGCGCCGTCGCCTGCTTCGTCATGTTCGTCAGCAGCTGCATGTGATCCAGCTGCTGGATGTCGTTCATGGACTCGTTGATCCGCAGACCACCCAGCGTGGTCGCGGCGACCACGGGAAGGGCGAGCAGGGAGACCAGACGGGTGCTGATGCGCCAGTTGCGAAGCGCGAGTCGCGAGCCGGTGCTGACGGGCTCCCGGGACTTGAGTGAAGAGATCGGATCGACGTCACCGTTCGCCGCGGCACCGGGTCGCTGAGCACGGTCGCCGCTGCCGCCGGCCGCGGCAGGCCCGGGGTTCTGGGCGTGCTGGGCCGAGGAGCCGCGGTCGGTCCCGCCGCGCGGCTCCTGCTCCGCCGCAGCGCTGCCATCCCTCTTGAAACGTCCCTGCACTAGCGTCGCAACCTCTGGACCAGGCGTCCCCCCGCGCTGGGCGGTCGGACGGTGTCGGCGTCGTGGGGCGTTGTACCCGCCCCATGGTGGTCGTGAGTGACCGGCGTCCTTCCCCTTCCCGCCGCCACTCGGCGCTCCGTTGCGCCCCCTGCGCGCCGGCTTGAAACCCGCGGCGGTGCGTGGAATTCCAGCACAGTGCCGGATCTCCAACAAGGGCCCCGTGCCGGGCTGTGACCTGGGTGACGCGTTGTGATGACTGAGTAACAAACCGTGGAGGGTGATCATGGATAAAGCGGACGATTACCGGCGAATCGACGAAGAGTAAGAGGTGTCCCAGTCGACATGATCAGGAGCGGAATAGCTGATTCAGTTACGTAATGTCCGTTTCTGGCGACGTGCCGGGCCGCCTGGAATGGGGGAATTGTCTGTCAGTTCGTGAGCAAACTCACATGATGATCGTCGTCTCTTCCGGGCTTCCGGAGGGAATCGGATGTTTAGCCTGACCCTTTACAGGGATGGCAAATCCGACAACCGGCGCCCCTCCGGGCGGCGCCCGTACCGACAGGGTCCGAACGGCAGATGAAGACGACGATGATGTTCCGCAACATTGCCAACCCCCGGCGCACCACGCTGGCGCACCTCGACGGCGCCGACGGGCCGCGCACGCCGGAGCAGCCGGAGCACGCCGTGGACCTGCCCACCCAGACGGCCAACCCCCGGCGCACCGTCCTCATGGTCGCCCCGGTCACCGCCGTCGCCAAGTAGCGCGGACGCCGTCCCCCTCGGAGCCTGTCGGGTCACCCGCGCCGCCCGGTAATCGGAGCGGTTCCCGACGGGCGACGCGTTAGCCTGGAGCGTCAGTCTTCAGCCAGCAAGTGAGGGGCGACAGCATCCCGTGCGCATCGCCAGGTTCTCCATCGACGGCAATGTCGCCTTCGGCGCCGTCGAGGGCGAGGGGCCCGATGGTCTCGTCCTCGACATCATCAAGGGCATCCCGTACGCCGAGTTCGAGCTCTCCGGTACCAAGGTCCCGCTGAGCAAGGTCCGCCTCCTGCCGCCCGTGCTCCCCAACAAGGTCGTGGCCATCGGCCGCAACTACGCGGAGCACGCCAAGGAGCTGGGCAACGAGGTACCGGACGTACCCGTCGCCTTCTTCAAGCCCACCACCTCGGTGATCGGCTCCGGCGACGCCATCGAGTACCCCTCCTTCTCCGACGAACTCCACCACGAGGCCGAACTGGCCGTGGTCATCGGCCGCATGTGCCGGGAAGTTCCGCGCGAGCGGGTCAAGGACGTCATCTTCGGCTACACCTGCGCCAATGACGTCACCGCCCGCGACGCCCAGAAGCGCGAGAAGCAGTGGGCCCGTGCCAAGGGCTTCGACACGTCCTGCCCGCTCGGCCCCTGGGTGGAGACCGACCTCGACCCCCACGACCTCACCATTCAGGCGACGGTCAACGGAGAGCAACGGCAACTCGGCCGTACGAGCGACATGATCCGCTCGATCGAGGATCTGGTCGTCCACATCACGGAAGCCATGACGCTGCTCCCGGGCGATGTGATCCTCACGGGCACTCCCGCAGGGGTCGGACCCCTCCATGTCGGCGACGAGGTCGCCGTCACCATCGAAGGCATCGGCACTCTCACCAACAAGGTGATCAAGCGTGGTTAACGCACCTGTCCGTGTACGTTTCTGTCCCTCCCCGACCGGCAACCCCCACGTGGGCCTGGTCCGCACCGCCCTGTTCAACTGGGCCTTCGCCCGGCACCACGGCGGCACCCTGGTCTTCCGTATCGAGGACACGGACGCGGCCCGCGACTCCGAGGACTCCTACAACCAGCTCCTGGAGTCCATGCGCTGGCTCGGCTTCGACTGGGACGAGGGCCCCGAGGTCGGCGGCCCGCACGCCCCGTACCGCCAGTCGCAGCGGATGGACATCTACAAGGACGTCGCCGAAAAGCTCCTCGCGGGCGGGTACGCGTACCACTGCTACTGCACCACCGAGGAGCTCGACGCCCGCCGCGACGCCGCCCGCGCCGCCGGCAAGCCGTCCGGCTACGACGGCCACTGCCGCGAGCTGAGCGCCGAGCAGATCGCCGCCTACGAGGCCGAGGGCCGCACCTCCATCGTCCGCTTCCGGATGCCCGACGAGGCGCTCACCTTCAACGACCTGGTCCGCGGCGAGCTGACCTTCCAGCCGGAGAACGTGCCGGACTACGGCATCGTCCGCGCCAACGGCGCCCCGCTCTACACGCTGGTCAACCCGGTCGACGACGCGCTGATGGAGATCACCCACGTCCTGCGCGGCGAGGACCTGCTCTCCTCCACCCCGCGCCAGCTCGCCCTCTACAAGGCGCTCATCGAGCTGGGCATCGCCAAGGACACCCCGGCCTTCGGCCACCTGCCGTACGTCATGGGCGAGGGCAACAAGAAGCTCTCCAAGCGCGACCCGCAGGCCTCGCTCAACCTCTACCGCGAGCGCGGCTTCCTGCCCGAGGGGCTGCTCAACTACCTCTCCCTGCTGGGCTGGTCCATCGCCGAGGACCGCGACATCTTCTCCATCGACGAGATGGTGGCCGCGTTCGACATCGGGGACGTCAACGCCAACCCGGCGCGCTTCGACCTGAAGAAGTGCGAGCACATCAACGCCGAGCACATCCGCAAGATGGACGTGAAGGCGTTCACCGAGGCATGCGGCCCCTGGCTGAAGGCCCCGTTCGCCCCGTGGGCCCCGGAGTCCTTCGACGCGGAGCAGTTCGCGGAGATCGCTCCGCACGCCCAGACCCGCGTCACGGTCCTCTCGGACATCACGGCCAACGTCGACTTCCTCTTCCTCGACGAGCCGGCGACGGACGAGGCGTCCTGGAACAAGGCGATGAAGGAGGGCTCCGACGCCCTCCTGACCACGGCCCGCGCCAAGCTGGCCGACGCCGAGTGGAACGCCGACGCGCTGAAGAACGCCATCCTCACCGCGGGCGAGGAGCACGGCCTGAAGCTCGGCAAGGCCCAGGCCCCGGTCCGCGTGGCGGTCACCGGCCGCACCATCGGCCTGCCGCTCTTCGAGTCCCTGGAGATCCTCGGCCGCGAGAAGACGATCGCCCGCATCGACGCGGCGCTGGCGAAGCTGGCCGCGTAACGCCCGTACGACGCCCGAGGGGGCGGCCACCGGTTCATCCGGCGGCCGCCCCCTCGGGTGTTCCCGGGGCCCGCGCGAAGCCCTCCCGTGCCCGGTACGTGACCGCTAGCCTGGCCGCATGGTCATCCGCGCGGTTCTCTGGGACATCGACGACACGATCTTCGACTACACCCACGCCGACCGCTTCGGCATGCGCAAGCACCTCGAACAGGAGGGCCTGCCCGACGGATACGGGAACGTCGAGCAGGCCCTCGTCGCGTGGCGGGAGCTGACCGACGTGCACTGGGCGCGGTTCGCCGCCGGGGAGACGGACTTCCAGGGGCAGCGCCGGGACCGGGTCAGGGCGTTCCTCACGCGGGCGCTCGACGATGCCGAGGCCGACGAATGGTTCGCTCGCCACGTGACTCACTACGAGGCCGCATGGTCGCTCTTCCCGGACGTGCTGCCCGCCCTGGAGCTGCTCGCGGAGGGGTTCCGGCACGCGGTGCTGTCGAACTCCAGCATCCAGAACCAGGACCGGAAGCTGCGCAGACTCGGTGTGCGAGACCGGTTCGAGGCCGTGGTGTGTGCGGTCGAGCTCGGCATCTCCAAGCCCGAGGCCGGGGCCTTCCACGCCGGCTGCGAGGCGCTGGCGCTGGATCCGGGGGAGGTCGCGTATGTGGGGGACGAACCCGACATCGACGCCGGCGGGGCGGTCGCCGCCGGGCTGATGGGGATCTGGCTGGATCGGCGCGGACGCGGTGGACGGCCCGAGCTGGTCCGTATCAGCGGGCTCGGTCAGCTGCCTGATCTGCTGACGGGCAATACCCGTTTTGGAGCGCCGGACACCTTCGGGTAATGTTCTTCCTGCGCCGCCCGAGCGGGACGGAAGATCCGAACGGGAAGCGCAACCGGAGCAAAAACCCCGCAAGGGGTTGCGTTCCAGTGGGCTATGGTGTAATTGGCAACACTACGGTTTCTGGTACCGTCATTCTAGGTTCGAGTCCTGGTAGCCCAGCGCAGAAATGCAAAAGTAGTAACAAGCCCCCGTTGTGTAGCGGCCTAGCACGCTGCCCTCTCACGGCAGTAGCGCCGGTTCGAATCCGGTCGGGGGTACAGATCCTTCCCGCGAGATCATCTGGGTCGCACCCACGCTCTCGATGCAGGATCGCTAGGGCCCCCGTTGTGTAGCGGCCTAGCACGCTGCCCTCTCACGGCAGTAGCGCCGGTTCGAATCCGGTCGGGGGTACTTGTAACACCATGGGCTATGGTGTAATTGGCAACACTACGGTTTCTGGTACCGTCATTCTAGGTTCGAGTCCTGGTAGCCCAGCGCAGAAATGCAACAAGCAGTATCAAGCCCCCGTTGTGTAGCGGCCTAGCACGCTGCCCTCTCACGGCAGTAGCGCCGGTTCGAATCCGGTCGGGGGTACAACAGCAGGAAAGGCGAAGGCCCTTCACTTCGGTGGAGGGCCTTCGCCTTTGCTCGAAGGGCCCGTTCGGGCCGTTCGGACCGTCAGAGACCGTAGCGCCGGGCCGACTCCTCCTCCTGGGCCATCCGTCGCAGGGACATCAGCAGCGGCTCGTAGAGTACGGCCGACGCGACCGCCATCTCCACCTGCTCCGACTCCGTGGGATGCGTCTCCATCATGTCCAGGTCCTGGACGGCGACTTGGTGCATCAGCCGGGCCTGCTCGGCGAGGTAATCGACGTCACAGGGGTAGCCGAGGCGGATCAGTGTCGCCACCGACGACACCAGCGAGCGATGTGCGGGGGAGAGGGGGCCTATCTCCTGCGACGTCGCCCAGCCGATCCGGTCCAGCAGCAGCTCGACGGCCTCGCGGGCGACCGCTGTCTCCGCCGCCTCCTCGTCCGGATCCGGGCCGTGCGGGAGCGACCACAGTGCGGCGCCCAGCCGGATCGTTCGGCCGAGGGACTCGTCGTCGATGTGGGAGAGGACCTCGCGGGCCGTGGCCACGGGAAGGCGGCCCACCTGGATCAGGGCCCTCACCAGGCGCAGTCGGCGCAGATGGCTCGCGTCGTACTCGGCCTGTGTCGCGGTGACCCGGTGGCCGGGGTGCAGCAGCCCCTCGCGCAGGTAGTACTTGATCGTCGCGGTCTTCACACCGCTCTGCTCGCTCAGTTCCGAGAGTCGCATGTTCCGTGCCTTCCCTTGCGCCACCCCTTGGGCAGTGGCACTATCCAACCATTGGATAGTGCCACTCTCCAAAGAGGGAAGGGGCAGTCTTGTTCGCGAAGCCGATACCGGGACGGACCACCGCCGGGGCCGAGGGGGAGGTGGTCGTACTGCTCATCGGGATGCGCATCAACCACTTCTGGGGCGTGCACCATTGGCTGCCCGTGCTGCTGGCGATGCCTCGCATGCTGCGAGAGTTGGGCAAGGACAAGGGGCGCGGCCTGCTGGGGTACACGCTGTTGAGCGGCTCGCCGCGGACGTACTGCGTCGTCCAGTACTGGGAGTCGAGAGAGAAGCTCTACGCGTACGCGAGCGCTCCCGACATGTTCCACCGCAAGGCCTGGACGATCATGAACCGCAAGGAGAAGAAGTCGCGGCAGCACGTGGGGCTGTGGCACGAGGCGTACATGGTGCCCGAAGGCGGCTACGAATCGATCTACGCCGACATGCCGGCCTACGGACTGGCCGGGGCGACCGGGGTGCTGCCGCTGGAGGCGCGCGGTCGTCGGGGGGCGGACCGGCTGGCACACCGTTCGACCGCGAAGTGAGGCGCTGGAAGGGGGCCGCCACGACGCTGGGGCGGCCGGGGGGATGTGCCGGGTGCGTCAGCCGGTGCGGCGCAGGGCCTCACTGAGCCGTGCTGCCGAGTCGATGACCGCCTGGGCGTGCATCCGGCCGGGGTGCCTGGTCAGCCGCTCGATCGGACCGGAGACCGAGACGGCGGCGACCACCCGGTTCGACGGGCCGCGCACCGGGGCCGAGACCGAGGCCACCCCCGGCTCGCGCTCGCCGATCGACTGGGCCCAGCCCCTGCGCCGTACGCCGGAGAGCGCCGTCGCCGTGAAGCGGGCGCCCTGGAGGCCGCGGTGCAGGCGCTCCGGCTCCTCCCAGGCCATCAGGATCTGGGCCGAAGAGCCGGCCTTCATGGTGAGCGTGGAGCCGACCGGCACGGTGTCCCGCAGACCGGACAGCCGCTCCGCCGCCGCCACGCAGATCCGCATGTCGCCCTGCCGGCGATAGAGCTGTGCGCTCTCGCCGGTGATGTCCCGGAGGTGGGTGAGCACCGGTCCGGCCGTGGCCAGCAGGCGGTCCTCGCCCGCCGCCGCGGCGAGCTCCGCCAGCCGGGGGCCGAGAATGAAACGGCCCTGCATGTCCCTCGCCACCAGGCGGTGGTGTTCCAGTGCCACGGCCAGTCGATGGGCCGTGGGTCGTGCGAGCCCGGTCGCCGCGACCAGCCCGGCGAGGGTGGCCGGGCCGGACTCCAGGGCGCTCAATACCAGAGCCGCCTTGTCGAGAACGCCGACGCCGCTAGAGTTGTCCATACGACGATACTCCCGTCTCACTCTGTGAAACGCAAGTTCAATATTCGGCGGAAGTTGCGAACCTGTACTGGCGGCCACACAACGGCCCGTAGCCACCGCCCCGCACGGGGGTCCGGACGGCGGCGCACCGAATCTCTAGTTGGGCCGGCGAAGACGCCGGCCGGAGGGAAAGCGATGGGTAGGACACTCGCGGAGAAGGTCTGGGACGACCACGTCGTCCGGCGCGCCGAAGGTGAGCCCGACCTCCTCTTCATCGATCTGCACCTGCTGCACGAGGTGACCAGCCCCCAGGCCTTCGACGGCCTCCGGCAGGCCGGACGCCGGGTGCGGCGCCTCGATCTCACCATCGCCACCGAGGATCACAACACCCCGACCCTCGACATCGACAAGCCGATCGCCGACCCGGTCTCCCGCGCCCAGTTGGAGACCCTGCGCAAGAACTGCGCGGAATTCGGCGTACGGCTGCACCCCCTGGGCGACGTCGAGCAGGGCGTTGTGCACGTGGTCGGCCCGCAGCTGGGCCTGACCCAGCCCGGCACCACGGTCGTCTGCGGCGACTCCCACACCTCCACGCACGGCGCCTTCGGTGCGCTGGCGTTCGGCATCGGCACCAGCCAGGTCGAGCACGTCCTGGCAACCCAGACGCTGCCGCTGGCCCGCCCGAAGACCATGGCCATCACCATCGACGGCGAACTGCCCGACGGTGTCACGGCCAAGGACCTGATCCTCGCGATCATCGCCCGGATCGGCACCGGCGGCGGCCAGGGCTACATCCTGGAGTACCGCGGCTCCGCCATCGAGAAGCTCTCGATGGAAGCCCGGATGACCATCTGCAACATGTCGATCGAGGCCGGCGCCCGGGCAGGCATGATCGCCCCGGACGAGACCACCTTCGAGTACCTGAAGGGCCGCGACCACGCCCCGCAGGGCGAGGACTGGGACGCCGCCGTCGCGTACTGGAAGACGCTGCGCACCGACGACGACGCGGTCTTCGACGCCGAGGTCGTCATCGAGGCGGCCGAACTGGCCCCGTTCGTCACCTGGGGCACCAATCCCGGCCAGGGCGCGCCCCTGTCGGCCAACGTCCCCGACCCTGCTTCGTACGAGGACGCCTCGGAGCGCAACGCCGCCGAAAAGGCCCTGGAATACATGGGGTTGACCGCCGGGCAGCCGCTGCGCGAGATCAACGTGGACACCGTCTTCGTAGGTTCCTGCACCAACGGCCGGATCGAGGACCTGCGCAACGCGGCCGCGATCCTGGACGGCCGCAAAGTCGCCGACGGGGTACGGATGCTGGTCGTCCCGGGCTCCGTCCGGGTCGCCCTGCAGGCCGTCGAGGAGGGCCTGGACAAGGTCTTCACCGCCGCGGGCGCCGAATGGCGGCACGCCGGCTGCTCGATGTGCCTCGGCATGAACCCCGACCAGCTGGCCCCCGGCGAGCGCTCCGCCTCCACCTCGAACCGCAACTTCGAGGGCCGGCAGGGCAAGGGCGGCCGTACGCACCTGGTCTCCCCGCAGGTCGCCGCCGCCACCGCCGTGCTGGGCCACCTGGCCTCGCCCGCCGACCTGTCCGACGTCCGTACGCCCGCCGGAGTCTGAGAATCATGGAAGCTTTCACCGCACACACCGGCCGGGCCGTTCCGCTGCGCCGCAGCAACGTCGACACCGACCAGATCATTCCCGCCCACTGGCTGAAGAAGGTCACACGGGACGGTTTCGAGGACGGGCTCTTCGAGGCCTGGCGCAAGGACGAGAACTTCGTCCTCAACCGCCCGGAGCGCAAGGGCGCCACGGTCCTGGTGGCCGGCCCCGACTTCGGCACCGGATCGTCCCGCGAGCACGCCGTGTGGGCGCTGCAGAACTACGGCTTCAAGGCCGTCGTCTCCTCCCGGTTCGCCGACATCTTCCGCGGTAACTCGCTGAAGAACGGGCTGTTGACCGTCGTGCTCGACCAGAAGGTGGTCGACGCGCTCTGGGAGCTGACCGAGGCCGACCCCACGGCTGAGATCACCGTCGACCTGGAGGCCCGCCAGGTCCGCGCCGAAGGCATCACCGCCGACTTCGAGCTCGACGAGAACTCCCGTTGGCGACTGCTCAACGGGCTGGACGACATCAGCCTCACCCTTCAGAACGAAGCGGACATCGCGACTTATGAGGCGGCAAGGCCGACCTTCAAGCCGCGTACAATTAACGCCTGAGCAGCGCGTTTACAGGACTGCGCCCCCCACCATCTGGTAGGGGGCGCAGTCGCTTGTTGAGACCCCGTCGGGCGACAACTCGCCCCAGATGGCACAATCGGTGCATGGAACGCGACAGCCAACTCAAGCTTTACGGCCAAGTCGCCGACCGATTGAAGGAAGCGCACACAAGAGTGCGCGCACTGCAAGTCCCGGAGGGCGTAAGGATGGCGCTGTCCCGGAAGCTGTTGGTCATCACGGCCGCGGCTAAGCACGATCTCCCGGATGCGGCAAGGCGTCTGGACCGGTTGATGAAGGACCTCGATGAGGGCCGATTCCCCGAAGGTGACTGACTCTGCGGAACTGCGCAGCGGTCGACTTCGTTGCGGCACTAGGGTGATTAGCCCGTTTCGTGTTTGATTTGCGGTATATATCTGCCTAACGTGCGAAAACGCTTGAACACTTTCGTTCTGGCAATGTCTCCGAAGGGGAAGACGTGAACAAGGCGCAGCTCGTAGAAGCGATTGCCGACAAGGTCGGAGGCCGCCAGCAGGCCGCCGACGCCGTCGACGCGGTACTCGACGCGATCGTCCGTGCGGTTGTCGCGGGAGACCGTGTCTCGGTCACCGGCTTCGGCTCGTTCGAGAAGGTCGACCGCCCGGCCCGCTACGCCCGCAACCCGCAGACGGGTGAGCGCGTGCGGGTCAAGAAGACCTCGGTTCCCCGCTTCCGTGCGGGACAGGGCTTCAAGGACCTGGTGAGCGGCTCGAAGAAGCTCCCCAAGGGCGGCGAAGTGTCCGTGAAGAAGGCGCCCAAGGGCAGCCTCTCGGGCGGTCCTTCCACCCGGACGACGACCAAGGCCGCAGCCAAGAAGGCCGCCGCCAAGAAGGCCACGGCGAAGAAGACCGCCGTCAAGAAGACCACGGCGGCCAAGAAGACCACGGCGGCCGCGAAGAAGACCACGGCGGCGGCCAAGAAGACCACGGCGGCCGCGAAGAAGACCACCGCCACGGCGGCGAAGAAGACGACGGCGGCGGCCAAGAAGGCCACCACCAGCAAGACCGCGCCCGCGAAGAAGGCCACGGCGAAGAAGGCGCCCGCGAAGAAGACCACGGCGCGCAAGACCACGGCGAAGAAGGCCACTGCACGGAAGAAGTGAGACCGAGCAGCGCAGGCTACTCACACGCGCCGGGCCGGGCTCCCCTCGGGGAGCCCGGCCCGCGGGCTGTCATGGGGGCGGTGCGCCGGGTGCTTGCGGTGCGCCGGCGCTGGGCGTCCGGCGGCTCAGAAGGTCTGCAGGGTCACCAGGGTGATCCGCAGCTCCGCACCCTCGCCGCTGCCCTCGATCCGTACCCGCTGGCCCGGGCGCAGCAGCCGCAGACCGCCCGCGTCGAAGGCCCGGGCGTCGAATTCCACCGGGGTGCCGTCGTCGAGCAGCACGCTGCCGGTGCGGGTCTCGGGGTCGTAGGTGTACGAGGTCGCCTGCATGGACGGCAGCCTATCGGTCCGGCGAGGAGGCCGTCGCAGGCTCGACGCGTGGGCTCCGGATCGCCAGTGCCCCGCCGTGTGCGAGCCGACGCCCAGGACGAGCGCCGCCCGCAGATCGTCGCCGGTGTCCACGTCCTGGCGCATTGAATCGATGCCGGGCAGATCGATTTCCACCGCACCGGACTCCAGGTGGCGGGCCCGGGAAGGGCCGCCGAACGCCGGGCGCAATTCCACCCCCGGTGAGGCCGAAAGAAATGTTGTCCCGATTCCTGCCGCATCGGTCACAAATGCGCGAGGGAATTCGGCGGAATAATCGAGTACCCGGGTCAATTCTCCCGGGCGCAGCGCGGGCAGATCCGCGTTGAGCGCGGCGACCGCGGCCCCGGGCCGCCCGGCCCGTACCGCCCGCTCGCCATGTGCCAGCGCGGCGTTGAGCCCGCGGTCGGGCTCGTCGGGGACGATCCGCGCCCCGATCGCCGTGAGAGCCGCCGAGGCCTCCGGGTCGTTCGTGACTACCACCACATCCAGCACCGCCGGGCAGGACAGGACGGCGGCCACGGTGTCCCGGGCGAAGGCCAGGGCCAGCAGGGGGCGCAGCTCGGCCCCCGTCTCGGGCGTCAGCCTGCTCTTGGCCCGCGCCAGGGGCTTCAACGGGACGACCAGGGACCAAGGACCGGCCGGGTCGGTGTTCGTGGCGATCTCCCCCTCGGTGCGCATCGCCGCCTATTCTCGCCTGCCGGTGCGAGAACCTGGAGGGTCGGTCCCGAAAGCGGGGCGTACGGTGTTCTCGACAGAGCAGGGGCCGGGGGCGAGACTTGACCGTCGGTGACCAGGCAGAGTTCAGGTCCTTAGAGGAAGGTGTCCGAGTGTCCCGCCGCAGAATCGGCTTCTGGTACCGCCTTGCGGCGGTGATCGCAAAACCGCCGCTGGTGGTTCTGTTCAAGCGTGACTGGCGGGGGATGGAACACATTCCGGCCGACGGTGGATTTATCACCGCGGTCAATCACAACTCCTATCTGGACCCGCTTTCCTACGGTCACTTCCAGTACAACACCGGACGCGTGCCGCGGCTTCTCGCCAAGGCGGGCCTGTTCAAGACCCCCTTTGTCGGAATGATGCTGCGCGGCACCGGCCAGATTCCGGTCTACCGCGAGACGACCAATGCGCTGGACGCCTTCCGGGCGGCCGTCGAAGCCATCGAGCGCGGCGAATGCGTCGCGTTCTACCCCGAGGGCACGCTCACCCGCGACCCCGACATGTGGCCGATGGCCGGCAAAACCGGCGCCGCCCGGGTCGCGTTGATGACCAAGGCCCCGGTCATCCCCGTCGCCCAGTGGGGCGCCAACTTCGCGATGCCGCCGTACGCCAAGGAGAACAAGCTCCGGCTGTTCCCCCGCAAGACCCTTCAGGTGCAGGCCGGACCGCCCGTGGACCTCGCCAGGTTCTACGGCCTGGAGCCGACGCCCGACGTCCTGCGCGAGGCGACCGAGGTCATCATGGCCGCGGTGACCGCGCAGCTGGAGATCGTGCGGGGCGAGCAGGCCCCCGCACAGCCCTACGACCACCGCAAGGCCCGTGCTGAGCAGCGGCGCAAGGCCGAAGGAGAGGGAGCCAAGTGACGCACCCCGCAAAGGCGGCCGTCTTCGGAACCGGTTCATGGGGTACGGCCTTCGGCATGGTCCTCGCCGACGCCGGCTGCGAGGTCACCCTCTGGGGCCGTCGCGCCGAGATCGCCGAGGCCGTCAACACGACCCGTACCAACCCGGACTACCTGCCGGGAATTGAGCTCCCCGAATCGGTCCGGGCCACCACCGACGCCGTCGAGGCGCTGGACGGCGCCGACTTCGCCGTGCTCGTGGTGCCCTCGCAGACGCTCCGCGCCAACCTCGCCGAATGGTCCCCCCACCTCGGTTCCGACACCGTCCTCGTCTCGATGATGAAGGGCGTCGAACTCGGCACCGCGAAGCGGATGAGCGAGGTCATCGAGGACGTCACCAAGGTCTCCGCGGACCGGGTCGCCGTCATCACCGGCCCCAACCTGGCCAAGGAGATCGCCGAACGCCGCCCCGCGGCGGCCGTCGTCGCCTGCCAGGACGAGTCCGTGGCCCAGCGCCTGCAGACCGCCTGCCACACCCCGTACTTCCGCCCGTACACCAACACCGATGTGGTCGGCTGCGAGCTCGGCGGCGCGGTGAAGAACGTCATCGGCCTGGCGGTCGGCATCGCCGACGGCATGGGCCTCGGCGACAACGCCAAGGGTTCGCTGATCACCCGGGGCCTCGCCGAGACGACCCGCCTCGGCCTGGCCATGGGCGCCGACCCGCTGACCTTCTCCGGACTCGCGGGCCTGGGCGACCTGGTGGCGACCTGCTCCTCGCCGCTCTCGCGCAACCACACCTTCGGCACCAACCTCGGCCGCGGCATGACGCTCCAGGAGACCATCGCCGTCACCAAGCAGACCGCCGAGGGCGTCAAGTCCTGTGAATCGGTGCTCGATCTGGCCCGCCGGCACAACGTCGACATGCCCATCACCGAGACGGTCGTCGGGATCGTCCACGAGGGCAAGCCGCCGATGGTCGCGCTGGGCGAGCTGATGTCGCGCAGCGCGAAGCCCGAGCGGCGCTGAGACCGGCCGGGGCGGGCGGACAGGTGAACCTCCCGGTCACCGCTCCGGCGGCCCCGGCCGCGCTGACGCCAGTGGTACCAGCAGGTACGCTCAACGCGATATGAGCAGCGAGAACCTCCCCCAGAGCCCGGAGCAGCAGCTCCGCAAGCCGCGCGTGGCCGTCGTGTTCGGCGGCCGCAGCTCCGAACACGGCATCTCGGTCGTCACGGCCGGCGCCGTCCTGAACGCCATCGACCGGACCAAGTACGACGTCCTGCCGATCGGCATCACGACGGACGGCCGCTGGGCGCTCACCGCCGACGAACCCGAACGCATGGCCATCACGGACCGGAAGATGCCGGAAGTGGCCCAGCTGGCCGAGTCCACCGAGGGCGCCGTGGTGCTCTCCGTCGACCCCGGCAGCCGTGAAGTGGTCTACAGCGAGCCCGGCTCGGTCCCCAAGGCGCTCGGCGAGGTCGACGTCGTCTTCCCGGTGCTGCACGGCCCGTACGGCGAGGACGGCACTCTCCAGGGGCTCCTGGAGCTCTCCGGTGTGCCCTACGTCGGCGCGGGCGTGCTCGCCTCGGCGGTCGGCCAGGACAAGGAGTACATGAAGCGGGTCTTCATCTCCTTCGGGCTGCCGGTCGGCCCGTACCTCGTGGTCCGTCCCCGCGAGTGGGACAACGACCCCTCCGGCGCCCGCAAGCGCATCGTGGAATTCGCCGGCGACCACGGCTGGCCGCTCTTCATCAAGCCCGCAAGGGCCGGTTCGTCCATCGGCATCACCAAGGTCGACGACCTCTCCGGCCTCGACGAGGCGATCGAGGAGGCCCGCCGCCACGACCCCAAGTTCCTGGTCGAGTCGCTGCTGCGGGGCCGCGAGATCGAGTGCGGGGTGCTGGAGTTCGAGGACGGTCCGCGCGCCAGCGTGCCCGCCGAGATCCCACCGGTGACCTCGCACGACTTCTACGACTTCGAGGCCAAGTACATCGACTCGGCCTCCGGGATCGTGCCCGCCCCGCTCACCGAGGAGCAGACGGCCGAGGTGCAGCGGCTCGCGGTCGAGGCCTTCGAGGCCACGTCCTGCGAGGGGCTGGTCCGTGCCGACTTCTTCCTCACCGAGGACGGCACCTTCGTGATCAACGAGATCAACACCCTGCCGGGCTTCACCCCGATCTCCATGTACCCGCGGATGTGGCAGGAGAGCGGCGTCAGCTACCAGGAACTGGTGGACCGGCTGATCCAGGCGGCGTTGAGCCGCCCGACCGGCCTGCGCTGAGCCGGTTCCCGTGCCGCAGGGCGTGCGCTCCTGCCCGGGAGCGCACGCCCTACAGCCCGGGAACCGTCTTGCGGACGGCCGGGCCGAACGCGGCCAGCGGAGTCGCGTCATGGGCGTACGCCGCCGACAGGGTCACCTCGACGTACGCCTTGCGATAGGTCGTCGTGAAACGCGGACCGGCGTCCTCTGACTGCTCCAGCAGCCAGTTGACGCCGTTCGCCTCGGTCCCCTTCGCCAGCGGGTCGTCCATCTTCGCGGGCCGGGGGACACCGCAGCGCAGTACGATCTCCCCGTCCCCCCACTCGGCGGTCAGTTCGGACTTCGGCCCGGCGTCCCCGCGGTCGAGTCCGGCAACGGTCCTCGGCAGCTCCTCGTGCAGCGCACGGCAGTAGGCCGCGGCTTGTGGGGACGGGGTGGGAACCGTGATCCGCACCGCGGCGTCCGTTGTGGAGCAGCCCGCCGCGGCCAGCAGCAGCGCGGCGACGGACGGGCCGAGGAAGACGGGGTGGCAAAGCCGGCGCGATGAGGTCACCGGCCCAGCGTAGACGGGGGCTACAGATGGACGACCGGGCAGGTCAGGGTTCGGGTGATGCCTTCCACTTGCTGGACCTTGGCGACCACCATGCGGCCGAGTTCATCGACCGTGTCGGCCTGGGCGCGCACGATCACGTCGTAGGGGCCGGTGACGTCCTCTGCCTGGATCACTCCGGGAACTCTGGCGATGGTCTCGGCGACGGTCGACGCCTTGCCCACCTCGGTCTGAATAAGGATGTACGCCTGTACCACGGAACCTCCAGGGCGGCCACGAGGATCATGTGGGGGAGAAAGGGACGCCACGGTATCGCGTTGCCGCGTGCCGCGGGGAGACCTGCGTGCCGTTGACGCCCACAGCGTGGCGTACACAAGACACAAGTTGACGTATCTCTTGACAGTACTGACAGCAGTGACGGCCCGCGACCGCAAGCGCAGCGGTCCGGAAGGGGGACGGGCGTGGCGTTGACCAGCGGTGCGGACCGCTCCCCGGGACGGCGGCGGGTCCACGGCGCGGACCCCCGGCCGCCGAAGCAGCCCGGACGACCGTCCGGCGCGACAGATGAGAGGTGAGACTCGGTGAAGGGAACCGTGGGCGAGTTGGGGGAGTTCGGGCTCATCAGGGAGCTCACTTCCCGGCTCACCACCACTCCGGCGGTACGGCTCGGCCCCGGCGACGACGCCGCGGTCGTGACCGCTCCCGACCGCAGGGTCGTGGCCAGTACGGACATCCTGTTGGAAGGACGGCACTTCCGCCGTGACTGGTCGACGGCGTACGACGTCGGCCGCAAGGCCGCCGCCCAGAACCTCGCCGACATCGCCGCCATGGGCGCGGTGCCCACCGCGCTGCTGCTCGGCCTGGTCGTCCCCGCCGAACTCCCGGTCACCTGGGCCGGCGAGCTGATGGACGGCATCCGTGACGAGTGCCAGGTCGCGGGCGCGGCCGTGGTCGGCGGCGACGTGGTGCGCGGCGAGACGATCACCGTCTCGATCACCGCGCTGGGCGATCTGCGCAACCACGAGCCGGTCACCCGCTCCGGCGCCCAGCCCGGCGACGTCGTCGCCGTCACCGGCTGGCTCGGCTGGTCCGCCGCCGGGTACGCCGTGCTCTCCCGCGGCTTCCGTTCGCCGCGCGCCTTCGTGGAGGCCCACCGGCGCCCCGAACCGCCGTACCACGCGGGCCCCGCGGCCGCCGGGCTCGGGGCCACCGCGATGACGGACGTGAGCGACGGGCTCGTCGCCGACCTCGGGCACATCGCCGAGGCCAGCAAGGTCCGGATCGATCTGCGCTCGGGGCTCATCGACATCCCCTCGCAGATGTCCGACATCGGGCAGGCCGTCGGAGTCGACCCGCTCCAGTGGGTGCTGACCGGTGGCGAGGACCACGCGATCGTCGCCACCTTCCCGCCGGACGTGAAGCTGCCCGCCCGCTGGAAGGTGATCGGCGAGGTCCTCAACCCCTCCGCGCTGCCGCAGGTGACGGTCGACGGCGCGCCGTGGACCAGCAAGAGCGGCTGGGACCACTTCGGGGACATCGAGGACGCCTAGGGTCTTTGGTTTGGATCAGGCCGGATCAGGCACCGGGACAAGCGAGCCCGGCATGATCCAAACGAGAGGCCCTGGGGCCTGTCCGGCGGATCAGGGCCGGACAGACCCCAGTAGATTTCGGCGTATGCCCATATCTGCCGCCGTACCCGCTCGTGTCCTCACCGTCGCCGGATCCGACTCCGGCGGCGGTGCGGGCATCCAGGCCGACCTGAAGACGATGCTGGCGCACGGTGTGCACGGGATGAGCGTGCTGACCGCCGTCACCGCCCAGAACTCGCTGGGGGTGCAGGGCGCCTGGGAACTGCCCGCCGAGGCGGTGCGCGCCCAGTACCGCAGCGTCGTCGATGACATCGGGGTGCAGGCGGTCAAGACCGGAATGCTGTCGTCGGCCGTCCTCGTGGAGACCGTGGCCGAACTCCTCGCCGCCACCGGCGCCCCGGCCGTCGTAGACCCGGTCGGCGTCTCCAAGCACGGCGATCCGCTGCTGGCTGCCGAGGCGCTCGATTCCGTGCGGACGAAGCTGCTGCCGGTCGCCACGGTCGCCACCCCGAACCTGGACGAGGTGGCACAGCTCACCGGCATCCACGTCGAGGACGAGGCCGGGATGCCGCGGGCCGCCGCCGCGCTGCTGGAGTTCGGACCGCGCTGGGTCGTCGTCAAGGGCGGTCATCTGCCGGGGAAGCCCGTCGACCTGCTGACGGACGGCGCCGAGGAGCACTGGTTGCGCGCCCCCAGGTACGACAACCGCCACACCCACGGCACCGGCTGCACCCTTGCCTCGGCCATCGCCTGCGGGCTGGCCCTGGGACAGGACGTGCCCACGGCGGTACGGCACGCGAAGGCGTACGTCACCGGGGCGATCATGGCGGGCTTCCCGCTGGGCTCCGGGATCGGCCCGGTCGACCACGGCTGGCGGACGCGCACCGGCTGAGGGCGCCCCCGCACGGCGCGAAAGGCCGGGAGCACAGCAAAAAGCCGGTCCACCGAGGTGGACCGGCTTTTTGGGCAACCGGAAGGCTGCGCTACGACGGGAACGTCAGCGCGCGACCTTGCCGGCCTTGATGCACGAGGTGCAGACGTTGAGCCGCTTCGGCGTCCGACCGACCACGGCACGCACGCGCTGGATGTTGGGATTCCAGCGACGGGACGTACGGCGGTGCGAGTGCGAAATGTTGTTGCCGAAGCCCGGCCCCTTGCCGCAGACGTCGCAGTTGGCAGCCACGGGTCACTCCAAAGACTTCAGATGCACTTACAGTGAAATCCGGCGCGCCGGAATCATTTGACTGAAGTGGCGGTACCGGAGGGATGGCCCGACTCTCATCGGGCAACCGAAGCAGCATACAACGGCTGCGTCGGTAGAACGAAACTACCATGGGTTTCACCGCCCCCCTCCCGCCCCTGTCCCCGCCGGACCCGGTGCGCGGGGTACTACTCTGCGATGCAGCCGGCCGCCCACGGCCGAATCCGAGGAGGACCGACAGGTGCCGCAGACCGCCGACGACATGGACGCCGTCGCGGTGCGCACCTGGTGCTCACTGGCGCTGGAAGCGCTGGGCCGGGAGCGCGAGGCGATCGACGCCATCAACGTGTACCCCGTCGCCGACGGGGACACCGGGACGAACCTCTATCTCACCGTGGAATCCGCGACCCAGGCCGTCGAAGCGGTCTTCGCCGCCCACGAGACCGGCGGGGCCGTGCCCGCCACGGCCGACGCGGTACGGGCCATGGCACACGGCGCCCTGATCGGCGCCCGAGGGAACTCCGGCACGATCCTGGCCCAGTTGCTGCGCGGGATGGCGGGGGTACTGGCCGACGGCCATGACGCGGACAGGCTGCGCCGGGCGCTCGCGGTCGCCGCCGCGGCGGCCCGGCAGGCCGTGGCCCACCCCGTCGAGGGCACCGTGCTCACCGTGGCCACCGCGGCCGCCGAGGCCGCCGCCCGCACCGAGGACGGCGCCGGGACCACGGAGGTCGCACGGGCGGCGTACGAAGGGGCGCGCACGGCCCTGGAGGCGACCCCCGGACAGCTCGCCGTCCTCGGCCGGGCAGGCGTCGTGGACGCCGGCGGACGGGGCCTGGTGACGGTGCTCGGGGCACTCGTCGAAGCGGTCTGCGGGCAGGCGCCCGAGCCCCGTCGGACGGCGGTGTCCCTCCTTCCCGTGCCGGACGACTGCGCGGAGGCCGACGCGGAGGGCGGACCGGCCTTCGAGGTCATCTACCTGCTGGAGGCCACGGACGACGCGGTGGACCGGCTGCGGACCCGGCTCGACCGGCTCGGCGACTCGCTCGTGGTGGTGGGCGGCGACGGACTGTGGAACGTCCACGTGCACGTCGACGACGCGGGCGCCGCCGTGGAGGCCGGCGTCGAGGCCGGGCGGCCGTACCGGATCCGGATCGCCCACTTCGGTGCGGACCGGGTGCACCCCCACGCCGAGCCCGTGCAGCGAGCGGTCGTCGTACTGGTCCCCGGCGACGGGCTCCGCGACCTGTGCAAGGAGGCCGGCGCCACCACGGTGCTGGCCCGCCCCGGCGAGCCGCCCGCCAGCGGCGAACTGGTCGACGCGATCCTCCGGGCGCACGCCCGCGAGGTGGTCCTGCTGCCCAACGACGCGGAGCTGCGCCACACCGCCGCGGCCGCCGCCGAACAGGCCCGCGCCCAGGGCGTCCGGGTCGCCCTGGTCCCGACCAGGGCCGCCGTCCAGGGCATCGCGGCTCTCGCCGTCCACGAACCCGACCGCAGCTTCGACGAGGACGTGGTGGCGATGACCGCCGCCGCCGGCGCCACGCGCTACGCCGAACTCGCCGTCGCCGAACGGCAGTCCTGGACCATGGCGGGCATCTGCCAGGCGGGCGACGTGCTGGGCCTGATCGACGGCGATGTCGCGGTCATCGGCGGGGACGTACCGCGGACCGCCCGCGACGTGCTGGACCGGATGCTGGCGGCGGGCGGCGAACTGGTCACCCTGGTCCTCGGCGAGGACGTCCCCGACAGCCTCGCGGACGCGCTGGAGGAGCACGTGCGCGAGGGCTATCTGGCGGTGGACACGGTGGTGTACCGGGGCGGCCGCCAGAGCGCTCCGCTGCTCATCGGGGTGGAATAGCGGGGTCGGCCCGAAGGGTTGCCGGCCGACTGACAGCCCCAGCAGCGCCTCGGCCTCCGCGCGGCGCTCCTCACCCGTCTCGTCCGGCTCCCCGGCCCCGTGGATCTTCAGGACCTTCCGGGCCCGCTCCCGGGCCCCGTCCGGACGGCGCCGGGCGAACTCCTCCAGGTACAGCTGCCCGTCCAGCGCACGAAGGACGCCCGGTCGGGCAGCAGTTCGTCGGCCCGGCTCGGTCCGCGCGCCGTCGGGCAGCGTACGGACGGTGTACGAACCGTCGTCGCGGGCGCACCACTCCACGGGCGGCGCTCCCGGTGTACGCGCCGAACGGCTCACCACCCGGATCTCGGCCGCGACGACGAAGCAGGCCGGCAGCCCGATGCCGAACCGGCCGGGGAACCCGGCTCGCGCCGAGGCGAGCCCGTCCCCGTCGCGCTTGGAACTGCGGCCGATCGTCGCGAGCAGGCTGTGCACATCGGTCTCGGTCAGACCGAATCCGCTGTCCTCGCTCCGGAGCCGCCCGCCGTCCGCCTGCAGCCGCACCAGGGCGGGCGCACCCGGCTGCTCGGCGCGGCGGGCCGTGACGGCGTCCACGGCGTTCTGCAGCAGCTCGCGGAGGTAGACCCGCGGGGAGGAGTAGAGGTGGTGGGAGAGAAGGTCGACCAGTCCGCGCAGATCCACCTGGAAGGTGTGCGGGGACCGGCCGGAGGAGTCGGTGTGTTCGGGGGACGCGGAATTCGCTGAGGGACCGGATGTCATCGTCGCAGCGCCGGTGGGGGCCTGTGCCTCGTCCGGTGAGGCACTCGCGACAGCGCGGGTCGGGCGATCCCTGGAGAGGTGATCGCGAGCCGGAAGCGTGGGAGCCGACCCCAGCGGCGCGGCGACGGTTGCGACCAGAAGATTCATAGGTTCCGGGTGGTGCCCGCCGGACATCTGTCAGTGCTGTGGTGTGCAATGGATCGCGTGTCTGCGTTCGATGAACCCCTCAAGAAGCTGCTCGGCGGAGCCACCGCGAAGGTGATGGCCGAACATCTCGACCTGCACACGGTCGGTGATCTGCTCCACCACTACCCGCGGCGGTACGAGGAGCGCGGCCGGCTCACGGCGCTGGCCGACCTTCCGCTGGACGAGCATGTGACGGTGGTCGCCCAGGTCGCCGACGCCCGCGTCCTGATGTTCAACAACGGCCGCGGCAAGCGCCTGGAAGTGACCCTCACCGACGGCCACGGCCGGCTCCAGCTGGTCTTCTTCGGCCACGGCGTCCACAAGCCGCACAAGGAGTTGCTGCCTGGCCGCCGGGCGATGTTCGCGGGCAAGGTCTCCGTCTTCAACCGCAAGATGCAGCTGGCCCACCCCACGTACCAGCTGCTGGACACTGCGGATACCGACGAGGCCACGGAGGCGGTGGACGCCTTCGCCGGGCGACTGCTGCCGATCTACCCGGCCTGCAAGCAGCTGGACTCGTGGCGGATCGCCAAGGCCGTCGACACAGTGCTGCCCAGCGCGCAGGAGGCCGTCGACCCGCTGCCGCCGGGCCTGCGTGAGGGCCGCGGCTTCACGGCGCTCCCCGATGCGCTGCTCAAGGTCCACCGCCCGCAGACCAAGGCGGACATCGCCGAGGCCAGGGACCGGCTGAAGTGGGACGAGGCCTTCGTCCTCCAGGTCGCCCTGGCCCGCCGCAGGTACGCCGACACCCAGCTCCCGGCCGTGGCCCGCAGACCCGTGCCCGGTGGGCTGCTCGACGCCTTCGACGCCAAGCTGCCCTTCACCCTCACCGACGGGCAGCAGAAGGTCTCCAAGGAGATCTTCGACGACCTCGCGACCGAGCACCCGATGCACCGGCTCCTCCAGGGCGAGGTCGGATCGGGGAAGACCATGGTCGCGCTGCGGGCCATGCTCGGCGTCGTCGACGCGGGCGGGCAGGCCGCGATGCTCGCGCCCACCGAGGTGCTCGCCCAGCAGCACCACCGCTCGATCACGGAAATGATGGGGGAGCTGGCCGAGGGCGGCATGCTGGGCGGCTCCGAGCAGGGGACGAAGGTGGTGCTGCTCACCGGCTCCATGGGCGTCGCGGCCCGCCGGCAGGCGCTACTCGACCTCGTCACCGGCGAGGCCGGGATCGTGATCGGCACCCACGCCCTGATCGAGGACAAGGTCCAGTTCCACGACCTGGGCCTGGTCGTCGTCGACGAACAGCACCGCTTCGGGGTGGAGCAGCGCGACGCCCTGCGCTCCAAGGGGAAGCAACCGCCGCACCTGCTGGTCATGACGGCCACCCCCATCCCCCGTACGGTCGCCATGACCGTCTTCGGCGACCTGGAGACCTCCGTACTGGACCAGCTCCCGGCCGGCCGCTCGCCCATCGCCAGCCATGTGGTGCCCGCCAAGGACAAGCCGCACTTCCTCAGCCGCGCCTGGGAAAGAGTGCGGGAAGAAGTGGAGAACGGACACCAGGCGTACGTGGTCTGCCCCCGCATCGGCGACGACGACGCCGACGACGAGGCGGCCGGGAAGAAGGCGAAGAAGAAGGACCCTGAGGCCGAGGGCGACAAGCGCCCGCCGCTCGCCGTGCTGGAGATCGCCGAGCAGCTCACCAAGGGCCCGCTGGCCGGTCTGCGTATCGAGGTGCTGCACGGCAGGATGAACCCCGACGACAAGGACGACGTGATGCGCCGCTTCGCCGCGGGCGAGGTCGACGTCCTGGTCGCCACCACCGTCATCGAGGTCGGCGTCAACGTCCCCAACGCCACCGCCATGGTGATCATGGACGCCGACCGCTTCGGCGTCTCCCAGCTGCACCAGCTGCGCGGCCGGGTCGGCCGGGGCTCCGCCCCCGGGCTCTGCCTGCTGGTCAGCGAGGCCCACGAAGCCAGTCCCGCCCGCGCCCGCCTCTCCGCGGTCGCCGCCACCCTGGACGGCTTCGAGCTCTCCCGGATCGACCTGGAGCAGCGCCGCGAGGGCGATGTCCTCGGCCAGGCCCAGTCCGGGGTCCGCTCCTCGCTGCGGATGCTCACCGTCATCGACGACGAGGAGGTCATCGCCGCAGCACGCGAGGAGGCCGTCGCCATCGTCGCCGCCGACCCGGAGCTCGAACACCTGCCGGAGCTGCGCACCGCGCTGGACGCGCTGCTCGACAAGGAGCGCGAGCAGTACCTCGACAAGGGCTGAGCCGGACCGGCGGGGGACGCCGGGTGCGCGGGCTCGATCGGCGACGACGCCATATCGTGGGTGGCACGTCGCCGCGGCACCCCGCGGGCCGCCCACGAACCGAGGACCTGACACCCATGACCCGCGTGATCGCCGGCTCGGCCGGCGGACGCCGCCTGGCCGTTCCGCCCGGCACCGGCACCCGCCCCACCTCCGACCGTGCGCGCGAGGGCCTCTTCTCCACCTGGGAAGCGCTCCTCGGCACCCTGGAGGGCATCCGCATCGCCGATCTGTACGCGGGGTCAGGGGCCGTCGGCCTGGAGGCGCTCTCCCGGGGCGCGGTGCACGCCCTGCTCGTCGAGGCCGACCCCAAGGCCGTCCGCACCGTCCGGGACAACGTCCGCACCCTCGGCCTGCCCGGCGCCGAGGTCCGCACCGGCAAAGCCGAACAGATCGTGACAGGACCGGCTCCGGGGGACCCCTACGACGTGGTGTTCCTGGACCCGCCGTACGCCGTCACCGACGACGATCTTGGCGAGATACTGCTCACACTCCGTGCTCAGGGGTGGCTCACGGCCGATGCCCTCGTCACCGTGGAACGCAGCACCAGAGGCGGAGAATTCGGCTGGCCCAAGGGATTCGAACCATTGCGGGCCCGTCGCTACGGCGAAGGAACGCTTTGGTACGGTCGCGCCGCCTCTACGTGCGAAGACGCACGATGACCGGACCGGAGAGCGAGGGAATCAAGTTGCGCCGCGCCGTCTGTCCGGGGTCATTCGACCCCATCACCAATGGACACCTCGACATCATTGGCCGCGCCTCGAAGCTGTACGACGTCGTACACGTCGCGGTGATGATCAACCAGTCCAAGAAGGGCCTGTTCACGGTCGACGAGCGGATCGACCTGATCCGTCAGGTCACCACGGAGTTCGGCAACGTCCGGGTGGAGTCCTTCCACGGCCTCCTGGTCGACTTCTGCAAGCAGCGCGACATCCCGGCGATCGTGAAGGGCCTGCGGGCCGTCAGCGACTTCGACTACGAGCTCCAGATGGCCCAGATGAACAACGGCCTCTCCGGCGTCGAGACGCTCTTCGTGCCGACCAATCCCACCTACAGCTTCCTGTCGTCCTCCCTGGTCAAGGAGGTTGCGACCTGGGGTGGTGACGTCTCCCACCTGCTTCCCCCGCTGGTCCACGAGGCCCTCACCGAACGTCTCGCTCAGCAGTGAACCGCTGACGGTCCGTCACCAGGTGTCGGACGGGCGCCGACTGGCCTTACAGTCGTCCCGTCCGTCTCCAATCGGCTGTAGAGAGTGGCGAGCACACGGTGGACGTGCAGAAGAAGCTCGACGAGATCGTCGAAGCGGTCGGGAACGCCCGGTCGATGCCCATGTCGGCTTCGTGCGTGGTCAACCGCGCCGAACTGCTTGCGATGCTCGAAGAGGTGCGCGAGGCCCTGCCCGGTTCGCTCGCCCATGCCCAGGAGCTCATCGGCGGCCAGGAGCAGCTGGCCGAACAGGCCCGCCAGGAGGCCGAGCGGATCATCGGCGCCGCCCGCGCCGAACGTACCTCGCTGATCTCCGACACCGAGATCGCCAGACAGTCCCGCAGCGAGGCCGACCGCATCCTCGACGAGGCCCGCCGGGAGGCCGCCGAGGTCCGCGCCGAGGCCGACGAGTACGTCGACAGCAAGCTCGCCAACTTCGAGGTCGTCCTCACCAAGACGATCGGCTCCGTCGACCGAGGCCGCGAGAAGCTCCTCGGCCGCGGCCAGCCCTTCGACGAGCAGGGCTACGAGGACCCGGACTTCGCCGAGGCACCCGAGCGCAGCGCCGACCCGGCCACGCTCCAGCGCCGGGCGGACGAGTACGTGGACACCAAGCTGGGCGCCTTCGAGGCCGTGCTCGCCAAGACCCTGGACGCGGTCGGCCGTGGCCGGCAGAAGCTGCACGGCCGGGTCGCCACCGACGAACTCGGCGCGCACGTGGCCGCCCAGGACGCGGCGGGCAACCAGACGCACATGAGTGACGAGGACCACTGGGCCGGCCTCGCCGGGCTCGCCGCCCCGGAGCCCCAGCCGGTCCACCAGCAGGCCCAGCCACACTTCCCCGCCCAGGGCCAGCCGGGCTCGGGCTACGCGGAGACCTACGCGTACCAGGGGCAGCCGCAGCAGGACGTCTACGGGTACCAGCAGCAGCCGGATCCGTACGCCGCGGCCTATCAGCAGCAGGGCTACGACCAGACCCAGCAGCAGCACCACGTCCCCGTCCAGGGATACGACGGCTGGCAGCAGCAGCAGCCCGCCCAGGCCCAGCAGCAGGGCGAGAGCGCCCTCGACGAGACCAGCCTGTTCGACACCAGCATGATCGACCTGGACCAGCTCCGCCGGTACGAACAGGAGCGCTGACCGGACGGGACCGCCCGGCCCGGCAGCCCGTGGCCCGGACGGTCCCGACGGCCCGGATTGGGAGCTGGGCGGCGCTTCCAGTATCCTGGCTGTTCGGTCGCGCGTATGTCCGCGATCCCGGCTGCCCGTTTCGACTCCGAATCCGGTCGGCCCTCCCCGCGATGTGCGTTGCACAAGATTTCGAAAGCAGGAAAAGCCCTGAACGGCCACCTCGACCACCGAAACCCCCTCGTGTTCGATACGCACGAGCTGGGTCGGCGTCCCGGTGCCCTCCAGCGGCTCTCCCGCACCGTGGACGCACCCGGTCCGCCGGCTGTCCTCGGCATCGAAGGGGTCATCGGTGTGCCGGAAGGCGCACCCGTGGAGCTGGACCTCCGCCTTGAGTCGGTCATGGAAGGGGTGCTTGTCACAGGCACCGCCCGTGCGTCGGCCGAGGGGGAGTGCGTAAGGTGTCTGGAGCCGCTGCGCCAAGAGGTCGCTGCGGACTTCCAGGAGATGTTCTCGTACCCTGACGCCGATGACCGGGGCCGCAGCAGCAAGGCGGAGCCGGCCGACGACGCCGAGGACGACGAGGACAGGCTCTTCATCGAGGACGGCCTGTTCGACCTCGAACCAGTGCTGCGCGATGCGGTGGTGCTCGCACTGCCGATGCAGCCGGTGTGCCGGGAGTCCTGTGCCGGTCTGTGTTCCGAATGCGGAATCAGGCTGGACGAGAACCCCGACCACCACCATGATGCCGTCGACATCCGTTGGGCGGCATTGCAGGGACTCGCCGACACCGTTCAGGACGGCGAGAAGGACAACATGGGCGGCGCCGAAGCGGGCGTCGACGAGAAGCAGGAGAAGTAGCCGTGGCTGTTCCGAAGCGGAAGATGTCGCGCAGCAACACGCGCCACCGCCGGTCGCAGTGGAAGGCTGCGGTCCCCACCCTGGTTTCGTGTGAGCGTTGCCAGGAGCCGAAGCTGCAGCACATCGCGTGCCCCAGCTGCGGCACGTACAACAAGCGCCAGGTCCTCGAGGTCTGAGCGGCTGGTGAGAGGCCCGATGTCTGAGTTGTCCAATGCCAAGAAGAAGGCAGACAACGTCAACACAGCCTCGTCCCACACGCTTCTGGAAGGGCGGCTCGGGTATCAACTCGAGACCGCCCTTCTGGTGCGTGCGCTGACCCACCGTTCGTACGCGTACGAGAACGGCGGTCTGCCCACCAATGAGCGGCTCGAATTCCTCGGGGACTCGGTGCTCGGCCTGGTGGTCACGGACACGCTGTACCGAACCCACCCCGACCTGCCCGAAGGCCAGCTGGCCAAGTTGCGGGCCGCGGTGGTCAACTCGCGTGCGCTTGCGGAAGTGGGACGCGGCCTGGAACTCGGCTCCTTCATCCGGCTCGGCCGCGGTGAAGAGGGCACGGGTGGCAGGGACAAGGCGTCCATCCTCGCCGACACCCTTGAAGCGGTGATCGGCGCGGTCTATCTCGACCAGGGCCTCAGCGCGGCCTCGGAGCTGGTCCACCGGCTCTTCGACCCGCTGATCGACAGGTCCTCGAACCTCGGTGCCGGCCTGGACTGGAAGACCAGCCTCCAGGAACTCACCGCCGGCGAGAGCCTCGGAGTCCCCGAGTACATCGTCACGGAGACCGGCCCGGACCACGAGAAGACCTTTACTGCTGCTGCTCGCGTCGGTGGTGTCTCGTACGGCACCGGCACCGGCCGTAGCAAGAAGGAAGCGGAGCAGCAGGCGGCGGAGTCCGCCTGGCGCGAGATCAGCGCCGCCGCGGAGGAACGGGCGGCTGCGGCGAAGGCCGCTGCCGAGGGAGGGGCCACCGACACCCCGCCCTGCCCGTCGCCGTCCACGGACGCCGCTCCGGCCTGACCCCGAGAACCCCTCGGTGCCCTGTGCACCGGGGGGTTCTTCCTGCCCGGAACCGTATTGTTCAATACTGTTCCATTCAGAGCATGCCGCATGCCGCATGCCGCATTTCTTCAGGAGCGACACCGTGCCCGAGCTGCCCGAGGTCGAAGTCGTACGGCGTGGTCTCGAACGCTGGGTCGCCGGCCGCACCGTCGGTGACGTCGAGGTGCTGCATCCTCGTGCGGTCCGCCGCCATCTCGCCGGTGGCTTGGACTTCGCGGCCCGGCTGGGCGGCGCCCGCTTCGGAAGGGCGATGCGCCGCGGCAAGTACCTCTGGGTGCCGCTGGACGACGCGGCCAGCTCGCTGCTGGGCCACCTCGGGATGAGCGGCCAGCTGCTGGTGCAGCCGCAGGACGCCCCGGACGAGAAGCACCTGCGCATCCGGATCCGCTTCGACGACTCCCTCGGCACCGAGCTCCGCTTCGTCGACCAGCGGACCTTCGGCGGGCTCTCGCTCCACGAGAACACGCCCGAAGGGCTGCCCGACACCATCGCGCACATCGCCCGCGACCCGCTGGACCCGGCGTTCGACGACGCCGCCTTCCACGCGGCGCTGCGCCTGCGCCGTACGACCGTCAAGCGGGCCCTGCTCGACCAGTCGCTGATCAGCGGCGTCGGCAACATCTACGCGGACGAGGCGCTCTGGCGCAGCAGACTGCACTACGACCGGCCGACCGCGAGCCTCACCCGCCCCAAGGCCGCCGAACTGCTTGGCCATGTCCGCGACGTGATGACCGCGGCGCTCGACCAGGGCGGCACCAGCTTCGACAGCCTCTACGTCAACGTGAACGGCGAATCCGGCTACTTCGACCGCTCGCTCGACGCCTACGGACGCGAGGACGAGCCGTGCCACCGCTGCGGCACTCCAATGCGCCGCCGCCCCTGGATGAACCGCTCCAGCTACTTCTGCCCGCGCTGTCAGCGCCCGCCGCGCGCCTCGTCGTAGCCGGCACGGGCGCGGAGCACCTCGGGCATCCGGCCCTCGACGAGCTCGATCAGCGCGAGCAGCCGTTCGGCCACCTGCCGGCCCAGGGGCGTCAGCTCGTAGTCGACGCGCGGGGGATTGGTCGGTTGGGCCTCGCGGTGGACCAGGCCGTCCCGCTCCAGGGCGTGGAGGGTCTGGGACAGCATCTTCTCGCTGACCCCGTCGACCCGGCGACGGAGTTCGTTGAAGCGGAAGCCGCCTTCGTACAGCGCTCCCAGCGTCAGGCTGCCCCAGCGCCCGGTGACATGCTCCAGAGTGGAGCGTGAGGGGCACTGCCGGGAGAACACGTCGAAGGCGAGCGCGTCCGGACGGATGTTCTCGTCCTTGCTGTCGCCCATACTCTCGTCCATGCCGAGCAGCGTACGCGCGCACAGCGCTCACCACCGGAGTGCGCTCTCTGCGGGTGAGCGCGGGGCGGGGCCGGCGTGCACGCGAAGCATGAGCCTTCGGGCACCTGATGCCGTCGAGCGGGACCCGCACGCGGGCCGCCGTTGATGCCGTCCGGGCCGCCCCGGCCACCAAAGACGGCTCGGAGACGGCCCGAGAAGGGGCATAGGTCGCTGACCTGCGGAAATCTCAGAAGCCGAAGTCCTGGGTCCACCAGGGGCCACCGGAGCCGTAGTGCACACCGACGCCGAGCGTCCGGTAGTCGCAGTTGAGAATGTTCGCCCGGTGGCCGGGGCTGTTCATCCAGGAGTCCATCACGGCCTGCGCGGTCGCCTGGCCCCGGGCTATGTTCTCGGCCGCGAGGCCCTGCACACCGGCCTTCGAGGCGCGGTCCCACGGGGTCCGTCCGTCCGGGTCGGTGTGGTCGAAGAAGCCGCGGGCGGCCATGTCCTCGCTGAAGTCCTGGGCGAGCGAGGCAAGTGAGGAGCTGGCGGTCAGCGGGCTGCAGCCGACCTTCGCGCGTTCCTGGTTGACCAGGGCGAGCACGGCGGACGGGACCGAGGAGCCGGCCGGGGCCGAGGCGCTGCGGGTCGTGGGGGCGGAGGTCTTCGGCGCGGCAGACGACTTCACGGCGGCGGGAGCGGTGCTCCTCCCGGTCCCGGCCGAAGGGGTCTTCGACGGGGCGGGCCGGGAGGGCTCCGTCCGCTCGGCCGGCCCGGAGGTCTTCGAGGCGGATGACGGGGATCCGGTGGGGGACTGAGCGCTGGTCGGGCCCTCGGCCCGCCCGGTGCCGCGGCTGGCCGGTCCGGACGCGGTGGACCGGTCGGCTGGTGCGGTGGAGGAGCCGCCCCGGGTCAGCGGATCCGGGGAGCCCTCGGTGCGTACCCGGTCGGAGCCGCCGCCCAGCGAGTAGGTGTCGCCGCCGGGTACCAGGCCGGAGGCCACCGCCACGGCTCCCACGGCGAGGGCCGCGGAGACGCCGACCAGTCCGGTCCGGACCGGGGCCGCGGACCGCTTCCTGCCGTGCCCGCCCCGGCCTCCTCCCGCGCTTTCCGCCGCGTGGTCCTCGGCGGTGGCGGCTGTCGCGGAGCGTCGATGGCGTCCCATCTGCTGAGCCCTTCGTCAATATGACTCACCCGTTCGAGTGAGGTCATTGCGTCGGGACTGTACGCCATGGCCCGACGGCAGAAAGTGCTCCGCGAGCAATCGGCCGGTTAGCGTTCGGGCATGAACGAAGATGTACGACTCACCGCATGGGTACGCGGCCGAGTGCAGCAGGTGGGATTCCGCTGGTTCACCAGGGCGAACGCGCTTGAGATCGGTGGCCTCACCGGCTTCGCCCTCAATCTTGACGACGGCAGGGTGCAGGTCGTCGCCGAGGGGCGGCGTGAGAATTGCCACCGTCTGCTGGAGTGGCTGCGCTCGGACGACACACCCGGACGCGTCGACGGAGTCACTGAGATATGGGACACCCCGCGCGGCGGTTACGAGGGCTTCGCGATCCGCTGATCCGGGTCCGGCCCGGGGGTGCGGAACAGGCAATGTTCGGACCGTGTTCGAAACGCGGCGAGGGGTTACCGGACGGGGTGCTCATCTGCGTACACATGAAATGACCTGCGGAATGTCCGGGTGGTTGCCAAGATTCGGTTGGCGTGCCAGGCTGCGGCAGTAGGGATGATCTCCACGCCCCGCAGGGACCCGCAGGAGAGTCGCGCCGCATGATCGCCCAGCCGCGCGCCCCCGGGCTGCCCGCCTCTGCAGGGTGTGATCGTGTTGACCGTCAAACTTTTTGGTGAGACGCTGAAATCCCCGCGCACCTTAGCTGTTTGGCAGAGCTGTTTGGCAGCAGAACAGCAGTGACTACAGAGCACTGCCGAGCACCGCGGGTGCGATTCCCTCACGACCCACACCGCATCGGTCGGTCACTCAGTGTGGAGGACCATCCATCATGGCAAAGGCGCTTCTCGGTTACGTCGGCGGTTCCGACCCGCGACTCCTCGCCGAGATGCGACGGCTCCAGCAGCGTGTCCAGGACCTCGAATCCGAGCTCGTACGGATTCAGGACGAGAACGACGCGCTGAACGCCGCCGCCCAGCACCAAGAGTCGCTGCTCGACAGCATCGACATCGACGTACCTCAGGCGGAGCCGGCGCTGACCTGACCGATGGCCCCAGGGGCCGGTCGGGCCGCGTGCGCGTCAGCCGTTTGAGATCATCACCCGGATTGCCGCCGGATCATTGAAGATCACTGCTCTTGATCTGTCACCGTTGTGACATGTCCTTGATCCGTCATGCGCAGCTGCACCATCAACACCGCACGTAACACCGCACAAGTTTTACAAGGGACGCCCAGGCGTCCCTTCTTTCTTTTTCCGCTCGGATCCTTTTCCGCTCGGAAACTGCGCGGTACCCGCCCCCGATACACCCCTTCCCTTACCGTCTGATGTGCCCTGCACCTTCATCAGCGAAACCGAGAGCGAAAGGTAGAGTCCGGCGGCGTGCACCTCAAGGCCCTGACCCTGCGTGGTTTCAAATCGTTCGCCTCCGCCACGACGCTGCGGTTCGAACCCGGCATCACATGCGTCGTCGGCCCCAATGGGTCCGGCAAGTCCAATGTGGTGGACGCGCTCTCCTGGGTCATGGGGGAACAGGGCGCCAAATCCCTGCGCGGCGGCAAGATGGAAGACGTGATCTTCGCCGGCACCACCGGGCGGCCGCCGCTCGGCAGGGCCGAAGTGTCGCTGACCATCGACAATTCCGATGGTGCGCTGCCCATCGAGTACGCCGAAGTGACGATCACTCGGATCATGTTCCGCAATGGCGGCAGCGAGTACCAGATCAATGGCGACACCTGCCGGCTGCTGGACCTCCAGGAACTCCTCTCGGACTCCGGCATCGGCCGGGAGATGCATGTCATCGTCGGTCAGGGCCAGCTGGACTCCGTGCTCCACGCCGATCCGATGGGCCGTCGCGCGTTCATCGAGGAAGCCGCCGGCGTGCTCAAGCACCGCAAGCGGAAGGAGAAGGCGCTGCGGAAACTGGACGCGATGGGGGCCAATCTCGCCCGCGTCCAGGACCTCACCGACGAACTGCGGCGGCAGCTGAAACCGCTCGGCCGGCAGGCCGCCGTGGCGCGCCGGGCCGCTGTGATCCAGGCCGATCTGCGCGACGCCAAGCTGCGGCTGCTCGCCGACGATCTGGTGCGGCTGCGCACGGCGCTGAGCAGCGAGATCGCCGACGAGGCGGCGCTCAAGCAGCGCCGGGAGGCCGCGGAGGCGGAACTCAAGGCGGCCCTGGCGCGCGAGGCGGAGCTGGAGGACGAGGTACGGCGGCTGGCGCCGCGGCTCCAGCGCGCCCAGCAGACCTGGTACGAGCTGTCCCAGCTGGCCGAGCGGGTGCGCGGCACGATCTCGCTGGCCGATGCCCGGGTGAAGAGCGCCTCGGCCGCTCCGGAGGAGGAGCGGCGCGGCCGCGATCCTGAGGAGATGGAGCGGGAGGCGGCCCGGATCCGCGAACAGGAGGCGGAGCTGGCGGCCGCGCTGGAGGCCGCGGAACACGCGCTGGAGGACACCTCGGCCCACCGTGCCGAGCTGGAACGGGAGTTGGTGGCCGAGGAGCGCAGGCTCAAGGACGCCGCCCGCGCCATCGCGGACCGCCGCGAGGGACTCGCCCGGCTGAACGGTCAGGTCAACGCCGCCCGAAGCCGTGCCGCTTCGGCCCAGGCCGAGATCGACCGGCTGGCCGCCTCCCGGGACGAGGCGCAGGAGCGGGCGGTCGCCGCCCAGGAGGAGTACGAACAGCTCCGGGCCGAGGTCGAGGGCCTGGACGCCGGTGATCAGGAGCTCGGCGAGCAGCACGACGCCGCCAAGCGGGAGCTCGCCGAGGCGGAGGCGGCGCACTCCGCGGCCCGGGAGGCGGCCACCGCCGCGGAACGGAAGCGGGCGGCGGTGGCGGCCCGCCACGAGGCGCTGGCCCTCGGTCTGCGCCGCAAGGACGGCACGGGCGCGCTGCTGGGCGCGCGGGACCGGCTGTCGGGCCTGGTCGGTCCGGCCGCGGAACTCCTGACGGTGGCGCCGGGGCACGAGGTGGCGGTGGCGGCGGCACTGGGCGCGGCGGCGGACGCGGTCGCGGTGACGGACCCGGCCACGGCGGCGGAGGCGATCCGGCTGCTGCGCAAGCAGGACGCGGGGCGGGCCGCGCTGCTGCTGGGCGCGGTGCGGCGCGCCGAGGTCCCTGGTGAGGGGGGTGCCGATGATGCCGGTGGTGGCGCCGGTGGCGGACGGCCGCCTGCCGTGGCCGAGCTCGTCCGCGGGCCCGTCGAACTGATGGACGCCGTACGCAGGCTGGTGCGGGACATGGTGGTGGTCGGCACCCTGGAGGACGCCGAGGACCTCGTCGCCGTACACCCGGAGCTCACGGCCGTGACGGCCGAGGGGGACATCCTCTCGGCGCACTTCGCGCACGGCGGTTCCGCCGGGGCGCCGAGCCTCCTCGAAGTGCAGGCATCGGTCGACGAGGCCGCGGCCCAGCTGGAGGAACTGGCCGTGAATTGCGCCGGGTTGACCGAGGAGCAGCGGGTCGCGGGGGAGCGACGCCGGGCCGGTGCCGCGCTGGTCGAGGAGCTCGGGGAGCGGCGCAGGGCCGCCGAGCGGGAGAAGTCCGGGGTGTCCCAGCAGCTGGGACGGCTGGCCGGGCAGGCCCGTGGCGCGGCGGGCGAGGCCGAGCGGATGACCGCGTCGGCGACCCGCGCCCAGGAGGCCCTGGAGCGGGCGACCGAGGAGGCCGAGGAGCTGGCCGAGCGGCTGCTCGTCGCCGAGGAGACGCCGGTCGCGGACGAGCCGGACACCTCCGTACGGGACCGGCTCGCCGCCGACGGTGCCAACGCCCGCCAGACCGAGATGGAGGCCCGGCTCCAGGCACGCACCCATGAGGAGCGGGTCAAGGCGCTGGCCGGCCGCGCCGACTCCCTCGACCGGGGTGCCCGCGCCGAACGGGAGGCCCGCGCCCGCGCGGAGCGGCGCCGGGCCCGGCTGCGGCACGAGGCGGAGGTGGCCTCCGCCGTCGCGTCCGGTGCCCGTCAGCTGCTCGGGCACGTCGAGGTGTCCGTCGTACGGGCCGAACGGGAGCGGGCGGTGGCCGAGGCCGCCAAGGCGGAGCGTGAGAGGGATCTGGCGGCCGAGCGCGGCCGGGGCCGCGAGCTCAAGGGCGAGCTGGACAAGCTCACCGACTCCGTCCACCGCGGCGAGGTGCTCGGCGCCGAGAAGCGGCTGCGGATAGAGCAGCTGGAGGCGAAGGCGCTGGAGGAGCTGGGCGTCGAGCCGGCCGGGCTGGCCGCGGAGTACGGCCCCGACCAGCTCGTACCGCCGTCACCAGCCGCGGAGGGCGAGGAGCTGCCGCAGGACCCGGACCATCCGCGCAACCGGCCGAAGCCGTTCGTGAGGGCTGAGCAGGAGAAGCGGCTGAAGTCGGCCGAACGGGCGTACCAGCAACTCGGGAAGGTGAATCCGCTCGCCCTGGAGGAGTTCTCGGCGCTGGAGGACCGGCACAAGTTCCTCTCCGAGCAGCTCGAGGACCTGAAGAAGACCCGGGCCGACCTGATACAGGTCATCAAGGAGGTCGACGAACGGGTCGAGCAGGTGTTCACGGAGGCGTACCGGGACACGGCCCGCGAGTTCGAGGGCGTCTTCTCGCGGCTCTTCCCGGGCGGCGAGGGCCGGCTGATCCTGACCGACCCGGACAACATGCTCGCGACCGGTGTCGATGTCGAGGCGCGGCCGCCCGGCAAGAAGGTCAAGCGGCTCTCGCTGCTGTCCGGCGGCGAACGCTCGCTCACGGCGGTGGCGTTGCTGGTCTCCATCTTCAAGGCACGGCCGAGCCCGTTCTATGTGATGGACGAGGTCGAGGCGGCGCTCGACGACACCAATCTCCAGCGGCTGATCCGGATCATGGAGGAGCTCCAGGAGAGCTCGCAGCTCATCGTGATCACGCACCAGAAGCGGACGATGGAGGTCGCCGACGCGCTGTACGGCGTCTCGATGCAGGGCGACGGGGTCTCGAAGGTCATCAGCCAGCGGCTGCGCTGAGCCCTGCTCACCGAGTGCACCCCGGGCCGGGTCCACTCAAGTGGTGGCGGCCGGGAAGTTGTGTGCCACTTGGAAGGGTTCACCCCCACACCTGACGACGTGGCCAGGCATCAGGAGCTCATGTGACCAGCACTGCGCAGGGACCGGCGTCCGGAGCCCGAGCGGCCCACCCGGACCACCTCGGCCATGTCATCTTCATCACCGCGGCCGCCGCGATGGGCGGCTTCCTGTTCGGCTACGACAGCTCCGTCATCAATGGCGCCGTCGAGGCGATCCGCAGCCGCTACGACATCGGCTCGGGAACGCTCGCCCAGGTCATCGCCATCGCCCTGATCGGCTGCGCGATCGGCGCGGCCACCGCGGGGCGCATCGCCGACCGCATCGGCCGCATCCGCTGCATGCAGATCGCCTCCGTGCTCTTCACCATCAGCGCCGTCGGCTCCGCGCTCCCTTTCGCCCTCTGGGACCTGGCGATGTGGCGGATCATCGGCGGCTTCGCCATCGGTATGGCCTCGGTGATCGGCCCGGCGTACATCGCGGAGGTCTCGCCGCCCGCCTACCGGGGCCGGCTCGGCTCCTTCCAGCAGGCGGCGATCGTCGTCGGCATCGCCATCTCCCAGCTGGTCAACTACGGCATCCTGCAGCTGGCCGACGGTGACCAGCGCGGAAAGATCGGCGGCCTCGAAGCCTGGCAGTGGATGCTCGGCGTGATGGTCGTCCCGGCGCTCCTGTACGGGCTGCTGTCCTTCGCGATCCCCGAGTCTCCGCGGTTCCTGATTTCGGTCGGCAAGAGAGACCGGGCCCGGAAGATCCTGGAGGAGGTCGAAGGGAAGAACGTCGACCTGGACGCCCGGGTGACCGAGATCGAGACCGCGATGCACCGCGAGCACAAGTCCAGGTTCACGGACCTGCTGGGCAGCCGCTTCGGCTTCCTGCCGATCGTCTGGGTCGGCATCGGGCTGTCGGTCTTCCAGCAACTCGTCGGCATCAACGTGGCGTTCTACTACTCGGCGACGCTCTGGCAGTCCGTCGGCATCGACCCGACCGCCTCGTTCTTCTGGTCCTTCACCACCTCCATCATCAACATCATCGGTACCGTCATCGCGATGGTCCTGGTGGACCGAGTGGGCCGCAAACCGCTCGCGCTGGCGGGCTCCACCGGGATGGCCATCGCTCTCGCCTTCGAGGCCTGGGCCTTCTCCGCCAACCTGGTCGACGGCAAACTGCCCACCACCCAGGGCGTCGTGGCGCTCGTCGCGGCCCATGTGTTCGTGCTCTTCTTCGCCCTGTCGTGGGGTGTCGTCGTCTGGGTCTTCCTCGGCGAGATGTTCCCCAACAGGATCCGCGCCGCCGCGCTCGGCGTCGCCGCGTCCGCGCAGTGGATCGCCAACTGGGTGATCACCGCAAGCTTCCCGAGCCTGTCCGACTGGAACCTTTCGGGCACGTACATCATCTACGCCTGCTTCGCCACGCTCTCGATCCCCTTCGTGCTCAAGTTCGTGAAGGAGACCAAGGGCAAGGCGCTGGAGGAGATGGGCTGACCCCGCCGGCCAGGAGCCGGTCAGGAGCTCTGACTCTCCGGCGCGATCGCCTCGCAGAACAGCCGCAGGCTGCGCCACCCCTCCTCGACCGGCATCCCGCCGCACAGCGGATGCAGCACCAGACTGTCCAGCTCCGTGGCCGCCGCGGCGCACTCATCGGGCGTGAGGACCCGGTAGACCCCCTCGGCACGCAGCTCCGGCACCGACGTCGCCGCCGAACGCACGGCGGAGCGGATGTCCTTGGACTGCCAGGAGGCGTACGTGCGTGCCTCGTGCAGGAAATACTTGCCGTACTCGGCCCAGGTCCGGTCCGGGTCCTCGGACACGTGCAGCAGCGGTGTCTCGGCGGCGGGCATCATGCAGAAGCCGTCCGTCCCGAACTCGGCCCGCCGTTCCTGGTAATACGCCTCCAGCTCCGGCAGATGCGCGCTCGGGAAGAACGGCAGCCCGAGCTGGGCCGCCCGTCGCGCCGCCGCCCGCGAACTGCCGCCCACCAGCAGCAGCGGGTGCGGCCGGGTGTACGGGCGCGGCGTGACCCTGACCGTCCGTCCCCGGTAAGGGAACGGCTCACCGGTCCACGCCTGGAGCAGCGTCTCCAGCAGTTCGTCCTGGAGCCTGCCGCGCCTGCCCCATTCGACTCCCGCCTGTTCGTATTCCTCGGGCCGGTAGCCGATCCCCGCCACGGTGACCAGCCGGCCGGCGCTCAGCAGGTCCAGGACCGCGATGTCCTCGGCCAGCCGCAGCGGGTCGTGCAGCGGGCCGATGATCGCCGAGACGGTGACCGCGATCCGGCGGGTGGCGCCGAAGACCGATCCCGCGAAGACGAAGGGGGAGGGCAGCCAGGAGTTGGCGACGCCGTGGTGCTCCTCGGTCTGCACGGTGTCGACGGCGTGCTCGTCGGCGTACGCGGCCATCTCCAGCGCGGCGCGGTATCGGGCCGAGAGCGACTCGGGGGTGGCATCGGGATCGACGAGATTGAACCGGACCACTGTGAAGGCCATGAGACTTGTCCCCATCGTCGGGCGGGCTCGGCGAGGCGGGACAGTAGCTGACGTAGCGTCAGAAGTGTAGGGGTGTGTTGCCGACGGGTCCGGCGTCGTCGCCCCGGGCCCGTCCGGCGGAACGCGGCAGGAGCGCGTACAGGCCGGCGGAGACGGTGATCGTGGCGGCCCAGCCCAGCCCCTGGCGCCCGATCCAGGTGGTGGCGAGCGGCCCGGTGAACCACCGCACGCCGGTGAAGAGCAGCCCCGCAACCAGTCCCGCGGCCCACGCGGCCACGGCCGGTACGGCGAAGCCTCCGGTGTACCAGTAGGCGCTGGCCGGGGTGGTGTCCAGGAGAGCCGCCGGGTCGTAGGTACGGCCCCGCAGCACATCCACGGCGAAGACCCCGGTCCACGCGGAGAACGTCACGGCGAGCAGCGTCAGGAAGGAGATGAAGGAATCCAGGAAACCGGCGGCCGTGACCATCAGCGTCGCGCCCAGGAGCAGGCTGATGGCCGCGTTCATGCCGACCGCCCAGGTGCGGGGGATCACGAATCCCAGGGTCTGCGCGGTGAATCCGGCCGAGTAGAGCGACATCGCGTTGATCAGCACCATGCCGACCACGGCGAACAGCAGATACGGCACCGCGAGCCAGCCGGGCAGCAGCGGGCCGATGAACGCGACCGGATCGCGCGTGACGGCCAGCCCCGGTTCGGCGACCCCCATCACGGCACCCATCAGCACCATCGGTACGTACACGATCCCGGCGCCGCCCACGGTCGCCCCGATCATCGCCCGGCCCGACGCCGAGTGCGGCAGATAGCGGGCGAAGTCCGGGCCCGACGGGGCCCAGCTGAGTCCGCCGGCCACCAGTGTGCCGACCCCGGCGGCCATCATCGTCACCGGTCCGGCGGGCCTGCCCAGCGCGTCCCGCCAGTCCGTCGAGCCGACCAGGTGAATCAGCACGAGCACGCTGACGCCGCCGAAGAGGTAGGTCGACCAGGTGCAGCACACCCGCAGCGCTCCCAGGCCCAGCCCCGACACCAGGCAGCTGCACCCCACGAAGGCGACCAGCGTCACCAGGGTCAGCCGGTGGCTGCTCGTGACACCGAAGAGCAGTTCCAGTACGGCGAGCACCGCGTAGGTGCCGGTGAGCGCGTTGACCGTCTCCCAGCCCCAGCGGGCGACCCAGGTCAGCGCTCCGGGCAGCAGATTGCCGCGCTGCCCGAAGACGGCCCGGGAGAGCGCCATGCCGGGGGCCCCGCCCCGTCTGCCCGCGATCGAGACCAGGCCGACCAGCCCGAAGCCGATGGCCGAGGCCGTGAGGGCGACCGTGAGCACCTGCCAGAGATTCAGCCCGTTGAAGACGACGAGCCCGGCGCCGACGGTGAGCAGCAGCACGGTCAGGTTCGCGCCGGCCCAGGTGGGGAAGAGGGTCCGGACCCGGCCGGTGCGTTCGTTGTCGGGGACGGGCTCCAGGCCCCGGGTCTCCACGGGCAAGATCGTACCTTTACCGCCAAAAGGTGCATAACTGCCGATGGGGTGTTCGGGCGATCCTTCGGGGCGGCCCCCGCGGGCGGACGTGACTGATACTGGGTGGGTTATGGAATTCGTCATCCTTGCTGTAGTCATCGCCCTGGTCGCGGTCGGCGTGATCAGCGGGCTCGTGGTCAGCAGCCGCAAGAAGAAGCAGCTGCCCCCGGCACCGTCGAGCACGCCGACCATCACTCCTCCCGCCGAGCCCCATGTCGGCGAGGAAGCCGAGACGCCGCGCGAGGAACCGCGCCGCACCATCGAGGAGGTCGGCCCGCCCGAGGCCGAGGCTCCCGCCGAGGAGGCCCCCGAGGCCGTCGAGCCGGAGGCGCCCGCCGCCCCCGCCATCGAGGTGCCCGAGCCCACCGCCGGCCGTCTGGTACGGCTGCGCGCCCGGCTCGCCCGCTCGCAGAACTCCCTCGGCAAGGGGCTGCTCACGCTCCTGTCCCGCGACAACCTCGACGAGGACACCTGGGAGGAGATCGAGGACACCCTCCTCACCGCCGACGTCGGCGTCGCGCCCACGCAGGAACTGGTGGAGCGGCTCCGCGAGCGCGTCCGCGTGCTCGGCACCCGTACCCCCGAGGGGCTGCGCGCGCTGCTGCGCGAGGAGCTCCTCAACCTGCTCGGCACCGACTTCGACCGCGCGGTCAAGACGGAGAGCGGCCTCGACACCCCCGGCGTCGTGATGGTCGTCGGCGTCAACGGAACCGGCAAGACCACCACCACCGGCAAGCTGGCCCGGGTGCTCGTCGCCGACGGCCGCAGCGTCGTGCTCGGCGCGGCCGACACCTTCCGGGCCGCCGCCGCCGACCAGCTCCAGACCTGGGGCGAGCGCGTCGGCGCCCGCACCGTGCGCGGCCCCGAGGGCGGCGACCCCGCGTCGATCGCCTTCGACGCAGTGAAGGAAGGTATCGCCGAGGGCGCCGATGTGGTCCTCATCGACACCGCCGGACGGCTGCACACGAAGACCGGGCTGATGGACGAGCTCGGCAAGGTCAAGCGCGTCGTCGAGAAGCACGGGCCGCTCGACGAGGTCCTGCTCGTCCTCGACGCCACGACCGGGCAGAACGGCCTGGTGCAGGCCCGCGTGTTCGCCGAGGTCGTGGACATCACCGGCATCGTGCTCACCAAGCTGGACGGCACCGCCAAGGGCGGCATCGTCATCGCCGTCCAGCGCGAACTGGGCGTACCGGTGAAGCTCATCGGTCTCGGCGAGGGACCGGACGACCTGGCCCCGTTCGAACCGGAGGCGTTCGTCGACGCCCTCATCGGCGACTGAGACCCGTACCGCACCCGAAGAGCCCGACCGCATGGCGCAAGCAGCGGCCGGGCTCTTCGCTGTCACGGGGACGCCCCCGGCTCCGGCGCCGAAACGGGGTCGACCTCGGCATCGGCGTTGTTACGGGACCGGCTGCCGCGCGCTCAGCCGCAGAGCGGCGCGCGATGGCAGCTGTACGCCAGCGTGCCCAGCAGCAGCCGGGCCTGCGGCGGCGAGGCCGCCGTGTCCAGCTCCGGCGGGCGCAGCCAGCGGACCGGGCCCAGGCCGCCCTCGTCGGACGGCGGGGCGGTGATGTGGCAGCCGGGCCCCAGCGCCCGCAGGTCCAGCCCCGCGTCGTCCCAGCCCATCCGGTACAGCAGCTGCGGGAGCTCGGCGGCGGCGCCCGGGGCCACGAAGAACTGCGCCCGCCCGGCCGGGGTCACCGCGACCGGGCCGAGCGGCAGCCCCATCCGCTCCATCCGCACCAGGGCCCGGCGCCCCGCCGCCTCGGCGACATCGAGCACGTCGAAGGAGCGGCCCACCGGCAGCAGCATCGAGGCGCCAGGCGTCCGGGCCCAGGCGTCGGCCGCCGCGTCGAGCCCGGCGCCCGCGGGGACCTCGGGGGCGAAGTCCAGCGGATGGGCGCCGGGGGAGGGGCAGCCCGCCTGCCCGCAGGAGCAGCGGCCGGCCGTGGCCCGCGCACCCGGCACGACGGCCCAGCCCCACAGCCCCGTGCATTCGGCCACCGCCGTGTACTCGGCCGCACGGCCGCGGCGCCGTGAGCCGGTGCGCATCTCGCGGATGCCGCCGATCGTGAAGCCCATGCCCCCTCCAACGGGTCCGGCTCGCCGGTGGTTACGACTCGGACCGGAGTCGTGACGCTCCGTCGTCGCCGACGATTATGGGTACGCCGGTGATATTCGGGTCGTGCGAGATCCTTCGCACGCCCCGTTGCGCCCCCTGCTGATCGCCGTGTGTCAAGTGAATCGCGCCCGACGGGGGTGGCGTTCATTCGAAGGGGTGGCGAATGGTGGCGTTTCCGCAAGGGCCCTCGCCCCGACGGTGATCGTAGGATTACCGTCGGTACACGAACCATGGAAGTATGTGCGCCCGTGGGTATGCCAGAGGCAACCCGATTTCATGTTCGATAGTGCGCGACCTCCGTATGGGCGGCATCGGCTCAGGGCTTTCCGGTAATGGTTCGCACGACAGGTATTCGGCGGATGGGGGCGTTCCAGTGAGTGGCAGCGGCGCAGGCGATTCGAATGCCGGCAAGCGCCCCAATGGGCAATTGAGCTCATGGTTCGTGCGAAGCGGCTGGTCGAAGGGCGAGCTCGCGCGCCAGGTGAACCGCCGGGCGCGCCAGATGGGTGCCCACCACATCAGCACCGACACGTCCCGGGTGCGCCGCTGGCTCGACGGCGAGCAGCCGCGCGAGCCGATCCCGCGCATCCTCTCGGAGCTCTTCTCGGAGCGCTTCGGCGCCGTCGTCGCCATCGAGGACCTCGGACTGCGCTCCGCGCACCAGTCGCCGTCCGTGTCCGGCGTCGACCTGCCCTGGGCGGGACCGCAGACCGTCGCCCTGCTCAGCGAGTTCTCCCGCAGCGACCTGATGCTCGCCCGCCGGGGATTCCTCGGCTCCTCGCTCTCCCTGGCCGCCGGACCCGCGCTCGTCGAGCCGATGCAGCGCTGGCTGGTCCCCGTCTCCGCCGCCGGCCTCGCCGAACCGGACCCGGAGGCGGCCCGCCGCCCCTCCAGGCTCTCCGGCCCCGAGCTCGATCTGCTGGAGTCAACCACCGCGATGTTCCGCCAGTGGGACGCGCAGTGCGGCGGCGGACTGCGCCGCAAGGCCGTCGTCGGACAGCTCCACGAGGTCACCGACCTGCTCCAGGAACCGCAGCCCGAGGCCACCGCCAAACGGCTCTTCCGGTGCGCCGCCGAGCTGGCCGAGCTGGCGGGCTGGATGAGCTACGACGTCGGCCTCCAGCCCACCGCCCAGAAGTACTTCGTACTCGCGCTGCATGCCTCCAAGGAGGCCGGTGACAAGCCTCTGGGCTCGTACATCCTGTCCAGCATGAGCCGCCAGATGATCCACCTGGGACGGCCCGACGACGCCCTCGAACTGATCCACCTCGCGCAGTACGGCAGCCGGGACTGCGCCACCCCGCGCACCCAGGCCATGCTGTATGCGATGGAGGCCCGCGCGTACGCCAACATGGGCCAGCCCAGCAAGTGCAAGCGGGCCGTCCGGATGGCCGAGGACACCTTCCTCGACGTGGGCATCGACGGCGACCCCGAGCCCGACTGGATCCGCTTCTTCTCGGAGGCCGAGCTCAACGGCGAGAACTCTCACTCCTACCGCGACCTCGCCTATGTGGCGGGCCGCAGCCCCGCGTACGCCTCGCTCGCCGAGCCCCTGATGGAGAAGGCTGTCCAGCTCTTCGGTGACGACGACGAGCACCAGCGGTCCTACGCGCTCAACCTGATCGGTCTCGCCACCGTCCACCTCCTCAAGCGCGAACCCGAACAGTCGACGGTGCTGGCCGAGAAGGCCCTGCGCGTCGCCAGGAAGATCCGCTCCGAGCGGGTCAACACCCGGCTCCGCAAGACCGTCGACACCGCTGCCAGGGACTTCGGGGACATCCCCGATGTCGCCAGGCTCACCGACCTCCTCACCGAGCAGCTGCCGGAGACCGCCGAAGCGGTCTGAGCAGCACCCCCGGGCCCCGGCCACGGCGACTACCCCGCACAGACCGACTTCGGCTCCCCCGATTGCCAGGTCAGAGGGTGGTCGGCGTGGCCGGTTCGCGTTGCCGTGCCCGTACGCCAGAGTCGTAACCGCACCGTATGCGGCCCCGGCCGCGGGACAGGCCCGGCTCCGGTCGCGCCACCGCCGGTTCATGGCGACGTAACACACCGGACCCCTTCGTCACCACGGTGAAACACCGTGCGGCATCGGCGGAAACCGCACTGGGCGAATGTCGAGCCATAACCGGCCCGCACCTTTTCCCCAGTGGTCCCGCACGTGGTGCCGCTCCCATCGCCCGCACGCGGCCGCACCGACGACGAGGAGACGCCGATGCCCCCAGGCATCACGCTTGCCGCAGACACCCCGACGCTGTCTGCCGCCAACACCGGGTTCATGCTGATCTGCTCCGCCCTGGTGATGCTGATGACCCCGGCCCTGGCCTTCTTCTACGGAGGCATGGTCCGCGTCAAGAGCACCCTCAACATGCTGATGATGAGCTTCATCAGCCTCGGGATCGTCACGATCCTGTGGGTGCTCTTCGGGTTCAGCCTCGCCTTCGGCACCGACATCGGCTCCGTCGTCGGCTGGAGCTCGGACTACCTCGGACTCAGCGGGATCGGCGTCACCCAGCTCTGGGACGGCTACACGATCCCGGTCTACGTCTTCGCCGTCTTCCAGCTGATGTTCGCCGTGCTCACCCCGGCCCTGATCAGCGGAGCCCTCGCCGACCGGGTCAAGTTCACCTCGTGGGCCCTGTTCATCACGCTCTGGGTCACCGTCGTCTACTTCCCCGTCGCCCACTGGGTATGGGGCGCGGGCGGCTGGCTGTACGAGATGGGCGTCATCGACTTCGCGGGCGGTACGGCCGTCCACATCAACGCCGGTGCGGCGGCGCTCGGCGTGATCCTCGTCATCGGCAAACGCGTCGGCTTCAAGAAGGACCCGATGCGGCCGCACAGCCTGCCGCTCGTCATGCTCGGCGCCGGTCTGCTCTGGTTCGGCTGGTTCGGCTTCAACGCCGGCTCGTGGCTCGGCAACGACGACGGCGTCGGCGCGGTGATGTTCGTCAACACCCAGGTCGCCACCGCCGCCGCGATGCTCGCCTGGCTCGGCTACGAGAAGCTCCGCCACGGCTCCTTCACCACCCTGGGCGCCGCCTCCGGCGCGGTCGCCGGGCTCGTCGCCATCACCCCGTCCGGCGGCGCGGTCAGCCCGCTGGGCGCCATCGCGGTCGGCGCGATCGCCGGGGTGCTCTGCGCCATGGCCGTCGGCCTGAAGTACCGGTTCGGCTACGACGACTCCCTGGACGTGGTCGGCGTCCACCTCGTCGGCGGCATCGCCGGTTCCCTCCTCGTCGGCCTCTTCGCCACCGGCGGCGTCCAGTCCGACGCCAAGGGCCTCTTCTACGGCGGCGGCCTCGAACAGCTCGGCAAGCAGGCCGTCGGCGTCTTCGCCGTCCTCGCGTACTCTCTCGTCGTCTCCGCGATCCTGGCCTTCCTGCTGGACCGGACGATCGGGATGCGGGTTCCCGAGGACGACGAGATCTCCGGCATCGACCAGGTCGAACACGCCGAGACCGCGTACGACTTCAGCGGAGCGGGCGGCGGCGCGGCCCAGCGCACCACGAACTCCGCCCCGGGCGGCACGGCAGCAGCGAAGACGAAGAAGGTGGACGCATGAAGCTCATCACCGCGGTCGTGAAGCCACACCGGCTGGACGAGATCAAGGAGGCCCTCCAGGCCTTCGGCGTCCAAGGCCTCACGGTCACCGAGGCCAGCGGGTACGGACGCCAGCGCGGCCACACCGAGGTCTACCGGGGCGCCGAGTACACCGTCGACCTCGTACCCAAGATCCGGATCGAGGTCCTGGTCGAGGACGAGGAATCCGAACAGCTCATCGACGTCGTGGTGAAGGCCGCCCGCACCGGCAAGATCGGTGACGGCAAGGTCTGGAGCGTGCCGGTCGAGACCGCGGTCCGGGTACGGACGGGCGAACGCGGCCCCGACGCACTCTGACGGATGGTCTTGCAGTCCGACGGCCGCGAAAAGCGCCGACGGTCCCGAAGGCCGACGGATCCGAAGGCCGACGGCCGCGAAACGAAACGCCGACGGTCCCGAACGAAAGGCAGCCGGGTGACGAGCACCGAGACCACCACCGAATCCGCCGACTCGGAACCCGGCGGCTACGCGGCGGCCCGGCTGCGCCTTCTCCATGAGGAGGCGCGGTCCGGGCCGCCGCGCCGTGCGGCCCTCGCCTCGCTCACCGACGACTGGCTCACCGAGCTGTTCACCGCCGCGGCCCGGCAGACCGGCGTCCAGGGCGCCGTCCTCGTCGCCGTCGGCGGCTACGGACGCGGTGAACTCTCCCCGCGCAGCGACCTCGACCTGCTGCTCCTGCACGACGGGAACGCCGCCCCTGCGGCCGTCGCCGCCCTCGCCGACCGTGTCTGGTACCCGGTCTGGGACCTCGGTCTCGCCCTCGACCACTCCGTACGCACCCCCGCCGAGGCGCGCGGGGCCGCGGCCGAGGACCTCAAGGTCCAGCTCGGACTGCTCGACGCCCGGCCCGTCGCCGGGGACCTCGGGCTCGCCGCCGCGATGCGCACCGCGGTCCTCGCCGACTGGCGTAACCAGGCCCCCAAGCGCCTGCCCGCACTCCACGAACTCTGCCGCGAACGCGCCGAACGCCAGGGCGAGCTGCAATTCCTCCTGGAACCCGACCTCAAGGAGGCACGCGGCGGACTGCGGGACGCCACCGCGCTGCGCGCCGTCGCCGCGTCCTGGGTCGCCGACGCCCCCCGCGAGGGTCTCGCCGAAGCCCGCCGCGTCCTGCTCGACGCCCGTGACGCCCTCCACCTCACCACCGGCCGCGCCACCGACCGCCTCGCCCTCCAGGAACAGGACCAGGTCGCGCAAGCCCTCGGACTCCTCGACGCGGACACCCTGCTCCGCCAGGTCTACCAGGCCGCCCGCACCGTCGCGTACGCCACCGACGTCACCTGGCGCGAGGTCGACCGGGTCCTGCGCGCCCGGTCCGTGCGCCCCCGGCTGCGCGCGATCCTCGGCGGCGGCAGGGGGGCCGCCCCGGAACGCACCCCGCTCGCCGAAGGCGTCGTCGAGGCCGAGGGCGAAGTGGTCCTCGCCCGCGCCGCCCGCCCCGAACGCGACCCCGTCCTCGTGCTGCGCGCCGCCGCCGCGGCCGCCCAGTCCGAACTCCCGCTCTCCCGCTACGTCGTACGCCGGCTCGCCACCGCCGCACCCCCGCTGCCGGTGCCCTGGCCCGCCGAGGCCCGCGAGGAACTCGTCACCCTCCTCGGCGCCGGCGAGGCCACCGTCCCCGTCTGGGAGGCGCTCGAAGCCGAAGGGCTCATCACCCGGCTGCTCCCGGACTGGGAACGCGTCCACTGCCGACCCCAGCGCAACCCCGTCCACACCTGGACCGTCGACCGCCACCTCGTTGAGACCGCCGTCCGGGCCTCCGACCTGACCCGCCGCGTCCACCGCCCAGACCTGCTCCTGGTCGCCGCGCTGCTGCACGACATCGGCAAGGGCTGGCCCGGTGACCACTCCGTCGCCGGTGAGGTGATCGCCCGGGACACGGCCGCCCGGATCGGCTTCGACCAGCACGACGTGGGCGTCATCGCCACCCTCGTGCGCCACCACCTGCTGCTCGTCGAGACCGCCACCCGGCGTGACCTCGACGACCCGGCGACCGTCCGCTCCGTCGCCACCGCCGTCGGCACCGCCACCACTCTGGAGCTCCTGCACGCGCTCACCGAGGCCGACGCGCTCGCCACCGGGCCTGCCGCCTGGTCCTCCTGGCGGGCCTCCCTGGTCGCCGACCTGGTGGGACGCGTCGCCGCCGTGCTCGCCGGCCAGCCCCCACCGGAGCCGGAACCGGCTGCGCCCGGCGCCGAACAGGAACGCCTCGCCATCGAGGCCCTGCGCACCGGCGGACCCGTCCTCGCGCTGCGCGCCCAGGCCGGGACCCCGGACGAGGACGGCGAACCGGAACCCGTCGGTGTGGAGCTCCACATCGCCCTCCCCGACCGGCCCGGCGTGCTGCCCGCGGCGGCGGGCGTCCTGGCCCTGCACCGCCTCACCGTGCGCGCCGCCGAGCTGCGCGCCGTGGAACTCCCCACCGAACTGGGCGGCTCGGCGGACGTGCTGCTGCTCAGCTGGCGGGTCGCGGCCGAGTACGGATCGCTGCCCCAGGCCGTCCGGCTCCGCGCCGACCTCGTACGCGCCCTGGACGGCTCCCTGGACATCCGGGCCCGGCTCGCCGAACGCGAGGCCGCCTATCCACGCCGCCGCGGGGTGAAGGCGCCGCCGCCGAGAGTGACCGTCGCGGCGGCCGGCTCCCGGCTGGCGACGGTGTTCGAGGTGCGGGCCCAGGACGCCCCGGGGCTGCTGCACCGGATCGGCCGGGCGCTGGAACAGAGCGGGGTACGGGTGCGCAGTGCCCATGTGTCGACCCTGGGGGCGAACGCGGTGGACGCCTTCTACGTCACGGACACCGAGGGGAAGCCGCTGCCGGGGGAGCGGGCACTCGCGGTGGCGGACGCGGTGGAGGCGGCGCTTGGGGCGTGACGCGGGAACCACGCGGCGTGGCTCGCCCCCGGATTTCCCGGGCAGGGGGTCATCGTTTCTTCCGAGCCGGATACCCTGGGGTACCGAATCCACTTTGCCCCCGACCCTGAGGACCGACGAGCGCCGTGTTCGATACTCTCTCCGACCGCCTTGCCGCGACTTTCAAGAACCTCAGGGGCAAGGGCCGCTTGTCCGAGGCGGACATCGACGCCACGGCTCGCGAGATCCGTATCGCCCTGCTCGAAGCGGACGTCGCGCTGCCGGTGGTCCGCGCCTTCATCGCCAACGTCAAGGAGCGGGCGCGCGGCGTCGAGGTCTCCCAGGCGCTGAACCCGGCCCAGCAGGTCGTCAAGATCGTCAACGAGGAGCTCGTCGGCATCCTCGGTGGCGAGACGCGGCGGCTGCGGTTCGCCAAGACCGCGCCCACCGTGATCATGCTCGCCGGTCTCCAGGGTGCCGGTAAGACCACCCTCGCCGGAAAGCTCGGCCTCTGGCTCAAGGGCCAGGGCCACTCCCCGCTCCTCGTCGCCTGTGACCTCCAGCGCCCCAACGCCGTCAACCAGCTCAGCGTCGTCGCCGACCGCGCCGGTGTCGCGGTGTACGCGCCCGAGCCGGGCAACGGCGTCGGTGACCCGGTCCAGGTCGCCAAGGACTCGATCGAGTACGCGCGGTCCAAGCAGTACGACGTCGTCGTCGTCGACACCGCGGGCCGCCTCGGTATCGACCAGGAGCTGATGCAGCAGGCCGCGGACATCCGCGACGCCGTCGGCCCCGACGAGATCCTCTTCGTCGTCGACGCGATGATCGGCCAGGACGCGGTCAACACCGCCGAGGCCTTTCGCGACGGCGTCGGCTTCGACGGCGTGGTGCTCTCCAAGCTCGACGGTGACGCCCGCGGTGGTGCGGCCCTGTCGATCGCCCATGTCACGGGCAAGCAGATCATGTTCGCGTCGAACGGTGAGAAGCTCGCGGACTTCGACGCCTTCCACCCCGACCGCATGGCGTCCCGCATTCTCGACATGGGTGACCTGCTCACCCTGATCGAGCAGGCGGAGAAGACCTTCAGCCAGGAAGAGGCCGCCAAAATGGCCTCCAAGCTGGCGTCCAGCAAGGGCAAGGACTTCACACTCGACGACTTCCTGTCCCAGATGGAGCAGGTCCGGAAGATGGGCTCCATCTCCAAGCTGCTCGGCATGCTGCCCGGCATGGGGCAGATCAAGGACCAGATCAACAACATCGACGAGCGGGACGTGGACCGCGCCGCCGCGATCATCAAGTCGATGACCCCGAAGGAGCGCGCCGAACCGACGATCATCAACGGCTCGCGCCGGGCCCGTATCGCCAAGGGTTCCGGTGTCGAGGTCAGCGCGGTGAAGAACCTGGTGGAGCGGTTCTTCGACGCCCGCAAGATGATGTCGAAGATGGCTCAGGGCGGCGGCATGCCGGGGATGCCCGGGATGCCGGGCATGGGCGGCGGCCCCGGTCGGCAGAAGAAGCAGGTCAAGCAGGCCAAGGGCAAGCGCAAGAGCGGCAACCCGATGAAGCGCAAGGCCGAGGAGCAGGCAGCGGCGGCCCGTCGCGAGCAGGCGGCGCAGGGCGGCGCGTTCGGCCTGCCGGCGCAGGAGGACAAGAACTTCGAGCTGCCGGACGAGTTCAAGAAGTTCATGGGCTGACCCGGACCGAATGAACCGGGCCGGGCCGGCCCGGGTTCGCCACGGCTGTCGTACGCCGTCCCTCCAAGGGCCCATCGGGCAGGCCCTGGGAGGGCTTTGTCCGCGTTCCTCCCTTACTGTCGCCTCAACGGCAGTCGGCAGAGGAGCACGCGTGACCAACCCCGTACCTCCCCGCGACCGGACCGATCAGCCGTGGCGCTCCGAGGGCGCCCCACCGCCCCAGCCCCCCGGCCGCAAGATGCCGGGGGGCTGGGGCGGACTGCTGCTGACCGCGCTCGCCGTCTATCTGATCGCCAATCTGGTGCTGTCCTTCTTCAACGGGGAGGAGCAGCGGACGATCGCGTACACGGAGTTCAGCAAGCAGGTCACCTCGGGCAATGTCTCCAAGATCTACTCCAAGGGCGACTCCATCCAGGGGCAGCTCAAGAAGGAGGCGAAGGTCCCGGGGAGCGACAAGAAGTACACGAAGTTCGAAACCCAACGGCCGGCCTTCGCGGACGACAACCTCTGGGCCGAACTGGTCAAGGACGACGTCACGGTCACCGCCGAGCCGGTCGTCCAGCAGCGCAGCTTCCTCGCCAACCTGCTGATCTCGCTCGCACCGATGCTGCTGCTCGTCCTGCTCTGGGTGTTCATCGCGCGGCGGATGTCCAGGGGCATGGGCGGCGGCATGGGCGGCTTCGGACGCAAGGCCCCGCCCAAGCCCGTCGAGCTGGAGGACGGCAGGCGCACCACCTTCAAGGACGTGGCCGGGATCGACGAGGTCGAGGGCGAACTCAACGATGTCGTGGACTTCCTGAAGAATCCGCAGGCGTACCGGAAGATGGGCGCCCGGATGCCCGGCAGTGTACTCCTCGCGGGACCGCCGGGCACCGGCAAGACCCTGCTGGCCCGTGCCGTCGCCGGTGAGGCCGGGGTGCCGTTCTTCTCGGCGTCGGCCTCCGAGTTCATCGAGATGATCGTCGGTGTCGGCGCGAGCCGGGTGAGGGAGCTCTTCGCGGAGGCGCGCAAGGTCGCCCCCGCCATCGTCTTCATCGACGAGATCGACACCATCGGCCGGGCCCGCGGCGGCGGCTCCGGCATGGGCGGCCACGACGAGCGCGAACAGACGCTCAACCAGATCCTCACCGAGATGGACGGCTTCTCCGGTTCGGAGGGCGTCGTCGTGCTCGCCGCCACCAACCGCGCCGACGTGCTCGACCCCGCGCTCACCCGGCCCGGCCGCTTCGACCGGATCGTCCAGGTCAGCCCGCCGGACCGGAGCGGCCGGGAGGCCATCCTGGAGATCCACACCCGGCAGATCCCGCTCGCCGACGATGTGAACCTGGCCCAGGTGGCCGGCACGACACCCGGCATGACTGGCGCGGATCTGGCCAACCTGGCCAACGAGGCCGCGCTCCTGGCGGTCAAGCGCCGCCAGTCCGAGGTCACCCAGCCCGACTTCTCGGACGCCCTGGAGAAGGTCCAGCTCGGCGCGGAGCGCTCACTGGTCATGTCCGACGAGGAACGCCGCAGGACCGCGTACCACGAGAGCGGCCACGCCCTGCTCGGCATGGTCCAGCCGGGCGCCGACCCGGTCCGCAAGGTCACCATCGTGCCGCGCGGCAGGGCGCTGGGCGTCACGCTCTCGACGCCGGACGCCGACAAGTACGCGTACACCGAGGAGTACCTGCGCGGCCGCATCGTCGGGGCGCTCGGCGGCATGGCCGCCGAACAGGTGGTCTTCGGGGTGATCACCACCGGCGCGGAGAGCGACCTGGAACAGGTCACCAACCTGGCCCGCGGCATGGTCGGCCGCTGGGGCATGAGCCACAAGGTGGGCAGGCTGACGGCGATCCCGAGCGACGCCCAGCAGGCGTACGGACTGTCGGCGGCCCCCGCCACGCTCGACGCGGTGGACGGCGAGATGCGGCGGATCGTGGACGAGTGCTACGAGGTGGCCTGCCGGCTGCTGCGCGAGAACCGGGAGCGGCTGGACTCGCTCTCCGCCGCGCTCCTGGCGAACGAGACGCTGGACGAGGCAGAGGCGTACCGGGCGGCCGGCATCACCAGACTGGCGAAGTGACGGCCGCCGCGGCCGTTCGGGTGGTGCACGGGAGACGGCCCGTTCAGGTCGTGCACACGGGATGGCCGTTCAGGTGGTGCACACGAGATAGCGGAAGACGTTCGGCATCCAGACCGTGCCGTCCCGGCGGCGGTGCGGATGGAGGGCCTGTGCGACCTCCTTCTCCACCTGGGCACGATCCGTCGCCCGTACTGCCGCGTCGAAGAGCCGGGTGGAGAGCAGCCCCCGCACCGCGCTGTCCAGGTCCGCGTACCCGAACGGGCACGCCACCCGGCCCGAGCCGTCGGGATTCAGACCCGCTCGGAACGCCAGCTCCTCCAGGTCGTCCCGGCCCGACGGCCGCCAGCCGCCCTCGCGGGGTGCCCGGTCCCGGTCGGACAGCCGACCGGCCACCCGCAGCACGGGTGCCGTCGCGCAGCGCTCCGGCGGACCCCAGCCGGTGAGCACCACGGTGCTGCCCCGCGCGGCCAGCGGCACCGCGGACCGCAGCGCGGCCACCAGCCCCTCTCCGTCGTCGGACGAGCAGCCGATCGGCGTGAACGCGGTGATCAGGTCGTACGGCATCCCGTCGCGGGGCCGTGCCCCGGACGGGTCGCCCTCCAGGAGCCGGGGTCGGCCGCCCCGGGGACCGGCGTCGCTTCCCGGATCGGGCAGCAGCCGGGTCCGGGCGAGCGCCAGACGTTCGAGGTCGGTGTCCACGCCGGTGACGCGCGCGCCCCGGGCGGCCGCGATCAGCAGCGCGAGACCGGAGCCGCAGCCCAGGGAGAGCAGCCGGGTACCGGATCCCACTTCGAGCCGCTCGTACACCGCTTCGTACAGCGGTGCCAGCATCCGCTCCTGGATCTCGGCCCAGTCCCGGGCACGGTTGCCGGGGTCCACCGGGGTGGACGATTCCGCGTGGCTGTGGTGCCGGACGAGCGTGCGTGTCATGAAAGCGCCCCAATCCGCCGAGAGGTCGGTTGTGTCCGATCGGTAGTCCCCGAGTGGATGCTCCCCCCCCGTATGTACGCCCCCCGCTTCTGTGCGCCCCCGCTTCCCTCGTATCTCAGAGAACTGCCCATCCGCGCCCGCGTCCAGGGGCCGGATGGCAATGGGCGCGTGGAGCGGTGACGCGTCCGTGAGGAAGACCCGTGGCCCCGGGGCCCGTCGCCCCGTGCGGTGGGCCGTGTCGCCGTACGATGCGCGCCATGGCAAAGGCACCCGTTCTCACGCCCCAGGCCGAGGACTTTCCCCGCTGGTACCAGGATCTGATCAACAAGGCCGAACTCGCGGACAACGGCCCGGTGCGCGGCACCATGGTCATCCGGCCGTACGGATACAGCCTTTGGGAGCGGATGCAGCAGGAGATGGATGCCCGCATCAAACAGGCGGGCGCCCGCAATGCCTACTTCCCGCTCTTCATCCCCCAGTCTTACCTGACACGCGAGGCCGAGCACGTCGAGGGCTTCGCGCCGGAGCTCGCGGTGGTCACCCGAGGCGGCGGGAAGGAGCTCGAAGAGCCCGTGGTGGTGCGGCCGACCTCCGAGACGATCATCAACGAGTACTTCTCGAAGTGGGTGCAGAGCTACCGCGATCTGCCGCTGCTGATCAACCAGTGGGCCAACGTGGTGCGCTGGGAGATGCGCCCGCGGGTCTTCCTCCGTACGACGGAATTCCTCTGGCAGGAGGGCCACACCGCCCATGCCACCGACGAGGAGGCCCGGGACTTCGCCGCGTACATCCACCGCGAGGTGTACGCGGACTTCATGGTCAATGTGCTGGCCATCGATGTGGTCCTCGGCCGCAAGACCCCGGCCGAGCGGTTCGCCGGGGCCGTCAACACGCTCACGCTCGAAGCGATGATGCGGGACGGCAAGGCCCTTCAGATGGGTACGAGCCACGAGCTCGGCACCAATTTCGCCAAGGCCTTCCACACCCGCTACCTGTCGAAGGAGGGCCGGCAGGAGCTCGTCCGGCAGACCTCGTGGGGCTCCTCGACCCGGATGGTCGGCGGCCTGATCATGGCGCACGGCGACGACCACGGGCTCCGGGTGCCGCCGCGGCTCGCGCCCGTCCAGGCGGTCGTCCTCGCGGTCAAGGAGGACGAGGCCGTGCTGGGCGCGGTCCGCTCCGTCGCACAGCGGCTGCGCGCGGCGGGGATCAGGACCGAGACCGACGACCGCACCGACACCCCGTTCGGCCGCCGCGCGGTCGACTGGGAGCTGAAGGGGGTGCCGGTGCGGATCGAGATCGGCCCGCGCGATCTGGCGGACGGCACCGCGATGCTGGTCCGGCGCATCGTCGGCGGGAAGGAGCCGGTCGCCGTCGATGCCCTGCCCGCGCTGCTCCCGGCGGTCCTGGAGGAGGACCAGGCGGCGCTGCTGCGGGAGTCCCGGAGCCGGCGCGAGTCGGCCACCAGTGACGTCACGACCGCGGCGGAGGCCGTGGAGGCGGCGGTCGCGGGCGGCTGGGCCCGCATCGCATGGTCGGCGCTCGGCCCGTCGGGGGAGGCCCGGCTCGCGGAGCACGGGGTGTCCGTACGGTGTCTGGTCGCCGGGGACGGGTCGGTGCCCGACGCGGACGACGAACCCGGTACTGTCGCCGTGGTGGCACGCGCTTACTGACGGCCCCCCGCCGCCGCCCCGGCCGCCGGGGGCCTCGGCGTACGGTGCTTGCCCGCGCGTCCGGGCGTACACGTCGCTACGTACCACCTTGGTGCGAGCTGTGAGGCTTCTCCGCAGATCTGCGCACCCGCCCTCGTCGGGACGCATGCAAGGGCAACTGACTGGTACGTGCAAATTATTTGGGATGGCCCGGAATCGGAACACCGGGGCACTCGCGCTCGTTGTCACGACGTGAGCACGACACCACCTGTACTTGCCGCAGAGCTGGCACAGGCGTGGGCCGACATTCAGCGGTACCACCCCGAGCTGCCGGATCTAGCCGCGCCCGAGTCCCTGATCGGAGAGTCCTCGTCCGCCTGTGGCGCCGAACTCTCCTTCGAGCGACTGCTCCACGAGGCAGTCCACGGCATCGCCGCCGCGCGAGGCGTCCGCGACACTTCGCGCGCCGGCCGCTACCACAACCGCAGATTCCTCGCGATCGCCGAGGAGTTGGGCCTCGACCACGCCGAGGAGCCCCACCCCAGCAGTGGCTTCTCGCTGGTCGCCCTCAACCCCGAGGCCAAGCGCCGCTACCGCCCGACGATCGAGCGGCTGCAGCGCGCCCTCAAGGCGCACACGGTTGCCACCGCCGCAGACACCAAGCGTTCCTTCCGCGGGCCGGCCGCCCGGCACGGCTCCTCCGGCGGGGGCGTCCGCGTCAAGGCAGTCTGCGACTGCGGACGCAATGTGCGCGTCGTCCCGTCGGTCCTGGCGCAGGCGCCGATCGTCTGCGGAGGATGCGGGAAGCCCTTCCGCATCCCGGAAGCCGCAGTCGCGGTGGGGTGACGCGGCGCGGTGTGGCACAATGGCTAGCTGTACTCGACAGTCGCACAGGACCCCTCTCTCCTCCGGCTGACGCGTCCATCGGGCACCCGAGTACCGCAACCCCACGTGGCATCTTCGTTGTGCCCACCCACGTCATAGACCAGGAGACACCACTTCCGTGGCAGTCAAGATCAAGCTGAAGCGTCTGGGCAAGATCCGTTCGCCTCACTACCGCATCGTCGTCGCCGACTCCCGTACCCGCCGTGACGGCCGGGCCATCGAGGAGATCGGTCTGTACCACCCGGTGCAGAACCCCTCGCGCATCGAGGTCAACTCGGAGCGTGCGCAGTACTGGCTGTCCGTCGGCGCCCAGCCGACCGAGCCGGTTCTCGCGATCCTGAAGCTCACCGGTGACTGGCAGGCCCACAAGGGTCTCCCGGCCCCCGCGCCGCTGCTGCAGCCGGAGCCCAAGGCTGACAAGCGCGCCCTGTTCGAGGCTCTGACCAAGGACGGCGGCGACGAGTCCAAGGGCGAGGCCATCACGCAGAAGGCGAAGAAGTCCGACAAGAAGGCGGACGAGGCTGCTGACGCGGCTGCGCCCGCCGAGTCGACCGAGGCCTGAGCATGCTCGAGGAGGCTCTCGAGCACCTCGTGAAGGGCATCGTCGACAACCCTGACGATGTGCAGGTCGCCTCGCGCAACCTGCGCCGTGGTCGCGTGCTGGAGGTCCGGGTCCACCCCGACGACCTCGGCAAGGTGATCGGCCGCAATGGCCGTACCGCCCGCGCGCTGCGTACCGTCGTGGGCGCCATCGGCGGCCGCGGTATCCGTGTCGACCTCGTCGATGTGGATCAGGTTCGCTGACAGAGTTGAACACCGGCACGGGCCGGGGAGGGCCATGAGCCCGCCCCGGCCCGTCGTCGTATGACAGGAGAGACACAAGGTGCAGTTGGTAGTCGCGCGGATCGGCCGGGCCCATGGCATCAAGGGCGAGGTCACCGTCGAGGTCCGTACGGACGAGCCGGAGCTGCGGCTCGGGCCCGGGGCCGTGCTCGCCACCGAACCGGCCGGTGCCGGACCGCTGACGATCGAGACCGGCCGGGTGCACAGCGGACGGCTGCTGCTGCGCTTCGAGGGCGTGCGCGACCGTACGGCTGCCGAGGCGCTGCGCAACACGCTCCTGATCGCCGACGTCGACCCGACGGAACTCCCCGAGGATCCCGAGGAGTTCTACGACCATCAGCTGATGGACCTCGACGTGGTCCTCGCCGACGGCACCGAGATCGGCCGGATCACCGAGATCACGCACCTGCCGTCCCAGGACCTCTTCATCGTCGAGCGGCCGGACGGCAGCGAGGTGATGATCCCGTTCGTCGAGGAGATCGTCACCGAGATCGACCTGGCGGAGCAGCGCGCGGTGATCACCCCTCCGCCCGGCCTGATCGACGCCGACCAGGCCGTGATCGCTTCTGCCCGGGACGAAGAGGACGAAGAAGGCGACGGAGCGGGCGGCGACGCGGCCTCCGCCGACGGGGCTTCCGCAGACGGGAAGGACGCCTGATGCGCCTCGACGTAGTCACGATCTTCCCGGAGTATCTGGAACCGCTGAACGTCTCCCTCGTCGGCAAGGCCCGAGCCCGGGGCCGCCTCGACGTCCACGTGCACGACCTGCGCGACTGGACGTACGACCGGCACAACACGGTCGACGACACCCCGTACGGCGGCGGCCCCGGCATGGTCATGAAGACCGAGCCGTGGGGCGAGGCGCTGGACGACGCCCTGGCGGGCGGGTACGAGGCCGGGGCGCACTCCCCGGTGCTCGTGGTACCCACGCCCAGCGGGCGTCCGTTCACCCAGGAGCTCGCCGTCGAACTCTCCGAGCGGCCCTGGCTGATCTTCACGCCGGCCCGCTACGAGGGCATCGACCGGCGGGTGATGGACGAGTACGCGACCCGGATGCCGGTCGTCGAGGTGTCCATCGGGGACTACGTGCTGGCCGGCGGGGAAGCCGCGGTACTGGTGATCACCGAGGCGGTCGCCCGGCTGCTGCCCGGAGTGCTGGGCAACGCCGAATCGCACCGGGACGACTCCTTCGCCCCCGGCGCGATGGCCAATCTGCTGGAGGGACCCGTCTACACCAAGCCGCCCGAGTGGCGTGGCCGGGGCATCCCGGAGGTGCTGCTCAGCGGTCACCACGGGCGGATCGCCCGCTGGCGCCGGGACGAGGCGTTCCGCCGTACCGCCCTCAACCGGCCCGATCTGATCGAGCGCTGCGAAGCCGCGGGGTTCGACAAGAAGGACCGCGAGATGCTCTCCATCCTCGGCTGGGCACCCGAGCCCGGTGGCCGATTTTGGTGCAGGCCCGAGGCCGTGGAAGAATAGGCCGCTGCTGTACGTCCGGCGTACGCCCCTGCCACAGGGGGAACGACGTCCGCCCGACGCGATCAGCACCCCATTTCTCCCTATCTCCCGTCGATGACCTGTGGCATCGGCGAAGAAAGCAGACAACATGGCTTCCCTGCTCGATGGCGTCAACGCCGCATCGCTGCGTACCGACGTCCCGTCGTTCCGCCCCGGTGACACCGTCAACGTCCACGTCCGAGTGATCGAGGGCAACCGCTCCCGCATCCAGCAGTTCAAGGGCGTAGTCATCCGTCGCCAGGGCGCGGGCGTCAGCGAGACCTTCACGGTCCGCAAGGTCTCCTTCAGCGTCGGCGTCGAGCGCACCTTCCCGGTGCACAGCCCGATCTTCGAGAAGATCGAGCTCGTCACCCGCGGTGACGTCCGTCGCGCCAAGCTGTACTACCTCCGTGAGCTCCGCGGCAAGGCCGCGAAGATCAAGGAGAAGCGCGACAACTGAGCTGACTCCCAGGTCCACAGGTCGGCCGGATAGGCTCTGGCCCCGATGGACACGGAAGCAAAGCCCTCGGAGCGCGACCGCTCCTCCGCACCCGCAAAGGCGCCGGAGGAGGGGTCGCGCTCCTCGCGTATCCAGGACCTGCCGGCCGCGATCTCCTGGCGGCGGACCGTCGCGCTCGGAGCCGTCTGCACGGTCTTCGTACTGCTCCTGAGCAGCTACGTGGTCCAGCCCTTCCTGATCCCCAGCGGCTCGATGGAGCCCACGCTGCGGGTGGGGGACCGGGTACTGGTGAACAAGCTGGCCTACAGCTCCGGCTCCCCGCAGCGGGGCGACGTGGTGGTCTTCGACGGCACCGGATCCTTTGTGCAGGAGCCCCCGGAACAGAACCCCGTCACCGGTCTGATGCACTCGGTGGCCGCGTCCCTGGGCCTGGCCGAGCCGGCCGCGACCGACTACGTGAAGCGGGTGGTCGGCGTGGGCGGCGACCGGGTGGTCTGCTGCGACAAGGAGGGGCGGATCGAGGTGAACGGCCGGCCGGTCGTCGAGGGCTATCTGCATCCAGGCGACGCGCCCTCCCAGGTCCGCTTCGACATCGTCGTGCCCGACGGCACGCTGTGGATGATGGGCGACCACCGCAGCAACTCCCGCGACTCGCGTGACCACCTGGGAGAGCCGGGTGGTGGCATGGTCCCGGTCGACATGGTGATCGGCAGGGTGGACTGGATCGGCTGGCCGCCGAGCCGGCTGGGCTCGCTGCCGGACAGCGCCGCGTTCGCCACCGTACGGTCGCAGGGCGGGGGCCATGGGTAACCGCGGCCGCGGGCGGCGCCGGGCCGAACCCGGGACGGCGCCGACGGCCGGGAACCAGCCGCCCACCAGGGTGGAGCGGCGGAGACTGGCCCGCAAGGTCAAGCGGCGGAGGCGCGGCGCCGCGGTGGGCGAGATCCCGCTGCTCATCGTCGTGGCGCTGGTGATCGCGCTCGTGCTGAAGACGTTCCTGGTGCAGGCCTTCGTGATCCCCTCGGGGTCGATGGAGCAGACCATCCGGATCGGTGACCGGGTGCTCGTGGACAAGCTGACGCCCTGGTTCGGATCCCGGCCGCAGCGCGGCGACGTCGTCGTCTTCAAGGATCCGGGGGGCTGGCTCCAGCAGGAGAAGGCCGGCAAGAAGGAATCGCCCGTCGTCGTCAAGCAGGTGAAGGAGGTGCTGACCTTCATCGGACTGCTGCCCTCCGACGACGAGCAGGACCTGATCAAACGGGTGATCGCGGTCGGCGGGGACACGGTGAAGTGCTGCGGCAAGGACGGCCGGGTCACCGTCAACGGCGTACCGCTCGACGAGCCGTACCTGTATCCCGGGAACCCTCCCTCCCTCATCAAATTCGAGGTAGAGGTTCCGCAGGGCCGGATCTTCGTCATGGGCGACCACCGGTCGGATTCGGCCGACTCGCGCTATCACCTGGACGAGCCGGGACACGGCACGGTGTCCGAGGAGGAGGTCGTGGGCCGGGCCGTGGTGATCGCCTGGCCCGTCGGCCACTGGCGGAAGCTGGAGGAGCCGGCGACTTTCGGCTCGGTCCCTGACGCGCGCGCCGGGGCGGCCGGTGCGTCGGGTCCGTCGAATAGTGTGGCGTCCGAGGATCTCAACGGAATGATCCCTCTCCCGACCCCTGCAGAACTCCCGCTCGTTATGGGAGTGGTGGGCCTGCACCGGCTGGGGTGCAGGCGTGGCACGGAATAAGGAGTGGATGTGGGGGATTTGGCCGTCGGCGCACGATCCGGACACGAGGAACCCGAGGACCGGCCGGACCGTTCGGGCCGTGCCGAGTCCGCCGGGAACGCGAGCCACGCCGGGAGTGACGGCGACACTCCGGACGGCGGCGGCAAGGCCATGAAGAAGCCGCGCTCCTTCTGGAAGGAGCTGCCCCTGCTGATCGTCATCGCCCTGGTTCTCGCGCTGCTGATCAAGACTTTCCTGGTGCAGGCGTTCTCGATCCCGTCGGACTCGATGCAGAACACGCTCCAGCGGGGCGACCGGGTGCTCGTGGACAAGCTCACCCCCTGGTTCGGCTCGGAGCCCGAGCGCGGCGAGGTTGTGGTCTTCCACGACCCGGGCGGCTGGCTGGACGACACCGCGGAGGTCCATCCGAATGCGGTCCAGAAGTTCCTCAGTTTCATCGGGCTGATGCCGTCCGCTGAGGAGAAGGACCTGATCAAGCGCGTCATCGCCATCGGCGGCGACACGGTGGAGTGCAGGGAGAACGGCCCCGTCGTGGTCAACGGCAGGCCCCTGGACGAGCAGTCGTTCATCTTCCCGGGCAATACCTCATGCAATGACGAGCCGTTCGGCCCGATCAAGGTGCCCGAGGGCCGGATCTGGGTGATGGGCGACCACCGCCAGGACTCCCGCGACTCCCGCTACCACCAGGAACTGCCGGGCAATGGCACGGTCTCCAACGACGAGGTCGTCGGCCGGGCCTTCGTCGTGGCGTGGCCGATCAGCCGCTGGGCGACGCTGCCCGTCCCGAAGACCTTCGACCAGCCGGGCCTGAACGCCGCGATGGCCATGGCGCCCGGTGCGATCGGTATCGCCGGGGCCGTGCCGATCGTGCTCTGGCGCAGGCGGGTCCGCCTGTCCTGACAAAGGGAACGGCAAGATCGAGCAAATACGGGACGCTCGCCAGGTCTTCTTCGTAGGATCCTGGCGGCCGATCAGTGCATCCGCACGGGGCGGCCCGGGGGCGGCAGGGCGGTGCCCAGCGGTCCGGGGGCGGCAAGGTGGTCGGCGAAGCGGTGGTCCTCAGGAACTCCCGCTCGTTGTTCAGGGCAGAAGGCCCTCGAACGGGCAGTGGGCCCTTGAACGGACAGGGTCCTGGAGCAGGCGGGGCGCATAGTGAGGACTGGATGTGAGTGACGTGGCTGCCGGTGCACGACCTGGACACGGAGACCCCGCGAACGGGCCCGACCAGTCCACCGAACCTGCCGTCGATCCGGCGGTGGGGCAGGGGGCCGATCGGGCGGCCGACCAGGGAAGGGCGCCGGATCCGGACGCGCCTGCGGATGAGCAGGCCCCGGACGGGGGTGGCAAGAAGGCGGCGAGGAAGCAGCGCCCCTTCTGGAAGGAGCTGCCGCTGCTGATCGTCGTCGCCCTGGTTCTCGCGCTGCTGATCAAGACTTTCCTGGTGCAGGCGTTCTCGATCCCGTCGGACTCGATGCAGAACACGCTCCAGCGGGGCGACCGGGTGCTCGTGGACAAGCTCACCCCCTGGTTCGGCTCGGAGCCCGAGCGCGGCGAGGTGGTCGTCTTCCACGACCCGGACAACTGGCTCGCCGGGGAGCCGACCCCGGAGTCGAACGCGGTGCAGGACTTCCTGAGTTTCATCGGTCTGATGCCGTCGTCCAAGGAGAAGGACCTGATCAAGCGGACGATAGCGGTCGGTGGTGACACCGTGGAGTGCGCGAAGGGCGGTCCGGTCAAGGTCAACGGGAAGGCGCTCGACGAGCCGTACATCTTCCCCGGCGACACGGCGTGCGACGACAAGCCCTTCGGCCCGGTCAAGGTGCCCGAGGGCAAGATCTGGGTGATGGGCGACCACCGGCAGAACTCCCTGGATTCGCGCTATCACATGGACGAGGCGACCAAGGGCTTCGTGCCCGTCAAGGACGTCGTGGGACGGGCCGTGGTGGTGGCGTGGCCGATCAACCGCTGGGCGACGCTGCCGGTCCCGGACACCTTCGATCAGCCGGGGATCAACACGGCGGCCGCCCTGGCCCCGGGAGCACTCGGCATCGCTGGCGCGCTGCCCCTCGTGCTTTGGCGCCGCAGGAGGCTGACCAGCGGGCGTACCGCCGGGTAGGGTGCCCACTCGGATCAGCGATTGTCGATCTCCGGAGTGGGGGACGCTGGGATGAGTGGACAAGGACGTACGGGTGACGGCCACGGTCGGCTCGGCAGCACACTGTCCGGGCTGGCCGTGGCCGTCGGCTGTGTGCTCTTCCTCGGCGGGTTCGCCTGGGGGGCGGTGGTGTACAAGCCGTACACGGTGCCGACCCAGTCGATGACTCCGACGGTGAACTCCGGCGACCGGGTGCTAGCGCAGCGCATCGACGGCAGCGAGGTGCGCCGCGGCGACGTGGTGGTCTTCACCGATCCCGCATGGGGCGACATGCCGATGGTGAAGCGGGTCGTCGGGATCGGCGGCGACAAGATCGCCTGCTGCGACAAGGGCGGCCGGCTCTCGGTCAACGGCAAGCCCATTGATGAACCGTATCTGCGCACCCGGGGCGCAGCCTCCGCCGAGAACTTCACGGCGGAGGTGCCCAAGGGGAAGCTCTTCCTGCTGGGCGACGAGCGCACCGCGTCCCTGGACTCCAGGGTCCACCTGGACGACGCGGGGCAGGGCTCCGTCCCGCGCGACGCGGTACAGGCCCGGGTGGACGCCATCGCCTGGCCGCTGAACGGCATGGTCGAGCGTCCGGAGGCCTTCGCCTCGCTGCCCGGCGGGGTGTCGTCGCCCGGACCGCTGCGGTTGCAGCTCACGGCAGTGGTCGTGGGCGTGGTGCTCATCCTTGGCGGTGCGGCATACGGGCCGATCGCGGCACGGTCCGCGCGCTCGCGACGCGAAAAGGGCGAAAAGGTGCCCGCCGGTGCGCACTGAGAAGCGGAAGGTCGCCCGCGTGGTGCTCCTTGACCCCGACGACCGGATCCTGCTGATGCACGGCTTCGAACCGGAGGATCCGGCGAGTACCTGGTGGTTCACCCCCGGCGGCGGTGTGGAGGGCGACGAGACCCGGGAGGAGGCCGCGCTGCGCGAGCTGACCGAGGAGACCGGGATCACCGACGTCGAGCTGGGGCCGCTGCTCTGGCAGCGGATGTGCTCGTTCCCGTTCGACGGACGCCGCTGGGACCAGGACGAGTGGTATTTCCTGGCACGTACGAGGCAGACCGCCACCGACACCAGTGGGCAGACCGGGCTGGAGCAGCGCAGCGTCGCGGGGCTGAGGTGGTGGACCTCCGCCGAACTGTCGGCGGCGCGTGAGACGGTGTACCCGACCAGGCTCGCCGAGTTGCTGCGCACGCTGCTCGACGAGGGTCCTCCGCGTACGCCACTGGTTCTCGACCCCGAAATCGCCTAAGCGCCCAGGGGAACCGGGGCCTGGCGCACAATGGGGGCACGCACGGCTGAAGGGGAACATGCCAATGAGCGCCGAGGACCTCGAAAAGTACGAGACCGAGATGGAGCTGAAGCTCTACCGGGAGTACCGAGATGTCGTCGGTCTGTTCAAATATGTGATCGAGACCGAACGGCGCTTCTACCTCACCAACGACTACGAGATGCAGGTGCACTCGGTCCAGGGCGAGGTGTTTTTCGAAGTATCGATGGCGGATGCCTGGGTCTGGGACATGTACCGGCCCGCGCGGTTCGTCAAGCAGGTACGGGTGCTGACGTTCAAGGACGTCAACATCGAGGAGCTCAACAAGAGCGATCTCGAACTTCCGGGCGGCTGAGCCCAGCCCTGGGGCGTTGATACCCGGGCGGTTCCCCGGTGATTCCTACTTCCGGGTGGCCGGGTTATCCACAATCCCAGGGTTGTCCACCAAGATCCACCAATCGGGACCGGACGCGTCAGAGTCGGTCCCGGAGGTGGTGCCGAAATGAACGCACGGGGGGCACTCGGGCGGTACGGCGAGGATCTGGCGGCGCGGCTTTTGGCCGAGGCCGGCATGTCCGTACTGGAACGGAACTGGCGCTGTCGCGCCGGTGAGATCGACATCGTCGCGATGGACGGCGACGCACTCGTGGTCTGCGAGGTGAAGACCCGCAGGGCGAGCGCGTTCGAGCATCCAATGGCGGCTGTCACACCGGTCAAGGCGGAGCGGCTGCGGCGGCTGGCCGGTATCTGGACCCACCGGCACGGCGGCCCGCCGCCCGGCGGGGTCCGGATCGACCTCGTCGGCGTGGTGCTGCCCCGGCGCGGGGCGCCCGTCGCCGAGCATGCGCGGGGGGTGGCCTGATGGGGTTCGCGCGGGCGTGCTCGGTGGCGCTCGTCGGCGTCGAGGGTGTGGTGGTGGAGGTCCAGGCGGACCTGGAGGCGGGGGTGGCCGCGTTCACCCTGGTGGGGCTGCCGGACAAGAGCCTGGTGGAGAGCCGGGACCGGGTCAGGGCCGCGGTGGCGAACTCGGGAGCCGAGTGGCCGCAGAAGAAACTCACGGTGGGCTTGTCTCCGGCCTCGGTGCCGAAGGGAGGATCCGGGTTCGATCTCGCTGTCGCCTGTGCGGTGCTGGGCGCGTCGGAGCGGATCGATCCCGCGTCCATCGCCGATGTGGTGATGATCGGCGAGCTGGGGCTCGACGGCCGGGTGCGGCCGGTGCGCGGTGTGCTGCCGGCCGTGCTCGCCGCGGCGGAGGCGGGGTACCGGCAGGTCGTCGTGCCCGAACAGACCGCGGGGGAGGCGGCGCTGGTCCCGGGGATCTCCGTCCTCGGGGTACGGAGCCTGCGGCAGCTGATCGCCGTGCTCTGCGACGAACCGGTGCCCGACGAGCGGCAGGCGCACGACGAGGGGCGCCCCGACACCATGCTGGCCGGGCTGATGGTGCCCGGCGCGGGCATCGGCACCGGGCTCGCCCGCGGGGCCGGGCAGGGCGACGGGAAGGCACCGGATCTCGCGGACGTGGCCGGGCAGGGGCTGCCCCGCAAGGCTCTGGAGGTCGCCGCGGCGGGCGGTCACCACCTCCTGCTCTCGGGGCCACCGGGCGCCGGCAAGACCATGCTGGCCGAGCGGCTGCCGGCCATCCTGCCGGAGCTGACGCGGAAGGAATCCCTGGAGGTGACCGCGGTCCACTCGGTGGCGGGCATCCTGCCACCGGGAGAACCACTGGTCAGTCGGCCGCCCTACTGCGCACCCCACCACTCGGCGACGATGCAGTCGCTGGTCGGCGGGGGCAACGGACTGCCGAGGCCCGGCGCGGTTTCGCTGGCCCACCGGGGAATTCTCTTTCTGGACTTTACCGGCCACTCTCAGCGTGTCCGGGTCACTCGTTTGGGCTGTCTATGAGGGCCTGACGTTCTGGTTTACCGGACGTGGAAAGCCTCCTCGCGACGTAGGGAGGGGGAGGGGCCTGTGCGAACTGGGTTGGTCCTGGAGGACATTCGGGTTCAGTCGATGAAGCGCTCTGGTGGCGGACGGTCGTACACGATCGTCTGGCCGGACTGCTCAGTCGATGAGGAGGCAGACGGCTTCCTGCGTACGCACGAGGGCAGTGGTTCGCAGAAGACGTACGCGTACTACCTCGTTGATCATCTGCGGTGGCGGGTCCGGGAAGGTCTGACCACGAAGTCGATCACGTTGCTGGACCTGCACCGGTACATGGGGGCGGCGGGCGCCCGGGTGCAGATGCCCTGGGGAGAGCCGTGGCGGATGCCTCCGAAGAAGCCCTACGGATCTTCCGCGCTGGAGGTGGCCGCCGCGTGTCTGAAGGGCTTCTACCTGCACCAGTGCACCGTGAAGGGCATCAACGACGAGTTGCGGGAGGCCTTGGCCGTCCGGCGACTGCCGACCCAGGCGGACCGGAACCGGGCTCTGCTGGGGCACGTGAAGACGTCGATGCCGGCGAACCCGCTGTCGCCGAAGAGAGGTACCCGGCGCCGGCATCCGAAGATGCTGCCCGAGGGCGCCAAGCCGGAGCTGGCAGAGGCGGTGAACACGGCCCGGGACGCGATGGTGGTGACCTGGCTATCGGATACGAGCCTGCGTATCGGCGGGCTGACCGGGTTGCACCTGGTGGACCTGCACCTGCGTGACGACGCGCCTTGCGGCGACTGCAAGAGCCCTCACCTGCATGTCTGCCATCGGTGGGGCAATACCAACGGGGCAGCGGCGAAGATCAAACCGGACTGGAAGGTCGTCGACGGAGTGGTGACCGAGGGAGAGATCTACCGGGCCAGTCCCGCCATGGTCAGCAGCTACTTCAAGTACATGACGACGGAGTATGCGAAGTACGCGGGCGGGCACGGCATGTTGCTCATCCAGCTGGCCGGCCCGAATCGCGGGCAGCCGTGGTCGGCGGATGCGGCCCGGGGAATGCTGCGGCGGGCGGGCCGCAGGGCCGGGCTGCCGGGACGGATCACGCCGAAGGCCTTCCGGCACCAGTTCACCAACGACGTCCTGGACGCCTCGGACAACAACCCGCTGGTCGCCAAGGTGGCGGGGAACTGGGCGTCGATGCGGATGCTCGATGAGGTCTACGGGCATCCCGACCTGCATTCGGCCGAGTTCCAGACGGCACTGCGCAAGACCTGGGGGGAAGAGGAATGAGCGAGGCAGTTCGTCCACTGCTCCCGGTCCTCGAGCCGGGGACGGCGCCGACGCGGACGGTCGGAGACCGGCTGGAGATGTTGTCCGCGCTGATCGCGGCACCCTCCTTCGACCCGCTGTTCCGCCCGGACGTGATCGCAGTTCCCCCGGATCACCCGACGTTCGGATGGACCTGCGGGGTCCCGCAGTGCCAGCGGGCCCTGAACCCGGGCGGCGAGTTCTGCTTTCGGCACAGCAAGCACTGGGCCGCGTTCCGCAGGGAGCACGGCAAGAACGTGAGCGTCGCGGAGTTCTTCCGGGCCGCCGAGCCGTTGCAGGAGAGATCGTGGTTCACCCCTCCTGCCTGCCTGATCTGCCCGGACACTCCGGCCTGGAACAGGACGGTCGGCCTGTGTTACCTGCACAGCAAGCGCTGGCCCCGTGACCGCAACTTCCATCGGGCGGAGACCGGCGAGGTTCTCGACTTCGCGCTCTGGATGGCGGGGCAGCCGGTGATCCCGTCGTTCGGCCACTGCCGTGCTCTGGTCTGCCCGGAACAAGCGGTGCATCTGCTGGGGCTGTGCCGGCGGCACGTCTTGGCCTATGAACGCGACGGGCGCCCCGGCGGGGCTCAGGTTCCCAGGAACTGGGGGCGGATGCTCACGGAGTGGAAGAACAAGAACGCGGTCGTCAGCTATCGGAGCGAGGAGGAGTTCAAGAGGTGGTGCCGGACGGCGCCGGCGGTCCACCGCGCGAACGGCAAGGTGTCGCTGCGGGGCCTGCGGCCGCTGGTGAAGGCCGAGCTCAAGTGGGCCATGTTCCACTACACCAAGCTCCCCGAGCGGGAGGCGACCTGGACGATGCCGTGGCTGCAGAACCTGGCGAATCACTGCCGGGATCAGACGGTGGATTCGCTGGCCGACCTCGATCTGGAGACCGCGTCCTATCACGCGACCAAGCTCGCTCACTGGATGCTCACCTACCTGCGGCTGGTCTACTTCAGCCGGGAGGACACCAAGGACGCAGGCTTCATCGAGACGGACCAGTTCGGCGTCCGGTTCAAGAGCCGCAGTTCCCACTTCGACCTGACAGCTGTGTCGCAGAGGTGGCTGCGTGACCTGCTCTGGGACTCGCTGTCACTGCGGCTGCTGACCCATCCGCCCCGCTCCGGCGCCACCTTTGACCAAAACCGCCGGGGCTGCGTCGAGCTGAGCGCGTTCTTGGAGGTCCATGCGCCCGGCGGCGGGCACGACCCCCGCGGCCTGACCGAGTCCCTCGCCATCGACTTCGTCGCGGATCAGCGGCACCGGGCCGAACACGGGCTGATGACCCTGGGTATCCAGCGCAGGGGCGGCGGACACGTCCGCAAGGGCAAACCGACGAAGGCCACCAAGAACACGGTCGCGCACACCTTCAGCGGCGTCCGCCGGATCATGCGCGAGGCGATGGAAGGCGGCAAGGCCGACGAACTCGGCCTGGACCGGGCCTTCATCGTCGCCTTGCCCGTCGGCAAGACCGAACTGCGACGCCGGTCGCCGTTCCCCGACGATGTCGCCCGAGCCCTGGCCCACCCCGACAACCTGCAGAAGTTGGACGACTTCGATATCAACGACCGCGGTCTGCGGGACGCCTGGGAAGCGCTGGTCCTGACCGGACGACGCTGCAACGAGGTCCTCCAGGTCCGCCTCGAGTGCATCGGCCGGCTCGGCAAACTGCCCATGTTCTGGCACGACCAGACCAAGGTCGGCAACTTCGACCAGGCCATCCGCATCCCCGAACGTCTCTTCCAGAGAATCCAGGAACGTCAGGCCAAGACCGTCGCCCGGTTCGTCCAGCGCCACGGACGCCCGCCGACCCCGCGCGAACGCAAGGAAATCGCTCTCTTCCCTCGGCAGGCCCGCAACCGGGACCTGCTCAAGGGAGTCAGCTACGGCTGGTTCGGAGACCAGTTCCGCGACTGGGTGGAAACCCTCGACCTCGCCCACTGCGTTCCCCACCAGGCCCGCCACACGCTGGCCACGAACCTGCTCAAGAACGGCGCCAACCTCACCCACGTCAAACGCTACCTCGGCCAGGTCTCCGAGGAGATGGCCGAGCACTACGTCCACCTGGCCAACACCGACCCCCGGCTCGAAGAGGCCCTGCAGATCGTCTGGGTCGCGGGCCCCGGCTCCGCCGAGCCCGGCACGCTGTTGTCGGGCGGCGAACCGATGAGCCGGCAGGAAGCCGAAGCCCTCGCCATCGACCTCGCCCGCATGTCCACCCCGTCCGACGGAGGGTTCTGCACCTTTCAGCCCGTCGTCGACGGCGACGCCTGCCCCTTCAATCTCGACTGCCACAACTGCGACAAGTTCGTCCTGTCCGGCGCCGACCTCGTCTACTGGCACCGCAAACGAGAACAATGGCGCGTCTTCGCGGAAGGGGCCCCGGACTCAGCCACCGCCGACTACCTGCACGATCACTTCGCCCCCACCGCCCGCGCGATCGACGGCCTGGAGAAGGCCCTTGGAGCTCTCGGTCTCCTCGAGGAGGCCCTCGCTCTCGATCTGCGCAGGCCCCAGGACTACTTCGGGAAGGTCTGGGCGACGGCCTTTCAGGCCCAGGAACTGGCCCGGTGGGAAGAAGACGGAGACGGTGAGGCGGCATGAAATCCTCCGCCCCCGCGGCGGCGATCGCCGCCCGCAAGCAGCAGACCGAGCACAAGCTCGTCCAACTTCAGAAGGCGATCAGCCAGCTCCGGCGCGAACGCGGCCGGCTGACCGTCCGGTCGATCGCCGAGCGCGCCGGAGTGTCCGCCACCTTCTGTTACGAGAACGCCGAGGCTCGAAACCTCGTCAAGGACGCCGTCTCCGACAGCCGCAGTCGGCACGATCAGGCCGGACGCGACGAGCACGAACGGATCGAAGCCACCTGGCGCGAGCGGGCTTTGAACGCCGAGGCCGAACTGGGGCGCACCCAGAAGGAAGTCCTCGCTCAGCGTCAACACATCGGGGACCTCATGGGGCAGATCCGCGACTTCGACCAGATGGTCCCCGGCGAGTCGGTCCAGGCCCTGGTCACTGAGAACACCACGCTCAAACGGCGCGTCCAACAGCTGACCGGGGAACACCGCAATCTCCAGGAACGACTCGAGGGGGCCCGCTCCAACCTCCGCTTCGCCAACAAACGCATCGCCGACCTCGAAGCCCAGCTCCTCGAACATGACCGATCATGACCCTCGAACCATGGCTCGCAGAGGATGCTTGATCCTGAAGAGCGGCAGCACACCCCAAATGCTGCCGAAAAAAGGGATCGCCAAGGCGAACCAAGCCCCCTACCGTTCCGCCATGCAGATCGTTGTGACCCTGGACTGTGTCGACACCGAAGCGCAAGCGAACTTCTGGCTCGGAGCGCTCGCCCCGTTGGACTACCGCCGCGGCTTCCACGGGCCTCCCTACCTGAGCTTGGTCGGGCCTGCTCCTGCACCAACCCTTCTCCTGCAGCACGTCCCAGAACCAAAGCAGGGCAAGAACCGCATGCATCTTGACCTCGACTTTGGCGCCGCAGACCTGACGTCCGAGGTCAATCGCCTCGAACAGCTAGGCGCTGCGAGGCTCTCTGAGGAACTCCACGAACACGGCTTTCGCTGGATCGTCGTTGCCGACCCCGAGGGCAACGAGTTCTGTGTATTCAATCCGCCGAAAACACTTCGTCACGGACACCTACGCGACGAATAACTCCAGGTCAGAACCAACACGGACACTTCGAGGATCGGTAAAGAACGCGAGGCGCCCGAGTTCTCCGTACGGGCGCTGGACGCGCTGCGACAGCCGCTGGAATCGGGACACGTGGTGGTGGCGCGCAGCGCCGGGGTGGTGCGGCTGCCCGCCAGATTTCTGATGATGCTGGCCGCCAATCCCTGCCCGTGCGGCCGGTACGGCCTCAGTGGCGCCGGCTGCGAGTGCCCGTCCTCCACGGTCAGGCGCTATCAGGCGAGACTCTCCGGGCCGCTGCTCGACCGGGTGGACCTGCGGGTGTTCGTCGACCCGGTCAGGCGAGAGGACCTGATGGGGCATGGCGGCAGGGGCGAGTCGACGGCCTCCGTGGCGGCCCGGGTCCGGCGGGCCAGGGCGCGGGCGGCGGAGCGGCTGGCGGGCACCGGGTGGTCCACCAACAGCGAGGTGCCCGGCCATGAGCTGCGGACCAGGCTGGTCGCGGCACCGGGTGCGCTTCTCGCGGCCGAGCGGGACATGGAACGGGGCATGCTCACCGCACGGGGCCTGGACCGGGTGCTCAGAGTTGCGTGGACGGTCGCCGATCTGCGCGGTGCCGACCGTCCGGACGCCTCTGACATCGCGGTGGCGCTGGAACTGCGGACCGGGATCCCACGGGGCGCCCTGATGAACGCCGGGACGCCGTCATGACGCGGCGGACGGAGGACGGGCCGGGGGACGGGCCGGGGGACGGGCCGGACCTGTCGGGGGAGGTACGGGGTCCGGCACGCGCCACGGGGGAGGAGCCCGGGGCCGGGCCGGGGCTGACGGTGAGCGGTCAGGAGCGGCTGGCGCGGGCCGCCCTGACCCGCATCATCGAGCCCGGGGACGAGCACGCTGGCCGCTGGCTGCGCGAGTGCGGTGCCGTCGAACTGGTACGGCGGATCACCAGCCGGGACGGCACCGCGGAGCAGCTGAGCGGGATGACCCCGAAGCGGCTCGCCGGATACCGGTTGCGGGCCGAGAGCGCCGACCCCGGGCGGGACCTCTCGGTGATCGGCGCGCTCGGCGGGCGGTTCATCTGTCCCGGAGACGGGGAATGGCCCAGCCAGCTCGACGACCTCGCGGACGCCAGGCCGACCGGCCTGTGGGTGCGGGGGCCCCGCGATCTGCGGCTCTGGGCGCTGCGCTCGGTCGCAGTGGTCGGCGCCCGGGCCTGCACCCCCTACGGATCGCACATGGCGGCCGGACTCGGCGCGGGACTCGCGGAGCTGGGGTGGGTGGTCGTGTCGGGAGCCGCGTTCGGGGTCGACGGGGCGGCGCACCGCGGCGCGCTTGCCGTCGGCGGGGCCACGACAGCGGTCCTGGCCTGCGGGGTGGACGTCCCCTACCCGCGGGGACACGCCGAGCTGATCGGACGGATCGCGCAACAGGGGCTCGTCATCGGTGAATTACCACCGTCCGATCATCCCACCCGCAGCAGATTCATTCTCCGGAACCGGGTCATCGCCGCGTTGACGCGCGGGACGGTCGTCGTCGAAGCCGAATATCGCAGTGGTTCGCTCGTCACCGCGCGCTGCGCACAGCGGCTCGGCCGCTTCACGATGGGCGTGCCAGGACCAGCCACCAGCGGGCTGTCGGCAGGGGTGCATGAACTCCTGCGCGGAGAGGCCGTCCTGGTCACCGATGCCGCCGAAGTCGCCGAACTGGTGGGGGACATCGGCGAACTCGCCCCGGCCAGACGCGGCCCCGTGCACCCCCGGGACCTGCTGGACGCGGCCTCCGCCAGAGTTCTCGACGCCCTGCCTTGCCGGGGTGCCGTCAGCGGGCGCGATGTGGCCCGCACCGCGGGAACCAGCGCCGATGAAGCGCTCGGCAGGCTGTACGAACTGCACTCACTGGGGTTCGTCGAACGGGATGGCGAGGGATGGCGGTTGACGCCGCGGCCGACTTGCAATGGCGACGCGCGGCGAGGCGGTACTTGACCTGGAGCATTCGGGTGAAAAGGTGATGCCGATGACCTCGGCGGATCCTTCAGCGACGCCTCCGGGGCCGACACGCACGTCGACGGCCCCGGGCCTCAGCCGTGTCGAATCGGCCGGATTCGCACAGCGCCGATCCTCTATCCTGCGCGGACCGCGACATCATCGTCACGCTACGCTCACAAGGGTTTCGACTCAGACATACGTCCACAGCACTTCACGGCAGAACGGCTCAAGGCACCACATGCCCCAGCACACCTCCGGGTCTGACCGCGCGGCAGCGCCACCGGCTGCGCGTGGCACTGTGCGTCCCCCCGCCCCTTCCTCGCTCGACGAGTTGTGGCGTTCGTACAAGTCCACCGGCGACGAGCGGCTGCGGGAGCAGCTGATCCTCCACTACTCGCCGCTGGTGAAGTACGTCGCGGGCCGAGTGAGTGTGGGCCTGCCTTCCAACGTCGAGCAGGCGGACTTCGTCTCCTCTGGGGTCTTCGGACTGATCGACGCGATCGAGAAGTTCGACATCGAGCGCGCGATCAAGTTCGAGACCTACGCGATCACCCGGATCCGGGGCGCGATGATCGACGAACTCCGGGCGCTGGACTGGATCCCGCGCTCGGTGCGCCAGAAGGCGAGGGCGGTCGAACGCGCCTACGCCACGCTGGAGGCGCAGCTGCGGCGCACCCCGTCCGAGGCGGAGGTCGCCGCGGAGATGGGCATCGCGCTTGAGGAACTCCATGCGGTTTTCAGCCAGTTGTCGCTGGCCAACGTGGTCGCGCTGGAGGAACTGCTGCACGTCGGCGGCGAGGGCGGCGACCGGCTCAGCCTGATGGACACGCTTGAGGACACCACCGCCGACAATCCGGTGGAGGTCGCCGAGGACCGCGAGCTCAGACGGTTGCTCGCGCGGGCGATCAACACGCTTCCGGAGCGCGAGAAGACGGTCGTCACGCTCTACTACTACGAGGGCCTCACCCTCGCCGAGATCGGCAATGTCCTCGGGGTCACCGAGAGCCGGGTCAGCCAGATCCACACCAAATCAGTGCTGCAACTGCGCGCGAAACTGGCCGACGCCGGACGCTGAGCCCCGCTTGCAACCGGTGCCGGCCATGCTTGCTTCGGCCATCGATCAGGGCCGCACTCGCCCTCTCGAACACCGGTCGCCGTAGAGTGGACACGTGCCCAGGATTCGAGCGGCCTCGGTGGCCGAGCACCGGACCATGCAGCGCGGCGCCCTCCTGGACGCCGCACGCTCCCTGCTGTCCGAGGGTGGTACGGAAGCGCTGACCTTCCCCGCTCTCGCCGAACGGACGGGCCTCGCCCGGTCCTCCGTGTACGAGTACTTCCGTTCCCGCGCGGCAGTCGTGGAGGAGCTCTGCGCCGTCGACTTCCCCGTCTGGGCGGCCGAGGTCGAGAACGCGATGGAGCAGGCCACGACGCCCGAGGGCAAGATCGAGGCATATGTGCGCCGGCAGCTCGAACTCGTCGGGGACCGCCGCCACCGGGCGGTCGTCGCCATTTCGGCCAGCGAGCTGGACGCCGGGGCGCGCGAGAAGATCAGGGCCGCGCACGGCGGGCTGATCGCCATGATCGTCGAGGCGCTGGGCCACCTCGGGCACGCGCAGCCGAGGCTGGCGGCGATGCTGCTCCAGGGTTCGGTGGACGCCGCGGTGCGACGTATCGAGCTGGCCGTCGCCGAGGAGCCGGCCGTGATCGCGGACACCGCCGTCGGCATGATCCTCCGAGGCGTACAGGGCGCACGGAGCTGACGCGGTCGCCGCGTCCCGGCGACCGCGAGCAGAACGCCGGGGGCGGCGAGCCCGTCCCCGGTCCTTCCGTCGGCGCGCGCGGCCCCGGGCACGCCGAATACCGGAAGAAGCCGGGACGGGCCCCGTCGCAGCAGTGACGGCGGTAGCAACGACAGCGGATCCAGATACGTGTCACCGCGCCGCAGGCCCCAGTGCAGACAGTCCGCCGCGCAGTGGGAGGGCCCCGCCTCCACGATCGCCACCGCCTGCCCCGCCGTCACCTCCTCGCCCTTCGCGACGAGCGCCCGCACCGGTTCGTACGTGGTCCGCAGCGGGGGATCACCGCTGTCGGCCACCTCGATCGCCAGCACCCCGCGTCCCGCTACCTGCCCCGCGAACGAGACCTTTCCCGGGGCGGCGGCGAGCACCGCAGCACCCGGCTCCGCGGCGAGGTCGACGCCCCGGTGGCCCCGCCCGTAGGTGCCGGCCGGGGGCTCCCAGCCCCGTACGACCACGGGCCGCCCGGCGAGCGGCCAACTCCGGCCGCCGTCCGGCGCCGGCCCGGATTCAGGCACGGGCGCGGGCGCGGGCGCGGATGTGGACGTCGGTCTGTCGGCTGCGGGCGCAGGCCTCGACGTCGGTCTCCCGGCTGCGGGAACGGGCCTCGGCGTCGGTCTCCCGGCTGCAGGAACGGGCGCGGGGTTCGGCCCGCCGGCCGCGGCGACCGGTAAGCCGCACACTGCCGCCGGCAGGACCACCATCGCCACCACGAGCGCCTTCCGCAGGCGTGCGGGAACGGGCTCCGCAGGAGCGGCCGAACCGGTCGGATCAGTTGTGGATCGCATGGCAGAACCGTCCCGCAGCCCCGCGATCCGCGGGGGATCATGAACCGGATCTGTGGACAACCTGCCGGTTGTGGACAGCGCCGTCACCCGGCACTCGGGCCGTCCCGTACACTTCCTATGGCGATCCGGGTCACCGGGTCGACTTCGCACGCCCCGCCACCTCCCTCTCTGCGGACGGTGGCCGCGCTCCTCGGTCCCCAGTGGCACGGCGCGTCGGGGCGTCAGGCGCGACAGCAATCCTGCGGTCGCGACAACCGAGCACCTCAAGGAGTACGGCCATGGCCGTCGTCACGATGCGGGAGCTGCTGGAAAGCGGCGTCCACTTCGGTCACCAGACCCGTCGCTGGAACCCGAAGATGAAGCGCTTCATCTTCACCGAGCGCAACGGCATCTACATCATCGACCTGCTCCAGTCGCTGTCGTACATCGACCGCGCCTACGAGTTCGTCAAGGAGACCGTCGCGCACGGCGGCTCCATCATGTTCGTGGGTACGAAGAAGCAGGCCCAGGAGGCCATCGCCGAGCAGGCGACGCGCGTCGGCATGCCGTACGTCAACCAGCGTTGGCTCGGTGGCATGCTCACCAACTTCTCCACCGTCTACAAGCGCCTTCAGCGTCTGAAGGAGCTCGAGCTCATCGACTTCGAGGACGTGGCCGCCTCCGGCCTCACCAAGAAGGAGCTCCTGGTTCTCTCCCGCGAGAAGGCCAAGCTGGAGAAGACCCTCGGTGGTATCCGCGAGATGCAGAAGGTGCCGAGCGCCGTCTGGATCGTCGACACCAAGAAGGAGCACATCGCCGTCGGTGAGGCGCGCAAGCTCCACATCCCGGTCGTCGCGATCCTCGACACCAACTGCGACCCCGACGAGGTCGACTACAAGATTCCGGGCAACGACGACGCGATCCGCTCCGTCACCCTGCTCACCCGCGTGATCGCCGACGCCGTCGCCGAGGGCCTCATCGCCCGTTCCGGTGCCGCCACCGGTGACTCGAAGCCGGGCGAGAAGGCCGCCGGCGAGCCGCTCGCCGAGTGGGAGCGCGACCTGCTCGAGGGCGACAAGAAGGCCGACGCCGAGGTCCAGACCTCCGCCGAGACCGAGAAGGTCGCGGACGCCGAGGCCGAGAAGGTCGCGGACGCCGAGGCCCCCGCTGCCGAGGCCCCGGCCGCGGACGCCGAGCAGGCCTGACACCCGTCACGGCTGATGACGGCGGGGGTCGGTGCCACAAGCACCGCCCCCGCCGTTCACCCGTAGATCTTTCAGACTTCGAGAGAGAAACCCAGACTCATGGCGAACTACACCGCCGCTGACGTCAAGAAGCTCCGCGAGCTCACCGGCGCCGGCATGATGGACTGCAAGAAGGCGCTCGACGAGGCCGACGGCAACGTCGACAAGGCCGTCGAGGCGCTCCGTATCAAGGGTCAGAAGGGCGTCGCCAAGCGCGAGGGCCGCTCTGCCGAGAACGGTGCCGTCGTCTCCGTCATCTCCGAGGAGCAGACGTCCGGCGTTCTGCTGGAGCTGAAGTGCGAGACGGACTTCGTCGCCAAGGGCGAGAAGTTCCAGAACGTCGCGAACACCCTCGCCGCGCATGTCGCCGCCACCTCCCCGGCCGACATCCAGGCGCTGCTCGCCTCCGAGATCGAGGCCGGCAAGACCGTCCAGGCGTACGTCGACGAGGCCAACGCCAACCTCGGCGAGAAGATCGTGCTGGACCGCTTCGCGCAGTTCTCCGGCGCGTACGTCTCCGCGTACATGCACCGCACCATGCCCGACCTGCCGCCGCAGATCGGTGTTCTGGTCGAGCTGGACAAGGCCGACGCCGAGCTGGCCAAGGGCGTCGCGCAGCACATCGCCGCGTTCGCCCCGAAGTACCTGTCCCGCGAGGACGTCCCGGCCGAGGTCGTCGAGGCCGAGCGCCGCGTCGCCGAGGAGACCACGCGCGCCGAGGGCAAGCCCGAGGCCGCGCTCCCGAAGATCGTCGAGGGCCGCGTCAACGGCTTCTTCAAGGAGGCCACCCTCCTCGGCCAGCCGTACGCGCTGGACAACAAGAAGTCCGTCCAGAAGGTCCTGGACGAGGCCGGTGTCACCCTGAAGCGCTTCTCGCGCATCAAGGTCGGCATCTGAGTCCGTCCGCGAAACACGGTGGACCCCGATAGGGTCTAGTGCAGTCGTCGGCCGCACTCAAGCCGTACGACCGCAGATCTGACGAGGAGGCCATTGCCGCTGAGGGACACCAGACCCACCGGCAATGGCCTTCTTCGTATGTGCACGAGGAGAATCTCCATGAACAAGGGCGCGGACGCCGCAAAAGGTGACCACAAGCGCGACGACGGCAAGGTGGCCGGACGCTTCATGCTGAAGCTGTCCGGAGAGGCGTTCGCCGGCGGCGGGGGTCTCGGTGTCGACCCCGACGTCGTACACGCCATCGCCCGGGAAATTGCGGCAGTCGTCCGCGACGGCGCGGAAATCGCTGTCGTCATCGGCGGCGGCAACTTCTTCCGTGGCGCCGAGCTCCAGCAGCGCGGCATGGACCGGGCCCGGTCCGACTACATGGGCATGCTCGGCACGGTCATGAACTGCCTGGCACTCCAGGACTTCCTGGAGAAGGAAGGCATCGACTCCCGTGTCCAGACCGCCATCACCATGGGGCAGGTCGCGGAGCCGTACATTCCGCTGCGCGCCGTGCGCCATCTGGAGAAGGGTCGCGTCGTCATCTTCGGCGCCGGCATGGGGATGCCGTACTTCTCCACCGACACCACTGCCGCCCAGCGCGCCCTGGAGATCGACGCGGAGGCTCTCCTGATGGGCAAGAACGGGGTGGACGGGGTCTACGACTCCGACCCGAAGAGCAACCCCGACGCGGTGAAGTTCGACGCGCTCGAGTACAGCGAGGTTCTCGCCCGCGATCTCAAGGTCGCCGACGCCACCGCCATCACGCTCTGCCGCGACAACGACCTGCCGATCCTCGTCTTCGAGCTGACCGCCACCGGCAATATCGCCCGCGCGGTCAATGGTGAGAAGATCGGCACGCTCGTGAGTGACCGGAGCACCCGGGTCTGACGACCGGGGGACCTTCCCGGAGTACGACGGGGAGGTCCGGGCCCCCGGGGGCAGCCCCGGGACCGGCCCCGAAGGATGGACAACGGCCTGCCGGTCGGACACCGTGCAGGTGAGGACGCGACGCAGGACCCGCCGGGCCCGAGCACGACGGGCCCACTCAAGACACGCAGGAGCACGTGGTGATCGAAGAAACCCTCCTCGAGGCCGAGGAGAAGATGGAGAAGGCCGTCGTCGTGGCGAAAGAGGACTTCGCCGCGATCCGTACCGGCCGTGCGCACCCGGCGATGTTCAACAAGATCGTCGCCGACTACTACGGCGCGCTGACCCCGATCAACCAGCTCGCCTCGTTCTCGGTGCCCGAGCCGCGCATGGCCGTCGTGACGCCGTTCGACAAGACCGCGCTGCGCAACATCGAGCAGGCCATCCGCGACTCGGACCTCGGCGTCAACCCGAGCAACGACGGCAATATCATCCGGGTGACCTTCCCGGAGCTCACCGAGGAGCGCCGCCGCGACTACATCAAGGTCGCCAAGGGCAAGGCCGAGGACTCCAAGATCTCCATCCGCGCGGTGCGCCGCAAGGCCAAGGAGACTCTGGACAAGCTGGTCAAGGACAAGGAGTCGGGCGAGGACGAGGTGCGTCGCGCCGAGAAGGAGCTCGACGACACCACCGCGAAGTACGTCGCGCAGGTCGACGAGCTGCTCAAGCACAAGGAAGCCGAGCTGCTCGAAGTCTGATGAACGACTCTTCCTGGGGCGCCCCGCAGGGAGCCGGCCGCTGGGGTGCGCCCGAGATGCAGGCTGCTCCGGCCGGTCCTGCATACGATGTGCATGACGCCCAGCAGACTCGGCCCATGCCCATAGTGCCGGACGTTCCCGACGCAGGTAGAGACGCTGACGACCGTGATGACCGGGACCAGGGGGCCGGACGCCTGAGCGGCGGCCCCCTGTTCCGTGACGAGAAGCCGCAGGAGCCCATGCCCACCGCGCCGCCGCCCCCGCAGAAGAAACGTGCGGGCCGTGATCTGCGAGCCGCCATAGGGGTCGGTGTGGGGCTCGGCGCCGTCATCGTCGCCTCGCTGTTCATCGTGAAGGCCGTCTTCGTCGGTGTGATCGTCGTCGCCGTCGTCGTGGGCCTCTGGGAGCTCACCTCACGGCTCCAGGAGCGCAAGGGCATCAAGGCGCCGCTCGTCCCGCTGGCGGTGGGCGGCGCGGCGATGGTGGTGGCCGGTTACGCGCAGGGCGCCGAAGGCGCCTGGGTGGCGATGGCGCTGACCGCGCTGGCGGTGCTCGTCTGGCGGATGACCGCACCGCCCGAGGGCTACCTCAAGGACGTCACGGCCGGCGTGTTCGCGGTGTTCTATGTACCGTTCCTCGCCACGTTCGTCGCCATGCTCCTGACCGCCGACGACGGGCCGCAGCGGGTGCTCACCTTCCTGCTGTTGACCGTGGTCAGCGACACGGGTGCGTACGCCGTCGGCTGGCGCTTCGGGAAGCACAAGCTGGCGCCGCGCATCAGCCCCGGAAAGACCCGGGAGGGTCTGTTCGGCGCCGTCGCCTTCGCGATGGTCGCCGGTGCGCTGTGCATGCAGTTCCTGATCGACGGCGGTTCCTGGTGGCAGGGGCTGCTGCTCGGGCTCGCGGTCGCGGCCAGCGCGACCCTCGGTGACCTGGGCGAGTCGATGATCAAGCGGGATCTCGGGATCAAGGACATGGGCACGCTGCTGCCGGGGCACGGCGGCATCATGGACCGGCTGGATTCGCTGCTGCCGACCGCCCCGGTGGTCTGGCTGCTGCTGGTGCTGTTCGTCGGATCCAGCTGAGAAAGCATTCCTGACCTGCGATTTTACGAGTGAGGGCCCGTTGTCCACAGGACGGCGGGCCCTCACTGTTCTGTCTGCGACACTGGATGAACCATGCCTAAGCCCGGAGAACTCACTTTCGTCGCGCCCCGCGGAGCCAAGAAGCCGCCGCGGCATCTCGCCGACCTCACGCCCGCCGAGCGCAAGGAAGCCGTCGCCGCGATCGGCGAGAAGCCGTTCCGCGCCCAGCAGCTCTCGCAGCACTACTTCGCGCGGTACGCGCACGACCCGGCGGAGTGGACCAACATCCCGGCCGCGTCGCGGGACAAGCTCGCCGAGGCGATGTTCCCCGACCTGATGTCGGTGGTCCGTCACATCAGCTGCGACGACGACACCACCCGCAAGACGCTGTGGAAGCTGCACGACGGGACGCTCGTCGAGTCCGTCCTGATGCGCTACCCGGATCGCGTGACGATGTGCATCTCCTCGCAGGCCGGATGCGGGATGAACTGCCCCTTCTGCGCCACCGGGCAGGCCGGCCTCGACCGCAATCTGTCGACCGCCGAGATCGTCCACCAGATCGTGGACGGGATGCGGGCGCTGCGCGACGGCGAGGTCCCCGGCGGCCCGGCGCGGCTCTCCAACATCGTCTTCATGGGCATGGGCGAGCCGCTCGCCAACTACAACCGGGTGGTCGGCGCGATCCGCCGGCTCACCGACCCGGAGCCGGACGGGCTGGGGCTCTCGCAGCGCGGGATCACGGTCTCCACGGTGGGCCTGGTGCCCGCGATGCTCCGTTTCGCCGATGAGGGCTTCAAGTGCCGTCTCGCCGTCTCGCTGCACGCGCCGGATGACGAACTGCGCGACACCCTCGTTCCCGTGAACACGCGCTGGAAGGTCGGCGAGGTGCTGGACGCCGCGTGGGAGTACGCGGAGAAGTCCGGCCGCCGCATCTCCATCGAGTACGCGCTGATCCGTGACATCAACGACCAGGCGTGGCGCGGTGACCGGCTGGGCCGGCTCCTCAAGGGCAAGCGGGTTCATGTCAATCTGATCCCGCTGAACCCCACGCCCGGTTCCAAGTGGACCGCCTCGCGGCCCGAGGACGAGAAGGCCTTCGTCGAGGCGATCGCCGCCCACGGGGTGCCGGTCACCGTGCGGGACACCCGCGGCCAGGAGATCGACGGGGCCTGCGGTCAGCTGGCGGCGGCCGAGCGCTGAGGCCGATAGGGCCCGTGTAATCTGGGCCCGAAATCAACTTCATATTCCGACAGGGGAGCGCCACAGCGCTGAGAGTGCGGCACCGAGGACAGGTCGGCCGCAGACCCTCTGAACCTCGCCCGGGTCATTCCGGGTAGGAAGTTCGGTCATCAACTCATGCTGTTGCGCCCTGCCCGCTTACCGCGGGCAGGGCCGCGTCTCTTCCTGGCCAAAACCCAGGAGGAATACACAAATGATCACCACGCGCAGGAGTAGGCAGCTCGCGGCTTCGGCCCTCGCCGCCGCGCTCGGCGTCACCGCACTCGCCGGGTGCGGGAGTTCCGACGACACGTCCTCCGGTTCCGGCGGCACGAAGGGCTCGGGCTCCAAGACCGTGACCCTCGTCAGCCACGACTCCTTCAACGCCTCCAAGGACGTGCTGAAGCAGTTCACCGAGGAGACCGGATACACCGTCAAGGTGCTGAAGAGCGGCGACGCGGGTGTCGCGCTCAACCAGGAGATCCTGACCAAGGGCTCCCCGCGCGGCGACGTGTTCTTCGGCGTCGACAACACGCTGCTCTCCCGCGCCCTCGACAGCGGGCTCTTCACGCCGTACGAGGCGAAGGGCATCGACCGGGTCGCGGCGGACACCCGGCTCGACGCCGACCAGCACCGGGTCACCCCGATCGACACCGGTGACATCTGCGTCAACTACGACAAGAAGTACTTCGCCGACAAGAAGCTCGCGCCGCCCCGGTCCTTCGACGACCTGGCGAAGCCCGCGTACAAGGACCTGCTCGTCACCGAGAACGCAGGGACCTCCTCGCCCGGTCTCGGCTTCCTCCTCGGCACCGTCGCCACCTACGGCGAGAAGGGCTACCAGGACTACTGGAAGAAGCTGGAGCGCAACGGCGTCAAGGTCGTCGACGGCTGGGAGCAGGCGTACAACGAGGAGTTCTCCGGCTCCGCGGGCGGAAAGAAAGCCAAGGCAGACAGGCCGCTCGTCGTCTCGTACGCATCCAGCCCGCCCGTCGAGGTGCTGTACGCGAAGCCGCAGCCGGCCGAGGCCCCGACCGGTGTCGCCACCGGGACCTGCTTCCGCCAGATCGAGTTCGCCGGTCTGCTGAAGGGGGCGAAGAACGAGGCGGGCGGCAAGGCACTGCTGGACTTCCTGATCAGCAAGAAGTTCCAGGAGGACATGCCGCTCAACATGTTCGTCAACCCGGTGGTCAAGGACGCGGCGCTGCCGGAACTCTTCACCGAGTTCGGCGCGACGGTGGCCAGCCCGACGACCGTGGCCCCGGACCGGATCGCCAAGAACCGTGAGCAGTGGGTCCAGTCGTGGTCCTCGCTCGTAGTGAAGTAACGAAGAGTCCCGTACGCGGAACGGACGCGGGCGGGAAGACTCCCCGCCCGCGGTCCGCGCACGCGGCTGCCGCTCGCGCGAAGGCCCGGCGCGGGAGCGCGGTGCGGCTCGGCCTGATGGCCGTGCCCGTCGCGTTCTTCGCGCTGTTCTTCGCCTACCCGGTCGCGGCGATCGTCGGCCGGGGCCTGAAGGTGGACGGCGTCTGGCAGCTCGGCCGGATAGGCGAGGTGCTGACCCGGCCGGAGATCCGCGACGTCCTCTGGTTCACCACCTGGCAGGCGCTCGCCTCGACGGCGGTGACCCTGCTGATCGCGTTGCCCGGCGCCTATGTCTTCGCCCGCTTCGACTTCCCCGGCAAACAACTGCTGCGGGCGGTCGTCACGGTGCCGTTCGTCCTGCCGACCGTGGTCGTCGGGACGGCCTTCCTGGCGTTGCTGGGACGCGGCGGATTCCTCGACCAACTCTGGGGCGTACGGCTCGACACCACCGTCTGGGCGATTCTGCTCGCCCATGTCTTCTTCAACTACGCGGTGGTCGTACGGACGGTGGGCGGGCTGTGGTCCCAGCTCGACCCCCGGCAGGAAGAGGCCGCCAGGGTGCTCGGCGCGGGACGGTTCGCCGCCTGGCGACGGGTCACCCTGCCGGCCCTGGCACCCGCCGTGGCCGCCGCCGCATTGATGGTCTTCCTCTTCACCTTCACCTCCTTCGGTGTCGTTCAGATCCTCGGCGGCCCCGGTTACGCCACCCTCGAAGTGGAGATCTACCGGCAGACCGCGCAGTTGCTCGCCCTGCCGACGGCCGCTGTGCTGACGCTGGTGCAGTTCGCCGCGGTCGGCGCGATCCTCGCCGTACACGCCTGGACCGTACGGCGCCGGGAGACCGCGCTGAAGCTGGTCGACCCCGCGCAGACCGTCCGCAGGCCGCGCGGCGCCGGGCAGTGGGCGCTGCTCGGCGGGGTGCTGCTGACCGTGCTGCTGCTGATCCTGCTGCCGCTGGGTGTGCTGGTCGAGCGCTCCTTGGACACCACCGGCGGGCATGGCTTCGACTTCTACCGTGCCCTGTCCTCCGTGGACGCGGGCGGCGGTACGTTCCTGGTCGCGCCGCTCGAAGCGATCTGGAACTCCCTGCAGTACGCGCTGGTCGCGACGGTCATCGCGCTGGTCATCGGCGGGCTGGCCGCCGCCGCGCTGACCCGGCGGGCCGGCCGGCTGGTGCGCGGTCTCGACGCGTTGCTGATGCTGCCGCTCGGGGTGTCCGCGGTCACCGTCGGCTTCGGTTTCCTGATCACCCTGGACAAACCGCCGCTGGATCTGCGGACCTCCTGGATCCTGGTGCCGCTCGCTCAGGCGCTGGTCGGTGTGCCCTTCGTCGTACGGACCCTGCTGCCCGTGCTGCGCGCGGTGGACGCGCGGCTGAGGGAGGCGGCCGCGGTGCTCGGGGCGTCGCCGCTGCGGGTCTGGCGGGAGGTCGATCTGCCGCTGGTGCGGCGGGCGTTGCTGGTCGCGGCCGGTTTCGCGTTCGCCGTCTCGCTCGGTGAGTTCGGCGCGACCGTGTTCATCGCCAGGCCCGACCGCCCGACGCTGCCGGTCGTCGTGGCCCGGCTGCTTGGGCGGGCCGGGGAGCTCAACTACGGCCAGGCGATGGCGCTGAGCACCATCCTGATGGTGGTCTGCGCCGTCTCGCTGCTGCTGCTCGAACGTATCCGCACGGACCGGTCCGGGGAGTTCTAGGAATGCTGACACTGGAATCGGCCACGGTTCGCTTCGGCGAGCGGGCGGCGATCGACGCGGTGGACCTGGAGGTCGCCGAGCACGAGATCGTCTGTGTGCTCGGGCCGAGCGGAAGCGGCAAGTCCACCCTGCTGCGGGTGGTCGCCGGACTGCACCCGCCGGACGGCGGCCGGGTGCTGCTGGACGGCGCGGACCAGGCCGGGGTGCCGGTGCACCGGCGTGGGCTCGGCCTGATGTTCCAGGACCACCAGCTCTTCCCGCACCGGGACGTCGGCGCCAACGTCGCCTTCGGGCTGCGGATGCGCGGGGTCTCGCGCCGCGACCAGGAGCACAGGGTCGGCGAACTCCTCGACATGGTGGGCCTGCCCGGCGCCCAGCGGCGCGCCGTCGCCGCCCTGTCCGGCGGTGAGCAGCAGCGCGTGGCCCTGGCCCGGGCCCTAGCCCCGAGCCCCAAGCTGCTGATGCTGGACGAGCCGCTCGGCCAGCTCGACCGCGGTCTGCGGGAACGGCTCGTCGTCGAGCTGCGCACGCTCTTCGGCCGCTTGGGCACCACGGTGCTCGCCGTCACCCACGACCAGGGCGAGGCGTTCGCCCTGGCCGACCGGGTGGTGGTGATGCGTGACGGGCGGATCGCCCAGGTGGGCACCCCGCTGGAGGTCTGGCAGCGGCCCGCCTCCGCCTTCGTCGCCCGGTTCCTCGGCTTCGACAACGTGGTCGGGGCGACGGTGACCGGTGCCGTCGCCGACACGGTGTGGGGCAGGGTGCCGGTGCCGAAGGGCTCGCCGCAGGGGGCGTGCGATCTGCTGGTGCGGCCGGCCGGGGTCAAGATCGGCGCCCTGGACGAGGGGCTGCGCTGTGTGGTCGGGACGCGCACGTTCCGGGGCAATCATGTCGCGGTGCGGCTGAAGCCTGAGAGCGGTCCGGAGCTGGAGGCGGAGTGCGCGCTGCGGGAAGTCCCCGAGGAGGGCACGACGATCGGGGCGGGCTTCGACGCGGCGGAGACAGTGGTCCTGCCCGCCCGGCTCTGACCGCCGCCCAAGGCTGCCCGGGGACGGCGCGCACCGGTCGCGGGAGCCGCCCATCGGCCGGAGGATTGCCGGATGCGCCGGAGTGCGGCGCCGGCCGCCCAGGGACCCGGTGGGACGCCCTCGCGGGCGGCCCCGGGACCGTGCGGCAGATCCGGAAGGACAGGGACATGACCGAGTCAGCACGCGAGGGCATCGACATCACCCGCATCCTCGACGCCCCGCCGGAGAAGGTCTTCACGGCCTGGACGACGCCGGAGCACTTCGCGGCCTGGTACGGCGGCGACGCCGAGGTGCCGCTCGACCGGGTGTCGATGGACGTCAGGCCGGCCGGCGCCTGGAACCTGGTCATGGTGGTGCCCGGCACCGAGATGCCGTTCCACGGCGTCTACCGGGAGGTGGTGGCCCCGGAGCGGCTGGTGTTCACCCTGAAGGACGCCTCCGCGCCCGCCGACGTCGAGGGCGAGACCGTCACCGCAACCTTCACCGACCGCGGCCACGGGACCACCGAGATGGTCTTCCGGCAGCGCGGCGGCAACCTCACGGCCGAGCAGTACGCGGCGGCCGAGGACGGCTGGGAGGCCTTCTTCGACGCGCTCGTGGCCCGGCTCGCGTCCTGCTGAGCCCGGACGGGACCTACGCGTACAGCCGGGCGAGTGCCTCGGGGGCCTCGTCCACCGTGTCCACGAGCACGATCAGGGACTCCATCGCCCGGCCGGCGGCCAGCGCGCGCAGCAGCGGCCACGTGGGCAGGGCGCGTGTCCAGTGGGCGCGGCCCACCAGCACCATCGGGGTCGGTCCGCCGAGCGAGCCGTAGTAGTTCGGCGTCGCGTTGTCGAAGATCTCCTGTACGGTGCCGGCCGCTCCGGGCAGGAAGATCACGCCTGCCGTGGAGCGGGTGAGCAGTCCGTCCTCGCGCAGTGCGTTGGCGAAGTACTTGGCGATGCGGTCCGCGAACGGGTTCGGAGGCTCGTGCCCGTAGAACCAGGTCGGGATCGAGACGGAACCGCCGCCGCCCGGCCAGCGCCGCCGGACGCCGAAGGCGGCCAGTGCCCAGTCGGTGACCGACGGGGTGAACGAGGGGGCCGTGGCCAGCAGCGCGCAGGCCTCGTTCAGTACGGGATCGGGGTGCGGCGCCGTGTACGCCCCGAGGTTCGCGGCCTCCATCGCGCCGGGCCCGCCGCCGGTGGCCACGGTCAGACCGCCTCGGGCCAGGGTCCGGCCCAGCCGGGCCGCGGCCGCGTACGGGGCGCTGCCGCGGGCCGTCGCGTGGCCGCCCATCACCCCGACCACGCGGGCGCCGGTCAGGAACTCGTCCAGCGCGTCGGAGACCGCGTCGTCGTGCAGCGCCCGCAGCATCGACGCGAGGGTGTCGCCGTTCGCCCGGGTCCGCTGGAACCAGCGGTACGCGCGGGCGTCCGGTGTGGCCGCGTAGCCGCCGTCCGACAGCCCCTCGTAGAGCGCGTCGGGGGTGTAGAGCAGGCCGCGGTACGGATCGAAGGGGAGTCCGGGCACCGGCGGGAAGACGAACGCGCCGTCGGCCCGTACCTTCGCCGTCGCCCCGGGCTCCATCCTGCAGCCGAGGAAGACGGCGCCCGCCGTGTCGGTGGCCAGCAGGGCGGCGCCGCGGTCCGTCAGGTCGACCGACTGCACCCGGTGCCCGGCCAGTGACCCCGAGGCGACCGCCTCGTCGAATTCGGCGAGCGACCCGATCTCGGGGCCGGGCGGCGGGGGAGTGAGATCGTCCGGATTGTCCACGTTGTCATGCTACGTAGCGGCCGGGGTGCGGGGTGTGGTCCGCGGCGCGCGTGCTCAGGCCGTCAGCGGCAGTGCTGCCAGCTCGGCGATAAGCCAGGTCAGCGGGGCGAAGACGATCAGCAGGGCGGCGGCGCGCAGGGCCGTCGCGGCCCGCAGTGCCGATACCGGGGCGCCGAGCCGCAGCAGCGCCCGCGCCGTCTGTGCGCGCGCCTGCCGCGCCTCCAGTGCCGAGGTCATCAGCGTCGCCGTCGTGCAGCCGAGCACGAGCACCGCGCCAAGGACCGTCAGCGGGCCGAGGGGGTGGGGCTTCGTCCCGTAGAGAGCGTAGGCGGCGACCGCCGCGGCGAGCACCGCGCAGACCACCCCGAGCGGCCGGCCGATCCGGCGCGACTCGTCCATCAGCACCCGGCCGGCCAGCAGCCGGACGGCGCCGGGGCGCGCCGCCTGCAGCAGCCGCCCGCACAGATACGCCAGCCCCGGGCCCGCCATGGCCAGACCGGCCGCCGTCAGCGTCCACCCCACCAGCACCCCCGTCGGGGTGGCGTCGAGCCCGCCGGGCAGCGGGAGCAGGCTGCGGACGTCGCCCCGGCTCATGTACGCCTCGACGGCGAGGCCCGCCGCGGTAAGCGCCACTCCCCATGGCAGCCCAGTGGGAGGCGCCGCCGGACCGGGGGCCTCCGGCTCCGTCAGGACCTCCGAGTCGTCCGGGGCGGCCGCGACCACCGGCTCGGCGCGCAGCGCGAGCGCGCTCGCCGTCGCCGCGGCCACCGGGACCAGGGCCAGCAGCACCAGCGCGGCAGCCGGCGGCAGCGGGGTCTCGGCGTCGAGCAGTCCGGCCGCGGCGCCGTCGAACGGCAGCCCGGACAGATCACCGCGCAGATGCAGGTAGAACAGCAGCGCCACCATCGACCCGAGGGTGCAGGAGACGGCGGTGGAGGCCGCGGCGAGCACCGCGAGCCGGACCGGCCCGAGGCCCACGGCGGACAGCCCGGAGCGCGGCCGGGTGCTGGGGTCGGTACGTGCCACCGCGACCGCGAACTGCACGGTGGCGGCGAGCGGCACGAAGCACCACAGCAGGCGCAGCACGGCGCCGGTGGAGTGCGCCGGGTGCGCCGAGGCGTAGCCCAGGGCGCACAGCAGCAGGAAGCCGACACCGGCGGAGGCGGCGGCGACCAGCAGCCGCCTCAGCAGGACCAGCGGATGGGAACCCCGGGCTAGACGGAGAGCGAGCACGCCGCGCGGCCTTCCGTATCGGACCCGGCGGGCAGGGCGACGGTGGCGACGCGACGGCCGTCCAGCAGCGGGACCGTACGGTCGGCGAGGGCGGCGATCTCCGCGTCGTGGGTGGCGAGCACGATCGTGATCCCGTGCGAACGGGCAGCGCTGGTGAGGGTGCGCAACACATGCGTCCGGTCGCTGCGGTGCAGGGTCGCGGTGGGTTCGTCGGCGAAGATCACCGTGGGGGCGGCCGCCAGGGCGCGGGCCACGGCGATCCGCTGGCGCTGCCCCTGGAGCAGGGTGTGCGGCCGCTGCCTGGCGCAGGCGCCGATGTCGAGCCGCTCCAGCCACTCCAGGGCGGCCTTCTTCGCCTCCCGGTGCGAGGTGCCGCGCAGCAGCAGCGGGAGAGCGGTGTTCTCCCAAGTGTTCAGCTCGGGCACCAGCTGGGGCTCGGGGGCGATCCAGCCGAACCGGTCTCGGCGCAGCCGCTCGCGCAGCCGGGGGCCCATGGTGTGGATGGGGACGCTGTTGAACCACACCTCGCCCTGCTCGGGCACCAGCTGACCGGACAGGCAGTGCAGCAGGGTCGTCTTGCCGCAGCCCCGGGGGCCGGTCACGGCGAGGATCTCGCCGTCATGGACTCCCAGGGATACGCCGCCGAGCGCGGGTGAGCCGTTGTGGGAATGTTGCAGGGAGCGCGCCCAGATCACGTCGTTGTCCGGCGGGGCCACCATGGCGTACACCTCGGTTCAGATCGTAATTCCCGTCCCCCGTACGGGGGAACGAAGTCGGGGGCGATCGGTCACTCGGCACCGTAAGGATTCGAACCGCGGTGAGCGCACAGCACACGGCCCGGGTGCGCCCCTTCCCACTCGAATGGGCGCATCCGGGCCGTGTGGACCGTATGAGGATGACGGCTGGAAGCCGGTCGAACAGTGGTCAAGCGATGGTCAAGCGACGGGGCGGTCCGACCGGCGGCCGATCCGTGGTCGGGCCGCCGGTCGTCATGCCGGTCAGAGCTTGGTCCATGCCTCCGTGAGGACGGTGCGCAGGATGCCCTCGATCTCGTCGAACGTCGACTGGTCGGAGACCAGCGGCGGCGCGAGCTGGACGACCGGGTCGCCGCGGTCGTCGGCCCGGCAGTACAGGCCGTTGTCGTACAGCGCCTTGGAGAGGAAGCCGTACAGGACGCGCTCGGTCTCCTCGTCGGTGAAGGTCTCCTTGGTGGCCTTGTCCTTCACCAGCTCGATGCCGTAGAAGAAGCCGTTGCCGCGGACGTCGCCGACGATCGGCAGGTCGAGCAGCTTCTGCAGCGTCGTGAAGAACGCGTTCTCGTTGTCCAGGACGTGCTGGTTGAGGCCCTCGCGCTCGAAGATGTCGAGGTTGGCGAGGCCGACCGCCGCGGAGACCGGGTGGCCACCGAAGGTGTAACCGTGCAGGAAGGTGTTGTCACCCTCGTAGAACGGCGCGGCGACGCGGTCCGAGACGATGCAGGCACCGATCGGGGAGTAGCCCGAGGTCATGCCCTTGGCGCAGGTGATCATGTCCGGCACGTAGCCGAACTTGTCGCAGGCGAACATCGTGCCGAGACGGCCGAAGGCGCAGATGACCTCGTCGGAGACGAGCAGCACGTCGTACTTGTCGCAGATCTCGCGGACACGCTGGAAGTATCCGGGCGGCGGCGGGAAGCAGCCACCGGCGTTCTGCACCGGCTCCAGGAAGACCGCGGCGACGGTGTCCGGGCCCTCGAAGAGGATCTCCTGCTCGATCTGGTCGGCGGCCCAGCGGCCGAAGGCCTCGGGGTCGTCGCCGTGGATCGGGGCGCGGTAGATGTTGGTGTTCGGCACCTTGTGCGCGCCGGGCACCAGCGGCTCGAAGGGGGCCTTCAGGGCCGGCAGGCCGGTGATGGACAGGGCGCCCTGCGGGGTGCCGTGGTAGGCGACCGCACGCGAGATGACCTTGTACTTGGTCGGCTTGCCCTGGAGCTTGAAGTACTGCTTGGCCAGCTTCCAGGCGGTCTCGACGGCCTCGCCGCCACCGGTGGTGAAGAAGACCTTGTTGAGGTCGCCCGGGGCGTAGTCGGCGAGGCGCTCGGCCAGCTCGACGGCCTTGGGGTGGGCGTAGGACCACACCGGGAAGAAGGCCAGCTCCTGGGCCTGCTTGTACGCGGCCTCGGCGAGCTCGTGACGGCCGTGACCGGCGTTGACCACGAACAGGCCGGACAGGCCGTCCAGGTAACGCTTGCCCTGGTCGTCGAAGATGTAGGTGCCCTCGCCACGCACGATGGTGGGAACGGGCGCGTTCTCGTAGTCCGACATGCGGGTGAAGTGCATCCACAGGTGGTCGTACGCGGTTTGGCTGAGGTCCTTGCTCACGGCTATCGGGTTCCCCACATATAGGTCTGCTTCTTGAGCTTCAGGTACACGAAGCTCTCGGTGGAGCGCACACCGGGGAGGGCCCGGATGCGTTTGTTGATCGTTTCCAGCAGGTGGTCGTCGTCCTCGCAGACGATCTCCACCATCAGGTCGAAGGAGCCCGCGGTCATCACCACGTACTCGCACTCGGCCATGGCCGACAGCGCTTCGGCGACGGGATCGAGGTCTCCCTCGACATTGATGCCGACCATCGCCTGCCGCCGGAACCCCACGGTGAGGGGATCGGTGACGGCGACGATCTGCATCACGCCCTGATCGAGCAGCTTCTGGACTCGCTGTCGCACGGCCGCCTCGGAGAGGCCGACGGCCTTGCCGATCGCGGCGTACGGACGGCGTCCGTCCTCCTGGAGCTGCTCGATGATTGCGAGGGAGACGGCATCGACCGTTGGTGACGATCCGTTCCCGGTCCTGGAGTCTGCGCTGCGACTGGCCACGGATCCACTGTGCACCGGGACTCGTCGGTCTGGCAAGCCCGGATCGATGAAATTCGTTGTTTGAGGGTTCGGATCTAACTGAATCCGAAGTTCGCGGCGGTTGGGCATGTCGAAAGCGACACCCGAGCGACTACCCTGGGCATCTCACCCATTGGACGTGTCGACAGGAGGGGTGGTTGTGACCACCGAGGTGCGCCGTCTGCGCAACTACATCAACGGAGAATTCCGGGACGCCGCTGACGGGCGGACCATCGATGTGATCAACCCGGTGACGGAAGAGGTCTACGCGACCTCGCCGCTCTCCGGGCAGGCCGATGTCGATGCCGCGATGGACGCCGCCGCGGCCGCTTTCCCCGCCTGGCGCGACGCCACGCCCGCCGAGCGCCAGAAGGCCCTGCTGAAGATCGCGGACGCCTTCGAGGAGCGCGCCGAGGACCTCATCGCCGCCGAGTCGGAGAACACGGGCAAGCCGCTCGAACTGACCCGTACCGAAGAGGTCCCGCCGATGGTGGACCAGATCCGCTTCTTCGCGGGTGCGGCCCGGCTGCTCGAAGGCCGATCGGCCGGCGAGTACATGGAGGGTCTGACCTCCATCGTCCGGCGTGAGCCGGTCGGCGTCTGCGCGCAGGTCGCGCCGTGGAACTACCCGATGATGATGGCCGTCTGGAAGTTCGCCCCGGCGCTCGCCGCGGGCAACACCGTCGTCATCAAGCCGTCCGACACCACCCCGGCGTCGACCGTGCTCATCGCCGAGATCATCGGCCAGATCCTGCCCAAGGGTGTCTTCAACGTCATCTGCGGCGACCGGGACACCGGCCGCGCGATGGTCGAGCACCCGACCCCGGCGATGGCCTCCATCACCGGCTCGGTACGGGCCGGCATGCAGGTCGCCGAGTCCGCCTCCAAGGACGTCAAGCGGGTCCATCTGGAGCTCGGCGGCAAGGCACCGGTCGTCGTGTTCGAGGACACCGACATCGCCAAGGCCGTCGAAGGTATCTCCGTCGCGGGTTACTTCAACGCCGGTCAGGACTGCACGGCCGCGACCCGCGTCCTGGTCCACGAGTCCATCCACGACGAGTTCGTCACCGCGCTCGCCAAGGCCGCCGCCGACACCAAGACGGGGCAGCCGGACGCCGAGGACGTGCTCTACGGCCCGCTCAACAACGCCAACCAGCTGAAGCAGGTCAGCGGCTTCATCGAGCGGCTCCCCGCCCACGCCAAGGTCGAGGCGGGCGGCCACCGGGTCGGCGACAAGGGCTACTTCTACGCCCCGACCGTAGTCTCCGGCCTCGAGCAGGACGACGAGATCATCCAGAACGAGGTCTTCGGCCCGGTCATCACCGTCCAGAAGTTCACCGACGAGGCCCAGGCCGTGGAGTACGCCAACGGCGTCGAGTACGCCCTGGCCTCCTCGGTGTGGACCAAGGACCACGCCCGCGCCATGCGGATGTCCAAGAACCTCGACTTCGGCTGCGTGTGGATCAACACCCACATCCCGCTCGTCGCCGAGATGCCGCACGGAGGCTTCAAGAAGTCCGGCTACGGCAAGGACCTCTCGGCGTACGGTTTCGAGGACTACACCCGCATCAAGCACGTCATGACCTCGCTCGACGACTGATATTCCGTCAGCAGGCAGGTCACGGCCCCGGGCGCCCGCCCGGGGCCGTTCCCGTTCCCCGGGACCGTACCGTTGCGCCCGCATCGACAGGGTGTGCGGACGGAGCGGGTGGCGCTGGACGGTTGGTCCATTGCCCGCGCCGCCGGCCGACCGGCATCCTGCGCAGGTGCGAGCAACCCCGAAGAACCCCATGCCCCGCCGGTCCCTGCTGCGCGCCTTCGGAGCCACGGCCGCCGGTGTCACGCTGGCCGGCTGCGGAGTGCCCGCCGCCTATGTGGAACCCGGCGACCGCGCCGGACGCGACACCTCGGCGAACGATCACACCCTGCACTTCGCCAACTGGCCCCTCTACATCGACACCGACGACGAGAACGAGTCGAAGCGGCCCACTCTCGACGCGTTCACGAGGCGGACCGGGATCTCCGTCACGTACACCGAGGAGATCAACGACAACGACGAGTTCTTCGGGAAGATCAGCCCGGCGCTGATGAACCACCAGGAGACCGGCCGGGACCTGATCGTCATCAGCGACTGGATGTCCGCCCGGTTCGTGCGGCTGGGCTGGGTGCAGGAGATGGACCGGGCGAAGCAGCCGAACGTCGCCAAGTACCTGGACCCGCAACTGCGTTCGCCCGCCTTCGACAAGGGCCGGATGCACAGCGTCCCCTGGCAGTCCGGGATCACCGGCATCGCGTACAACCGCAAGAAGCTCGGCCGCGAGATCAAGCACCTGAGCGATCTGTGGGCGGACGACCTGCGTGGCAAGGTGACACTGATGTCCGGGCTCGACGAGTCCATGGCCCTGCTGATGCAGGGCAACGGCGTCGACATCACCCGCTGGCAGCCGGACGACTTCTACCGGGTGTGCGACCAGGTCGAGAAGCTGGTGAAGAAGCGGCACATCCGCCGCTTCACCGGTAACGACTACATCAAGGACTTGTCGACCGGCGACGTGCTCGCCTGCCAGGCCTACTCCGGCGACGTCATCCAGCTCCAGGCGGACAACCCGGAGATCGAGTTCGTGGTCCCCGAGGAGGGCGCCGAGCTCTGGGCGGAGTCACTGATGATCCCCAACCTCGCGCGCCACAAGCGCAACGCGGAGCGTCTTATCGACTACTACTACGAGCCGGAGGTCGCCGCCGAGCTGGCCGCCTGGGTCAACTACGTCTGCCCCGTCCCGGCCGCCCGCGACGTGCTGGCCTCCGCGAAGGACAAGGAGACCGCCGAGCTCGCCGGGGATCCGCTGATATTCCCCGACGACGCGATGCGCAAGCGGCTCGCGATCGCCCGCGACATCACCTCCGAGGAACGCACCGGGTTCGCGAAGAAATGGAACTCCATCGTCGGCCTGTGAGCCGTACCCAGCCGTACCAGGGGTGGCGTAGGAGGCCGGTAAACACGGGCGTACGCTGCGGACATGAGCGAGCAAAGAGCCCTGCTGAGGCGCATACGCGTGTGGTTGGCCGTCTTTATCGTCTGTCTGGTACTGAGCGGGCTGACCGCCTTTCCGCTCGTCCATGAACTCCACTGGGCCGAGGACCTGCTGAGGTCCTCGGCCTCTCCCGTTCCGGAGCACTTCCCGGCACTGATGGAGTGGATCCCCAAGGTCCGCACCGGCCTCGACGAGGCCGACGCGAAGTACCCCTTCGTGCTGTACGGCACCGACTGGCTGGCCTTCGCGCACCTGGTCATCGCGGTCGCCTTCTACGGCCCCTACCGCGACCCGGTCCGCAACATCTGGGTCATCGAGTTCGGCATGATCGCCTGTGCCGGGATCATCCCGCTCGCGCTGATCTGCGGACCCATCCGAGGCATCCCCTTCTGGTGGTCGGTCATCGACATGTCGTTCGGCGTCTTCGGGGTGATCCCGCTGCTCGTGGTGCGCCGCATGATCAAGCGGCTGGAGGCCCTGGAGGGGACACCGCGGCGGGAGCCCGCCGCGACGACCGCTCAGGCTCTCTGAGTCACCCGGCCGACGGGGCACCGAAGGCGGCCACGACTATGTTCATCGCCGTGGTGTTCATGCTGTCCCCCTTCGCGTCCGTCGAGTTGACGCTGTAGACGAGGGTCCGGGAGAGATCACGGGTGGCCGCGACGACGGTGTTGTAGCCCCAGCGGCCACCTGTCTTGCCCCAGACCTCGCGTCCGCCCAGCCGCATCACCGAGAGACCCGCGCTGTACGCGGCGGGCTTGCCCGTGCCGTACTCACGCACCGAGGCGTCGGGCAGCGTGAACATCTCCTGGAGCAGTGGACCGCGCACCACCCGCCCGCCGAACAGCGCCCGGGTGAAACGCTCCAGGTCGGCGGTGGTCGAGATCAGGTCGCCCGCCGCCCAGGCGTCCGTCGCCCCCCACACCGTCGCATCGCGCAGCTCGCCCGTGCCGAAGAGCTGGTAGCCGTGGTTGTGCGGTCCGCGGATCGCCGGGTCGGTGCCGGGGAAGTACGTGTCCTTCAGGTGCAGGGGCTCCAGGACGCGTCGGGAGACCTGCGAGCCGTACGTGTCGCCCGTGACCCGCTCGATCAGCAGGCCCGCCACGGTGTAGCCGATGTTGGCGTAGTGCTGCTGGGCGCCGGGCACGAAGTCCGGCTCCAGGGAGGTGGCTTCGCGCACGGTCCGCTCCGGGTCGTGCAGGTCGAAGCGGTGCGCGTACCAGTCGTCCAGGTCGCCACCGGAGCCGACGGACGGGATGCCGCTCGTGTGGTTCAGCAGCTGGCGCACCGTGACGTCCTCGTACGCCGCCGGGATCAGATCCGGCAGATAGAGCCGGACCGGGCGGTCCAGGCCGACCCTGCCCTCCTCGGCCAGCTGAAGCACGACGGCCGCTGTGAAGATCTTGGTCACCGAACCGGCCCGGAAGCGGCCGTCCGGGTCCGCCGGCCGTCCGGAGGCCAGGTCGTGGACGCCGGAGCTGCCCCGCCAGTCGCCCCCCGAGCCCGAGACGCGCACCAGCGCGGCCGTGGCGTCGTCCTTCGGGAGCCCGGCGATGGCGGCCTGCAGCGCCTCGGCGTCCGGAGCCTCTGCGACAGGAGCCCTCTGCGCCCAGTGCCCTGCGGCCGCCGAGGCGTCGGTACCGGCCGCCAGGGCCGGTGAGGCTGGGCCCGCGGCGATGCCGAGGACGAGCGCGGCTGCGAGGACGGTGCTGGACATGCGGACGTTCATGACGGGTGCCTCCTGGGCGTGGAATCCTCAACTGCTCACGGACTCCATCCTGTTGATCGGCGCCCCCGGGCGGATCCCCCGCCCGGGGGTTTGCCAGGGGGAGACGGGCTCCCCTGCGCGGGGGAGCCGAATGCCGGACCTCCCCCCGGAGAGGGAGCCACGACTGGGGGCAGCGTCACGACCGGAGCTGGAGAAGGGGTCACGATTCCGGAGAGGGAGTCACGACCCCGCACTCGTAAGCGCAGATCACCGCCTGGATCCGGTCGCGCAGCCCCAGCTTGGACAGCACATTGCCGACATGGGTCTTCACCGTGTGCTCGCTGACGACCAGCGCCGCCGCGATCTCCGCGTTCGACAGCCCGCGGGCCAGGTGCAGCAGCGTCTCGCGCTCCCGGGCGGTCAGTACGTCCAGGCGCGCCGACGGTGCCACGGCCGCGGCCGGCGGGCGCGAGGTGTACTCGGCGATCAGCCGGCGCGCCACCGAAGGAGCCAGCAACGAGTCCCCGGCCGCCACCACCCGTACCGCGTGCACCAGGTCGTCGCGGCGGACGTCCTTGAGCAGGAAACCGCTCGCGCCCGCGTGCAGGGCCTCGTAGACGTACTCGTCGGAGTCGAAGGTGGTCAGCATGACCGTCCGGCAGCCGGTCCCGGCGCTGATGGCGCGGCAGGCCTCGATGCCGTCCGTGCCGGGCATCCGAATGTCGAGCAGCGCCACGTCGGGCGCCAGACGGCGTACCGCTTCGACCGCCGCCCGGCCGTCGCCCGCCTCGGCCACCACCTCGATGTCCGGCTGCGCGTCCAGGATCATCGCGAAGCCGCTGCGTACCAGCTCCTGGTCGTCTGCCACCACCACACGGATCGTCAACTTCCCACCTCTGTCCCCTGTTTCCTCTCCACCTTCGTCTCCACCCCTGTCTCCGCCTCTGCCCGTGCCTCTGTCTCCGGCCGGGCCCGCGGGATCGTCACCCGGACCCGGAACCCCCGCCCGCCCGGACCGGGGCCGGTACCGGCCGTGCCGCCGTGCGCGGCGGCCCGCTCCCGGATGCCGATCAGCCCCAGCCCCGCACCGCCCCCGGGGCCCCGTCCGTCGTCGGTGACGGTGAGCGTCAGCGCGTCGCGTCCGTGCTCCAGCCGGACACCGACCGTGCTCGCGTCCGCGTGCCTGACCACGTTCGTCAGCGCCTCCTGCACGATCCGGTAGACGGTCGCCTCGACCGCCAGGTCCAGTGAGCCGGGGCTGCCCGTGACCTCGTACGAGACCGCCGGACCGCTGCCGCGCACCCGCTCCACGAGCTCCGGCAGTCCGGCCAGCGAGGGCTGCGGCTCCCGCGGCGCGTTTGGAGCGCCCTCGTTCTCGCGCAGTACGCCGAGCATCCGGCGCAGCTGCGCCATCGCGTCCCGGCCTGCCTCCGAGATCGCGTCGAAGGCCGCCTCGGCACGCTCCGGCGCCGTGCGGACCGCCACCGGTCCCGCCTCCGCCTGCACGATCATCAGGCTCACCGCATGGGACAGGATGTCGTGCATCTCCCGGGCGATCCGGGCCCGTTCGCGGGCCGCCGCCTGTTCGGCCTCGATCCGGTGCGTCAGCTCCAGCTGACGGGCCCGGTCCTCCACCGCGCGCAGATAGGCCCTGCGCGTCACCGTGAACCGGCCGAAGGCGTAGGCCGCCGCGAACACGAACAGGGAGAAGAGCAGCTCCCTCATGTCCTCGCCGTCGAGTCCGACCGAGAACAGCACCGCCGCCACCGTGAGCGCCGCGATCCCGATCCGCTTCGGCGGCGAGGAGAGCTCGGCCACCGTGTAGAACGCCACGAGACCGGTGTACGGGAGCGGCTGACCCGGCCCGTCCACGGTGAATGTGTACAGGGCGCCGGCGGCCAGCACCGCGATGAGGACCGCCACCGGCGCCCGGCGGCGGGCCAGCAGCGGCAGCACCATCAGGGTGGTCAGCCCGTACGACGTCCACGTCGCCTCCGGCAGCTCCGGGGCACGCGGCACGACGAACGGCATGGTCATGGCGGCCTGGACCAGAAGAACGATGAGCAGGTCCGTGCCGAGGGGGCCGGCCCCCGGGGAGAGTCCCGGCACTCTCGCGGTGATGTCCCGTATGCGCATCGGACCGGCGCCCTCAGGGCTTTTGCGCAACCGCGCCGAACTGCGCGACCTGTGCCGCACCGGGCTCGCCGCGCCAGTGCGCGCACGACACGACGCCCGGGTCCACGAGGTCGAGCCCGGTCAGGAACGCGGCGAACTCGGCGCGGGTGCGGGCGGTGATCGGCGGGGTGGCGTTCTCGTTCCAGAACCGCATCGCCGCCTCGTTGCCCTCGCCGCCCAGCTCCAGAGTGGGATGGGTGAGCACCAGATGGCTGCCCGAGGGCAGCGCGTCCATCAGCGTGCGGACGATGCGCCGCGCCTCGTCCGTGTCGAGCACGAAGTTCAGAATGCCCAGGAGCATGACCGCGACCGGCCGCCCCAGGTCGAGCGTCGGCTGCGCCGCGCGCAGGATCCGCTCCGGGTCGCGCGCGTCCGCGTCGACGTACTCGGTCGCGCCCTGCGGCGATCCGGCGAGCAGCGTCCGGGCGAGCGGCAGCACCGTCGGATCGTTGTCGACATACACGACGCGGCAGTCGGGCGCGGTGTGCCGGGCGACCTCGTGGGTGTTGCCGGCGCTCGGCAGGCCGGTGCCGATGTCCAGGAACTGCCTGATCCCCGCCTCACCGGCCAGATAGCGGACCGCCCGCTCCAGGAACGCCCGGTCGGCGCGCGCCACTTCGCCGATGCTCGGATACATGGCCGTGACCCGGTCGCCGACCGCGCGGTCCACGGGGGTGGTTGTCCGTGCCGCCGAGCCAGTGGTTCCAGACCCGCGCGTTGTGGGCGACGTCGGAACGGATGCGGTCGGGGACGGGGGTGGTGCGGGGATCGGTCATGTCGCTGCTCCTCCTGCGCCGGGCCCGCATCACGGACGACGGGGCGGGCCCATGATGCCGGACCGGTCGACGGGAGGTGTGGCGAGGCCATGCGCCGGACGTCGACGGGAGCGGGCCGGTGGGTCCATGATGCCCGACCGGTCAACCGCATTGGCCCGCCCGGGAGTTGGCGAGGACATCGTGCAGGACGTCGACCCGGTTGGTGGTGATCGAGTCGATGCCGTGCCGGACGAGGCGGCGCATGGTCCGTCTGGTGTCGGCCGTCCAGGCGGAGACCAGCAGCCCGTCCCGGTGCAGCCGCCCGGTCAGTTCCGGGTCCACCAGCCCGAACCGGTAGTTCAGCCAGCGGGGCCGCACCGCGTCGAGCAGCGCGGCGCGCGGCGGCGCCGGACTCGTCCAGGTCAGGGCGATCTCGGCGCCCGGGTCGGCGGCCCGGACCCGGAGCATCGCCACGGCCCCCGCGCAGTAGTACGCCCGCTCACCGGCCCCGCACTCGCGCACGACACCGACGATCCTCGACACTGAGCCGTCCGTCGAGCCCGGCAGATCGACCATGACGCGGTGCGCCCCGGCGGTGAGCAGCGCCTCGCGCAAGGTGGGCACACCGCCCCGGGTCAGCTCGGTGAGCTCCGCGTAGGTCAGCCGGTCGAGCCGCACGTCGTGGCCCCACAGCCGCTTCAGCGTGGCGTCGTGCAGCAGGACCGGAACGCCGTCCCGGGTGAGCCGTACATCGATCTCGACCGCGTCCGCCCCTCGTCCGAGCGCTGAGCGGATCGAGGGCAGCGTGTTCTCGCGGACACGGTAGGGATCGCCGCGGTGGGCCACGGCGGTGACTGAGGTGACCATGGGGCCATTGTGGCCACCTGGATCACCGGCCCGCGCGCCCCAGCCAGTTGGCCGTGTACGTGTCGATCTCGGCTCCCAGCTTCCGCTTGCCGGCCGCGTCGAGGTACGACGCCTCGACGGCGTTCTTCGCCAGCGACGCGAGCCCCCGCTCGTCCAGACCGAGGAGGCGGGCGGCCACCGCGTACTCGTTGTTGAGGTCGGTGCCGAACATCGGCGGGTCGTCGCTGTTGATGGTGACCAGGACGCCCGCGTCCACCATCTCCCTGACCGGGTGCTGCTCGATGTCCGCCACCGCGCGGGTCGCGATGTTCGAGGTCGGGCAGACCTCCAGCGGGATGCGGTGCTCGGCGAGGTGGGCCAGCAGCTTCGGGTCCTGGACCGAGCTGGTGCCGTGGCCGATGCGCTCGGCGCGCAGGTGGATCAGTGCGTCCCAGACGGTCTGCGGGCCGGTGGTCTCCCCGGCGTGCGGCACCGAGTGCAGGCCCGCGGCGATCGCCCGGTCGAAGTAGGGCTTGAACTGCGGGCGCTCCACACCGATCTCCGGACCGCCGAGACCGAACGAGACCAACCCCTCGGGCCGCAGGTCCACGGCGAGCCGGGCGGTCTCCTCGGCCGATTCGAGCCCGGCCTCGCCGGGAATGTCGAAGCACCAGCGCAGCACGACACCCAGCTCGGCCTCGGCGGCCTTGCGGGCGTCCTCTATCGCCTCCATGAACGCCTGCTCCGGGATGCCGCGCCGGGTCGAGGAGAACGGGGTCACCGTGAGTTCCGCGTAACGGATGTTCTGCCGCGCCATGTCGCGGGCGACCTCGAAGGTCAGCAGGCGGACGTCCTCCGGGGTGCGGATCAGGTCCACGACGGAGAGGTACACCTCGATGAAGTGCCTGAAGTCCGTGAAGGTGAAGTAGTCGGCGAGCGCCTCCGGGTCGGTGGGGACCTTGGAGTCGGGGTGATGCGCGGCCAGCTCGGCGACGATACGCGGAGAGGCGGACCCGACGTGGTGGACATGCAGCTCGGCCTTGGGCAGCCCTGCGATGAAGGGATGCAGATCGGTCATCGAACTCTCCGGGGCGTGGAACGGAACGGGTGCCGGGCACGGTCGGCCGGGCAGAGGACGGGGATCATCGTAGGCCGGGCCCATCGGTGCGCGGCGGGGCCGTAGCATGACCGGACCACGATGGGGGAGGCCCATGTCAGACAACACAGAGCAGCCAGAGGGTGGGGCCGCGCCGCGCGATCCGTGGGCTCCGCCGGACAGCAAGGTGCCGCTGGAGAAGCCGGCCGGCGATCCCCGCCCGCCCGCTGTGCACAACCAGCCCACGGTCGCCTCGATGCCGGGCGCCGGGGACGGCCCCGCACCCGCCGATTCGACACCGCCGGGATTCGGTTCGCCGGCGCAGACCGGGCCGGTGCCCGGCTTCGGCTCCGGCCCCGGTGAGGTTCCGCCGCCGCCGGTCGGACCGAACGGACCGGGCCAGCCGGTCCCGCCGGCCGCGGGCCAGTACGGCTACCCGGCCGCACCGCCCGTCCCGCAGTACGGCGGCTACCCGGGGTACCCCGGGTACAACCAGGCGCCCTGGGGCGGTCCGCCGCCCTCCAACGGCATGGGTACCGCGGCCATGGTGCTCGGCATCCTGGCCGTCTGCTTGTTCTGCATCTACGGGATACCCAGCCTGGTCCTGGGCGCACTGGCCCTGATCTTCGGCATCCTCGGCCGCAAGCGGGTGCAGCGCGGTGAGGCGACCAACAGTGGTCAGGCGCTCGCCGGGATCATCATGGGGTCCATCGGCATCGTCTTCGGCGTCGCGATCATCAGCTTCTTCATCTGGGTGTTCGTCGCCCACGGCGAAGATTTCGAAGAGAGCACCTCCAACGACGACCCGTACTCCACGTCGCTGGTCCTCGAGGTCGCCCGCTAGCCGGTACCGCAGTCATTCCCGCTCCCGATGGCCCGGCTCCCGCAGCCGGGCCATCGGGCTTTCGGCCGCCGGGCCACCGCGCACACCGCCGTCCCGGAAACCGCCCGCCAAGTGTCCGGCGGGTGTCCGGCGGGCCTCATGAAGCGCGCAGCTCCGCCCGCGCGTCCATCAGCGCGAACCCCAGCAGATTCAGCCCGCGCCAGCTCGCCGGATTCGCCACCCGCAGGTCGTCCGCCGCCAGGCCTATGCCCCAGATCCGGTCCATCGGGCTCGCCTCGACCAGCACCCGGTCCCCGGTGTTCAGCAGGAACTCCCGCAGCTCCGGATCGCCGCCGAACTTGTGCACACTGCCGGCCACCACCAGCCCGTACCGCTCGCGCTCCCACACCGCGTCGTCGAAACCGCGGACCAGCCGGCCCACCTTCTTCGCCATCGCCGGGCTCTTCGCCGCCACCGCCGCGGCCTCCGACTCCGCATCGCCGAACAGCCGCGCCTTGCCGGCCATCATCCAGTGCTCGGCCGACGCGTAGGTCACACCGTCGACCGTGAAACGCGACGGCCACCACTGACTGAGGCAGCTCGTACCGATCCGGCCGTCGGGCCGGGGGCGGTGCCCCCAGAAGTGCAGGTACTTCACCTTCTCGCCGCGCGCGGCCCGCGAAAGGAGATCGTCCATGTGTTCCATGACATGCGAGTGTGGCATTCGCCACTGACAATCCGTACGGGGATTTCTGTACCGACGCGACACATGGTCGACAGATTCCGTCGCGTAACCAAAAGGAAACAACGGAATCACTTGTTGGGGTAGATCCCCTCTGCCAGGATCGGCACTCAAATCGAGCAGAGGCTACGCCGGCCCCCGCACTCCGGGGTACGCGGCGGAGGAGATCGTCATGGGCAACGGCATCCAGGTGCGGGACCGCTTCGCGGACGGCGCACAGTACATCGGCGGAAAGCTGCGGTCCGGAACATCGGGACGTCACCACGACGTGGTGAACCCGGCGACGGGCGAGACCGTCTACCGCTACGAGCTGGCGGGCACCGCCGACGTGGACGCCGCCGTGGCGGCCGCACGCGAGGCGTTCCCCGGCTGGTCGGGCGCGACGCCCGCCGAGCGGGCCGAGGCGATGCACCGTTTCGCCGCCGTACTCGCCGAGCAGGCCGACGACTTCGCGTACGTGGAGTCCCTCCAGTGCGGCAAGCCGATCAAGCTCTCCACCGAGTTCGACGTGCCCGGCACCGTCGACAACACCTCCTTCTTCGCCGGGGCCGCCCGCCACCTGGAGGGCAAGTCGGCCGGCGAGTACGACGGCGACCACACCTCGTACGTACGCCGCGAGGCGATCGGCGTCGTCGGCTCCATCGCGCCCTGGAACTACCCGCTCCAGATGGCTGCCTGGAAGGTCCTCCCGGCCATCGCCGCGGGCAACACCATCGTGCTGAAGCCTGCCGAGATCACCCCGCTGACCTCGCTGATGTTCGCCCAGGCGGCCACCGAGGCCAAGATCCCCGACGGTGTGATCAACATCGTCACCGGCGCGGGCAAGGACGCCGGCGAGCACCTCGTCGGCCACCCGGACGTCGTGATGACCTCCTTCACCGGCTCCACCGCCGTCGGCAAGCGGGTCGCGGAGATCGCCACCTCCACCGTCAAGCGCCTCCACCTCGAACTCGGCGGCAAGGCCCCCTTCGTGGTCTTCGACGACGCCGACCTCGAAGCCGCGGTGAACGGCGCGGTCGCCGGAGCGCTCATCAACACCGGCCAGGACTGCACCGCCGCCACCCGCGCCTACGTCCAGCGCCCGCTGTACGACGCCTTCGTGCAGGGCGTCGCCGAGCTCATGGAGAGCGTCCGGCTCGGTGACCCCTTCGACCCGTCGACCGACCTCGGCCCGCTGATCAGCCACGCCCAGCGCGACCGGGTCGCCGGATTCGTCGAGCGGGCCCGCGCGTACGCCACCGTCGTCACCGGCGGCGAAGCCCCCGGCGGCGAACTGGCGGCCGGCGCCTACTACCGGCCGACGCTGGTCGCCGGAGCGGCCCAGGACAGCGAGATCGTCCAGTCGGAGATCTTCGGCCCGGTCCTGGTCGTGCTGCCCTTCGACAGCGACGACGAGGGCATCCGCCTCGCCAACGACACCCCGTACGGACTCGCCGCCTCCGCATGGAGCCGCGACCTGTACCGCGCCAACCGCGCCACCCGCGAGATCAAGGCGGGCTGCGTCTGGGTCAACGACCACATCCCGATCATCAGCGAGATGCCGCACGGCGGATACAAGGCCAGCGGCTTCGGCAAGGACATGTCCTCGTACTCCTTCGAGGAGTACACACAGGTCAAGCACGTCATGTACGACAACACCGCGGTCGCCCGCAAGGACTGGCACCGCACAATCTTCGGGGACCGATAAGCCGGCCGACCCCGGCCACACACACCCGAAAGGGCAACGCGCATGGAGCAGTACGAGCCCGAGCGCCTCTCCGCGGCCCAGATCGCCGCGATGCGACGCAGCCTCACCAACGGACGGGGCGCTCTGACCCGCCGATCGCTGATCCGCGCCTCCGGCATGGGGGCGCTGGCGATCGGCGGGCTGGGCACGCTGAGCGCGTGCGGCATCCCGCCCGCCAAGCGGGAGGGGGATGCCGCCGCGGCGTCCGACGACCACTCGGCCGAGGAGAAGCAGATCAACTTCTCCAACTGGACCGAGTACATGGACGTCACCGATGACGGCAAGCACCGGCCCACCCTGGAGGCGTTCACCGAGCGCACCGGGATCAAGGTCAAGTACACCGAGGACATCAACGACAACGTCGAGTTCTTCGGCAAGATCAAGCCGCAGCTCGCGGCCGGCCAGGACACCGGCCGCGACATCATCTGCGTCACCGACTGGCTGGCCGCCCGCATCGTCCGGCTCGGCTGGGCGCAGAAGCTCGACGCGTCGAACCTGCCGCACGCCTACGCCAACCTCTCGGCCCAGTTCCGCTCCCCGGACTGGGACCCGGGCCGTGCCCACTCCTACCCCTGGGCGGGCATCCCCACCGTCATCGCCTACAACTCCAAGGCGACCGGCGGCCGCAATGTCGACTCCGTCAGCCAGCTGCTGGACGACCCGAAGCTCAAGGGCCGGGTCAGCTTCCTCTCGGAGATGCGCGACACCATCGGCATGACCCTGCTCGACATGGGCAAGGACCCCGGCAACTTCACCGACGCCGACTACGACGCCGCGATCGGCCGCCTCCAGAAGGGCGTGGACAAGAACCAGATCCGCCGCTTCACCGGCAACGACTACACCGCGGACCTCGACAAGGGCGACATCGCCGCCTGCGTCGGATGGGCCGGCGACGTCATACAGCTCCAGGCCGGGAACCCTGACATCAAGTACGCGATACCCACTGCGGGTTACGTCATATCCAGCGACAACCTGATGGTCCCGGTGAAGGCCCGGCACAAGACCAACGCCGAGAAGCTCATCGACTACTACTACGAGCCGTCGGTCGCCGCGAAACTCGCCGCATACATCAACTTCGTCTGCCCGGTCGACGGGGTCCGTGACGAGCTGGCGAAGATCGACCGGGCGATGGCCGACAACGTCCTGATCCTCCCGGACCGGGAGATGGCGTCCCGGTCGCACGCCTTCCGCTCTCTGACCAGCAAGGAAGAGACGGCGTACGAGGAGAAGTTCGCCAAGCTCATCGGCGCCTGACCGCCGCTCCGCACCCCTCCTGATCTCCCTCTGACACCACTGGGACCGCGATCCATGACACAGCAGCAGACCGGCGGCGACGTCCGCCTCACCGGGATCAGCAAGACGTACGGCTCCTTCGAAGCCGTCAAGCCGCTCGATCTCACCGTCCCGCAGGGCTCCTTCTTCGCGCTGCTCGGCGCGTCCGGCTGCGGCAAGACCACCACCCTGCGGATGATCGCGGGCCTGGAGGAGGCGACCACCGGCACGGTCTCGCTCGGTGGCCGCGACATCACCGGGCTTCCCCCGTACAAACGGCCCGTCAACACGGTCTTCCAGAGCTACGCGCTCTTCCCGCACCTCGACATCACGGAGAACGTCGCATTCGGCCTGCGCCGGCGCGGCATCAAGTCCGTGAAGAAGCAGGTCGACGAGATGCTGGAGCTCGTCCAGCTCGGCGACTTCGCCAAGCGCAAGCCGCACCAGCTCTCCGGCGGCCAGCAGCAGCGCGTCGCCGTCGCCCGCGCCCTGATCAACCACCCGCAGGTGCTCCTGCTCGACGAGCCGCTCGGCGCCCTCGACCTCAAGCTGCGCCGCCAGATGCAGCTGGAGCTCAAGCGCATCCAGACCGAGGTCGGCATCACCTTCATCCACGTCACCCACGACCAGGAGGAGGCCATGACCATGGCCGACACCGTTGCGGTGATGAACGGGGGCCGCGTCGAGCAGCTCGGCGCGCCCGCCGACCTGTACGAGAACCCGAGGACGACCTTCGTCGCCAACTTCCTCGGCACCTCCAACCTCATCGAGGGCGAGACCGTCTCCGCGGGCACCGACATCGTGGTGGCGGCGGGCGGCGGGAAGCTGCGGCTGCCCGCCGACCGGTGCACGGCCCCGACCACGAGCGGCGGCAAGCTGCTCCTCGGCATCCGCCCGGAGAAGATCTCGCTCGCGCACGCCGACGACGCGGACACGATCGCCGACGGCCGCAACCGGGTCACCGGACGGATCATCGACTCCAGTTTCATCGGGGTGTCCACGCAGTACGTGGTGGAGAGCCCGGCCGGCAAGGCGCTCCAGGTGTACGAGCAGAACATCGAGCGCGACGCGCGGCTCACCGCCGGGGCCGAGGTCGTTCTGCACTGGAACCCCGCGCACACCTTCGGACTGGACGCAGCCCAGGACATCGACGCCGGCGTGGAGACGGTGGAGGACGCGGCGTGACCGTCACCAAGGAGGCGCCACCGGCGCCCGTCACGGCGGAGCTCGTGCTGCGCAAGCCCTCCACCCGCAAGCGCCTCGTCCCGTACTGGCTGCTGCTCCCCGGCATCCTGTGGCTGCTGGTCTTCTTCGCGCTGCCGCTGGTCTACCAGGCGTCGACCTCCGTGCAGACCGGATCCCTGGAGAAGGGATTCGAGGTCACCTGGCACTTCCAGACCTACTGGGACGCGCTGACCGACTACTACCCGCAGTTCGTCCGGTCCCTGCTGTACGCCGGCACCGCCACCATCCTTTGCCTGCTGCTCGGCTACCCGCTCGCCTACCTCATCGCGTTCAAGGCGGGCCGCTGGCGCAACGTCGTCCTGGTGCTGGTCATCGCGCCGTTCTTCACCAGCTTCCTGATCCGCACGCTCGCCTGGAAGACGATCCTCGCGGACGGCGGCGCGGTCGTCGACGTACTGAACACCCTCCATGTCCTGGACGTCACCAGCTGGCTCGGCTGGACCGAGTCCAACCGCGTGCTGGCCACCCCGATGGCGGTGGTCTGCGGCCTCACGTACAACTTCCTGCCGTTCATGATCCTGCCGCTCTACACCTCGCTGGAGCGGATCGACGGCAGGCTGCACGAGGCGGCCGGCGACCTGTACGCCACCCCCGCCACCACCTTCCGCAAGGTGACCTTCCCGCTCTCCATGCCGGGTGTCGTCTCCGGAACGCTGCTCACCTTCATCCCGGCCAGCGGTGACTACGTCAACGCGGAACTGCTGGGCTCCACCGACACGAAAATGGTCGGCAGCGTCATCCAGACCCAGTTCCTGCGGGTCCTGGACTATCCGACGGCGGCCGCGCTCTCCTTCATCCTCATGGCGGTCGTCCTGATCATGGTCACCGTCTACATCCGCCGCTCCGGGACGGAGGACCTGGTCTGATGCCCGCACTGCGCTGGATACGCCGGAATCTGATCGTCATCGCGGGTCTGCTGACCCTCGCGTACATGATCCTTCCGAACATCGTCGTCATGGTGTTCTCGTTCAACAAGCCGAACGGGCGCTTCAACTACTCCTGGCAGCGCTTCTCGCTCGACGCCTGGAAGGACCCCTGCGGCGTCGCCGACATGTGCGGCTCGCTCTCGCTGTCCCTGCAGATCGCCGTCTGGGCCACTGTCGGCGCGACCGTCCTCGGCACGATGATCTCCTTCGCGCTGGTCCGCTACCGCTTCCGGGCGCGCGGCGCGATCAACTCGCTGATCTTCCTGCCGATGGCGATGCCCGAGGTCGTCATGGCCGCCTCGCTGCTCACCATCTTCCTCAACATGGGCGCACAGCTGGGCTTCTGGACGATCCTCATCGCGCACATCATGTTCTGCCTGAGCTTCGTCGTTACGGCCGTCAAGGCGCGCGTGATGTCGATGGACCCGAGGCTGGAGGAGGCCGCCCGAGATCTGTACGCCGGACCCGTGCAGACCTTCCTGCGGGTGACGCTGCCGATCGCCGCCCCCGGAATCGCCGCGGGAGCTCTGCTCGCCTTCGCGCTCTCCTTCGACGATTTCATCATCACCAATTTCAACGCGGGCTCCACCGTGACCTTCCCCATGTTCGTCTGGGGATCGGCACAGCGCGGCACGCCCGTGCAGATCAACGTCATCGGCACGGCGATGTTCATCATTGCCGTGATGGTGGTCGTCGTCGGCCAGCTCATTGCGAACCGGCGCAAGAACAGCGCACGATAGAAAGCCCTGAAGGAGTTGGAAACCATGGCCCCAGCTGCCATGCGTACTGCTGCACAATCGCTCTCCGACGCGAAGCCCGTCTCGTTCTGGCTGGACGACCCCGGCAAGCCCGGCACACTGCCCGCACTCACCGGTGACGAGCACTGCGACCTGCTCGTCATCGGCGGCGGCTACAGCGGACTGTGGACCGCGCTGATCGCCAAGGAACGCGACCCGGAACGGGACGTCGTACTGATCGAGGGGCACGAGGTGGGCTGGGCCGCCTCGGGCCGCAACGGCGGATTCTGCGCCGCCTCCCTCACCCACGGCCTGCCCAACGGGCTGGAGCGCTGGCCCGAGGAGATCCACAAGCTGGAGGAGCTCGGGGAACGCAACCTCGACGCCATCGAGGCCGCCGTCGCCCGTTACTCGATCGACTGCGAATTCGAGCGCACCGGCGAGATCGACGTCGCCACCGAACCGCACCAGCTCGAAGAGCTCCGGGAATGGCACCAGGAGGCCGAGAAGCTCGGCTTCACCGGGTCGGAATTCCTGGACCGGGACGCGCTGCGCGCCGAGGTCGACTCACCGACGTTCCTCGGTGGTCTCTGGGACCGCAGGGGCGTCGCCATGCTGCACCCCGCCAAGCTGGCCTGGGGCCTGAAGCAGGCCTGCGTCGACCTGGGCGTGCGGGTGTACGAGCACACCCGGGGCCTCGAACTGGCCAGGTCCACCACGGGGATGGCGGTCCGCACCCCGTACGGAAGGGTCTTCGCGCGCCGGGTGGCACTCGGTACGAACATCTTCCCGTCGCTGGTCAAGCGGGTGCGCCCGTACACCGTGCCGGTCTACGACTACGCGCTGATGACCGAGCCGCTCACCGCGGACCAGCTCGCCTCCATCGGCTGGAGGAACCGGCAGGGGCTGGGCGACAGCGCCAACCAGTTCCACTATTTCCGGCTGTCGTCCGACAACCGGATCCTGTGGGGCGGCTATGACGCGATCTATCCGTACGGTGGCCGGCTGAGCGCCGATCTCGATCAGCGTCCGGAGACCTTCCTCAAGCTCGCGGGCCAGTTCTTCGACTGTTTCCCGCAATTGGCGGGGGTGCGTTTCAGCCATGCCTGGGGCGGGGCGATCGACACCTGTTCGCGCTTTTCCGCGTTCTTCGGCACGGCCCATCAGGGCCGGGTCGCCTATGCCGCCGGATTCACCGGACTCGGCGTCGGCGCCACCCGTTTCGGCGCCGATGTGATGCTCGATCTGCTGGCGGGCGAACAGAACGAACGGACCGCGCTGGAAATGGTCCGCAGCAAGCCGATGCCGTTCCCGCCGGAGCCCTTCGCCTGGGCCGGGATCGAGCTCACCAAGCGGTCCCTGGCCAGGGCTGACAGCAACGGCGGGCACCGTAACCTCTGGCTGCGGACGATGGACCGGCTGGGACTCGGCTTCGACAGCTGAGTACGGCAGTCGAGCAGGAAGCAGAGTACGTCGGGCAGGTCACCCCACCCGGGGGTGACCTGCCCGCTTGTCGTGAATTCGTTGCCCGAACCCGCGTAATCGATCGGCCTCACCTCTCTCTCCTGTGTGAAGCACCGTCACCGTATGGCCGGCGCACACGGAATGGAGACAGGTCATGGCTGGCGCGGGGGCCAAGGCAGCGGTCGAATGGCTGGCATCGGTGGCGCCGGATCCGGATGGCTGCCGGTGCGAATGGGAGCACAATCTCCGACGGGTCGCGCTCCTTCCCTCCGGCCGGCGCTGGGACGTGCTGATCCTGCCGGGGCGCTGGGCCGTCCCACCCTCGACGTACCGACCCGCCTCATCGACAGGCCCGGTCCTGTTCTCTCCGACTTCGGCGACGCCCGCACGGGTTTCTTCGTGGCGCCGGGAACCGTCTCCCGCTGGGTCGGCACCGGAGTACGGGGCGTGGGGCAGGGAACCTGGATCGTCGTGCCGCAGCCGGGCCGGGCGTCCAGCGGCGGGGTGCGCCGGCTGATCCCGCCCGACGGCTCGGGAACCCTCACCGACGCGGCACTTCTGGACTCGCGATGCACGAGGCGGCGGCCGGACAGGCCGGGCGCGGCAGGGGCTGACAGGGACCGGGCGGGTGAAAGGAGCCGGCCGCCGGGCCGGGGAGAACGGTGTACGCGGTCGGTCCGGGGCGGGCGCCCCGGGACTGACGGCACTGTCAGAGGTCTTGACAACTCGATTGGTCTGGACCATGTTGTGGCGGCTGCACTCAATTCCCCCACGCACGGAGGCCGTTGTGGAACGCACGGGACCCCACGCTCGATCTACCGGAGCCGTGGCCGCCTTCGCGGCGGCCCTGCTCGCCGCCGGCGGCCTCACCGTCCTGGCTCCGCCCGCCGCCGCTGCCGACACCGACCAGGCGCGCAACGGCGGCTTCGAGTCCGGCCTGGACGGCTGGTCCTGTACCCGCGGCAGCGGAGTCGCCGTCAGCACCCCGGCCCACAGCGGCGCTTCGGCGCTGAAGGCGGCCCCGGCCGGCTCCGACAACGCCAAGTGCTCCCAGCAGGTGGCGGTCCAGCCGGACTCCACCTACACGCTGAGCGCCTGGGTGCAGCGCTCCTACGTCTACCTCGGCGCGGAGGGCACCGGCACCACCGACGTCTCCACCTGGAGCCAGTCCTCCGCCGACTGGAAGCAGATCACCACCACGTTCAGGACCGGCCCGTCCACCACCGAGGTGACCGTCTACACCCACGGCTGGTTCGGCACCCCCGCCTACTACGCCGACGACCTCACCCTCGTCGGTCCGGGCGGCGCCCCCGCCGAACTCCCGGCCGCCCCCACCGGACTGAAGGCCGGCACGGCCACCGCCTTCTCCGTCGACCTCTCGTGGACCGGTTCCTCCGGGGCCACCGGCTACAACGTCTACCGGGGCGGCACGAAGGTCCTCTCGGTCACCGGCACCTCCACCACCGTGACCGGCCTCGCCGCGTCGACCGCGTACAGCTTCCAGGTTGCCGCGACCAACTCCGCCGGGGAGTCCGCCAAGTCCGCGGCCGTCTCCGCCACCACCACGGAGGGCGGCGGCGAGGGAGGCGGCCTGCCCGCCCACGCGCTCGTCGGCTATCTGCACTCCAGCTTCGCCAACGGCTCCGGCTACACGCGGATGGCGGACGTGCCCGACTCCTGGGACGTCATCGACCTGGCCTTCGGTGAACCGACCTCGGTCACCTCGGGCGACATCCGCTTCTCGCTCTGCCCGGTCGCCGAGTGCCCGAACGTCGAGTCCGAGGCCGAGTTCAAGGCGGCCATCAAGGCCAAGCAGGCCGCGGGCAAGAAGGTGCTGATCTCCATCGGCGGCCAGAACGGCCAGGTGCAGCTCGCCACCACCGCCGCCCGCGACACCTTCGTCTCCTCGGTCGGCAAGATCATCGACGAGTACGGTCTGGACGGCCTCGACATCGACTTCGAGGGCCACTCGCTCTCGCTGAACACCGGGGACAACGACTTCCGCAACCCCACCACCCCGGCCGTGGTCAACCTGATCTCCGCGGTGAAGTCCCTCAAGGCCAAGTACGGCGACAAGTTCGTCCTGACGATGGCCCCCGAGACCTTCTTCGTCCAGCTCGGCCACCAGTACTACGGCTCGGGCCCCTGGGGCGGCCAGGACCCCCGGGCCGGCGCCTACCTCCCGGTCATCCACGCCCTGCGCGACGACCTGACCCTGCTGCACGTCCAGGACTACAACTCGGGCTCCGTCATGGGCCTGGACAACCAGTACCACTCGATGGGCGGCGCGGACTTCCACATCGCCATGACCGACATGCTGCTGACCGGCTTCCCGGTGGCGGGCGACCGGACGAAGATCTTCCCGGCGCTCCGCCCCGACCAGGTCGCCATCGGCCTGCCCGCCTCCACCCAGGCGGGCAACGGCCACACCTCGCCCGCCGAGGTCACCAAGGCGCTGAACTGCCTGACGAAGAAGACCGACTGCGGCTCCTACACCACCCATGGAACCTGGCCCGCGCTGCGCGGACTGATGACGTGGTCGATCAACTGGGACCGGTTCGACAACGGGGAGTTCTCGAAGAACTTCGACGCCTACTTCGGCAGCTGAGGGCCACGGACATTTCTGGGGCCACGGACATTTCTCAGGGGCAGCAGCACCGCCTCGAACAGGAACCAGCTGCCCAGCACATCCAGCGGCCAGTGGTAGCCGCGCAGCACCAGACCGATGCCCGTCGCCGTGGTCACCAGGACAGCGGCGACGGGCATCATCCATGACCACGATCGCCGCACGTACGGCGCGACCAGCAGCGCCGCCGCCCCGTACGCCACCGCGGCCGTCGCCGCATGACCGGACGGGAAGTAGCCGGTGGCGTCCGTCAGCGGCCCCGGACGGGCGCTCCACGCCTTCAGCGGCACGACCAGCGCGGGCACCGCGCCCATGGCGATCGCCGCGTGCAGCGGGGCACGGCGCGCACCGCGCACCAGGGCGAGGACGATCGCGCAGCCCAGCACCGGGAGCGCGACCTGCGTATTGCCCAGATCGGCGAGGAATTCGGTCAGCCGGGCGGGTCCGTGGCCGACGACGGCCCGGCCGGTCCGCTCGTCCAGTGCGCGCAGCGGGCCGTCGGCCACGATCTGCCAGGTGGTGAGCGCGAAGAACACCAGGAGGAGTGGTGCCAGGAAGAGGAAAGCAGCCGGCCGCCCGGGAACAGGGGGGGTGGTTCCGGGGCGGCCGGTCGGACCGGTTTGCCGCACGCCCCGGGGGGTCTGGGGCGAGCGGCCATCCGATCGGTGAGGAGTTCCGGAGCCAGAGACTCCAGCGGTGTGCCCGAAGGCACGGCCAGGACGGCGCTGGGGAAGCTCCGGCCCGGCATCGCCCGCAGTCCCCTGCGGGCGGGGTGTTTCTCTCATCTGCAGGAACCGTACGGCAGCCGACTGGGGACCGACAGCGGGAAACAGATCCCGCCATCGGCCCCCCACACGTTCTTCACAGGCCCACACGCGGGCCCCTCGGAACACCTGCCGGAACGCCTTCCGGAGCCGTCGGGGCTCGCACAGGTCAGATCCGGCCGAAAGCCTGCTCGATGACGTCGAGCGCCTCGTTCAGCAGGTCCTCGCCGATCACCAGCGGCGGGAGGAAGCGCAGGACGTTGCCGTACGTGCCGCAGGTGAGGACCAGGACGCCCTCCGCGTGGCAGGCCTTGGCGAGCTTCGCGGCGGCCTCCGGGTTCGGGTCCTTCGTGCCGGACTTCACCAGCTCGATCGCGATCATCGCGCCGCGACCGCGGATGTCACCGATGATGTCGCCGTTGTCGAGCTTCGACTGCATCTCGGCGAGGCGGCCCTTCATGACCTCCTCGATGCGCTTGGCCTTCCCGTTCAGGTCCAGCTCGCGCATCGTCTCGATGGCGCCGAGCGCACCCGCGCAGGCGACCGGGTTGCCGCCGTAGGTGCCGCCGAGGCCGCCGGAGTGGGCGGAGTCCATGATCTCGGCGCGGCCGGTCACGGCGGAGAGCGGCAGACCGCCCGCGATGCCCTTGGCGGTGGTGATCAGGTCCGGGACGATGCCCTCGTCCTCACAGGCGAACCACTGGCCGGTGCGGCAGAAGCCGGACTGGATCTCGTCGGCGACGAAGACGATGCCGTTGTCCTTGGCGAACTGGGCGATCGCCGGGAGGAAGCCCTTGGCCGGCTCGATGAAGCCGCCCTCGCCGAGCACCGGCTCGATGATGATCGCGGCGACGTTCTCCGCGCCGATCTGCTTGGTGATCTGGTCGATGGCCTGGGCGGACGCCTCGGCACCGGCGTTCTCGGCACCGGTGGGCCAGCGGTAGCCGTACGCCACCGGCACCCGGTAGACCTCGGGCGCGAACGGGCCGAAGCCCTGCTTGTACGGCATGTTCTTGGCGGTCAGCGCCATCGTGAGGTTGGTGCGGCCGTGGTAGCCGTGGTCGAAGACGACGACCGCGGTGCGCTTGGTGTGGATGCGGGCGATCTTCACCGCGTTCTCGACGGCCTCGGCGCCCGAGTTGAACAGCGCGGACTTCTTCGGGTGGTCGCCCGGCGTCAGCTCGGCGAGCTGCTCACAGACCTCGACGTACCCCTCGTACGGCGTGACCATGAAACAGGTGTGGGTGAAGTCGGCGAGCTGCGCGGAGGCGCGGCGCACGACGGCCTCGGCGGAGGCGCCGACCGACGTCACGGCGATACCGGAGCCGAGGTCGATCAGACGGTTGCCGTCCACGTCCTCGATGATCCCGCCACCGGCGCGGGCGGTGAACACCGGCAGGGTGGAGCCCACACCTGCGGCAACCGTCTCCAGACGGCGGGCCTGCAGCTCCACCGACTTCGGGCCGGGAATGGCAGTGACGACGCGGCGCTCCTGCGGGATTTCGGTCATGAGGGGCTCCTGGGGGGATGTTTCGGACGCTTCCCGGCCAGGCTATGGGCGAGGCCGGGGGTACGGCATGTTCCGTTCGGGAGTGGTGTTCGCGCGCCGTTGTCCGTCACGGACATAGCGAGGGGGTGCGGCGGGCCGGGAAACCGTGCGCCCCGGTGCGGGAGCCTTGCTGAACTCGCCCTGCGGGCGCACTAGATTGACCGGGGCAGACGGACGGACCCGGCCGGTCAGGGGGCAACGGTTCATGAAGAGCGACGACGCGCGCGGTGCGCGGGGCACGAGCGGTATCGAGGGGGAGGGCGGCCGGCCCGATGTGCCCCGCCCTCAGGTGCCGCGCCCGGCCGGGCCGCCGCCCGCCGCCCCGCCCATGCCCATCGGCGCCCCCCGGAGCGGTCCGCCCACGGCTCCGCCGCTGCCCGCCGGCCTTCCGGGGGCCGGGCCGTCGGTCGTGGAGTGGCTGAACACCGTCCGCCCCGCCGCCGGGCCCGGTGTCTGGCGCTACGGACATGTGCCGCGCTCCGCCGAGCGGCCGCCGCGTCCCTCCCTGCTCGGGCCGCTGATCGCCCTGGCGCTCTGGCTGGTGATCTGGGCGCTGCTGGCGGACTTCCGGATCCCGTACGTGAAGGTGCCCCTGGAGGCGGTCACGCCGGGGAGCTGGTGGGTCTTCGACACGCTGCGGGCAGGCTCCGTACCGGCCGCCGCGTACAGCATCGAGACGCTCTACAACCAGCTGCTGGTGCTGATCGCGGGGCTGTGGGCAGCCCGCGTCGGACACTGGGCGGGGCTCTTCCGGTACTGGGCAGGCCCCCGGCCGGAGCGTGCCCGGCTGGCCCTCTCGGGCTTCGGCGCGCTACTGGCCCTGTGGCTGATCTGGACCCAGAAGGTGCCGCTGTTGGATGTCCTCTTCTACTGGACGCGGGGCTGGCTGTTCAGCGGGGACCAGTTGCTGGCCACCCTGGCCGCCTACGGCTCCTACGCGGTGGCCATCGCCGTCGTCGTGGTGCCGATCGGCCGGGCCGGGCAATGGCCCGCGGCTCTCCGCGCTCTCCGGGCGCGGCGCGCGGCCCCCCGCCCGCAGGACGCGGGGAACCCGCCGCCCGTGGCCGGGACGGACGCGGCGACCTGGCCGAAGCTGCGCGCCGCTGGACGCGTGGAGGCGGCGGAGGCGCTCACCGCGGCCGTCCGGGCCGGGCACCTGAACGACGTGGACTGCGTGCGCGTGAACCGTGCCTGGGAGCGGGCGCGGACCCGTCACGACGGACCGGCGTCCTTCGACGAGGCGGTCGTGCGCCGGGGGGCCGACGCCTTTCTGCATCCCTCGGGCAGCCGGGACATGCCCCTGCGGACCGCGCGTCACGATCTGCTGACCGGCCAGGTCCGGATCGGTGACTGCGCGGACGACGAACGCAACCCGTACGCCAGCAGGGGTGCGGGCATGGCCCTGGACCCCGCCCTCCTCGGCACGTCCCTGCTGGCGGTCGGCCCGCCCGGCGCGGGCAAGACGGCGCGGGTGGTGCGTCCGGTCGTCGAAACGCTGGCCCTCCAGGCCCTGACGGGCGGGGCGGCGGTGCTCGCGGTGGGCGCCGCGGGGGCATCCCTGGGTCCCGACGACGCGTACGACGTCGTGGTGAAGATCGGCGACCCCTCGTCCGTCCACGACTTCGACCTGTACGGCGGGTCGGCCGACCCGGACGAGGCCGCGGCCACCCTCGCGGAAGGTCTCGCCGGGGACGTGCCGGACCTGGACGGACGGCGCGCTGCCCTGACCCTCGGCCAGCTGCTCGGCCCGTACCGGGCGGTCCACGGCTGCTTCCCGGCGGTGCCGGCGCTACGGGAGCTGCTGGCCGGGGACGAGTCGGCCGTCGGTGAGCTGCGACGCGCCCTGGAGGCGGGCGGCCACTCGGCCATGCTCCGTGAGCTGGACGCCCGGATCCGGCAGACCGGCGGAGCGGGCGACCCGGCGGCGGTACTGGCCGATCGCGTCGCCCTCCTCGACCGGCCCGCGTTCGCCGGTTTCTTCGCCACCGGCCAGGAGGCACGGCCCTTCTCGCTCCGCTCGCTGGGACAGCATCCGCTCAGGGTCCGGATCGACCTGCCGGAGCGCGCCCATGCCGGGGCCTGCCGGGTGCTGACCCGCCTCGTCCTCGCACAGTTCAACGCGATCGCCGCGGCCCGCCCCGACCGGTCGGTCTTCACCTGTCTGGTGCTGGACGACGCGACGCACACGGTCACCGCCGAGACCGTCCAGGGGATCAGGCGGCTCAGGTCGGTGAACGCCGGCGCCGTACTGGCGCTGCGCACCCTCGACGACGTCCCCGAGGGGCTGCACTCGGCGCTGCTGGGCGCGGTGGGATGCGGCATGATCTTCCCGGGCGTCACCACCTGGGACGGGAAGCGGTTCTCGGAGGCATGGGGCAAGGAATGGGTCTCCGTCCGCGAGGTGGCCCAGCACGGGGTCTTCGCCGACCAGCCGTTCACCCGCGCCATGCACGCGCTGCGCAAGCTCGCCACCGGCAAGGCGGTCACCGTCGACGCGGTCACCGTGCGGCAGGTGGAGCGCGAACGTTGGTCCGCCTCCGCGCTGGCCTACGAGCTGCCCGCCGGGCACGCGGTTCTCTCCGTGACGACGGTCGACGGCGAACACGCGCCGCCGCTGCTGGTGAATCTGAACGGCTGAGCGGTGGGGGGGGGGGCCCGCCCCCCCCCCCCCCGGGGGGGGGGGGGGCGGGCCCCGCCCCCCCGGCAGGATTTAGAAAAGCCCGTCGTAAGGGGCGGCGCAAAAA